>CAJULH010000074.1 GCA_910587175.1 Candidatus Gastranaerophilales bacterium | reverse complement strand
TTGGATCATATAACTGATTCATATATTTACTCTTTGAGTTTTTTAAACTATAGTTTTACCAAAAGATTATACTTTAAAAATAATCAGTTGCAAAACAAATTAAATAAATGTTACTATTTTAGTGTAAACAGAGGATGGCTTTATTATGATAAATATTTTAAAACTGAAAAAAATTGGTATTATTGTATATTTATTTGCCGGATTTTTAACTCTTCCGTCCTTTGCTGCTGATGATATAGATATAAAAACCCAGGCTTACGCTCTTTATAATACAAATAACGGTACGGAAGCCTTGAAACTTTTAAATAACCTTCCTTTGGATAAAAAAGATGAAGAAGTGTTTGTAATTATTGCAAATATTTACGAAGACAGAAAAGATACGGACAAAGCTGTTGAAAACTTAAATAAGGCTTTAATTATAAACCCCGAATATTATAAAGCATATTATAATTTAGGATGCATCTTCCTTGAAAAGAAAGCATACGGGCTTGCAGAAAAAAATCTTTTGCTTGCAATAAAATACAATAAAGAATTTCCGTATTCTTATTACAATTTAGGCACCCTTTATTTAAGAACGGGCAACTATGAAAAGGCGAAGAAAAATTTAATTAAAGCGATTTATCTTAAAAATGATGATAAGGATTTTTATTTAAACCTTGCCTATGCATATAAATTTTTAAACAAAGAAAAAGAATCCAAAAAAATGCTTGAAATATATAACGGAGCTCAAAAAGCGGAAGAAAAATAATACAAAAGACAATTGGAGAGAAGATGCGCACTACTTTAGGCAACACTGCAATCAGTGAAAAAGAACTTTTAAAACTATACAATTCACCCTTAGACGAATTATTAAACGAAGCAAAAAGATACAATTCAGATACAGTTGAATTTTGTTCGCTTATTTCGGCAAGAACGGGGAAATGCTCTGAAAGCTGCAGATACTGTGCACAGAGCTCTCATTATATGACAAATATTTTTACCCATCCTTTGGTTGCGGTTGAAGATGTTATAAAAACGGCTAAAGAAGCAAAAGAAAACGGTACAACCCGTTTTGCAATAGTAACATCAGGCAGGGGACCATCAAAAGCTGATATGCCTGTTATGTGTGGAATGATAAAGGAAATAAACAAACTTGGACTTAAAAGCTGTGCCTCCCTTGGGCTTTTGACGCGCGAGATGGCATTTCAGTTTAAAGAAGCGGGTTTGGTCAGGTATCATCATAATATAAATACATCAAGAAGCTATCACCCTGAAATTACCACTACGCACACATTTGAAGACAGAATTCAAACTATTAATTTTGTAAAAGAGGCAGGTATTGAAATCTGCTCCGGAGTTATTATCGGGATGGGCGAGAGCATTGAGCAGCGTGTTGAAATGGCATTGAACCTTGCTGAAATTAAACCTGATTCAATTCCTGTAAACATTTTAACCCCGATAAAAGGTACGCCGTTTGAAAATTACGG
Organism: Candidatus Gastranaerophilales bacterium; assembly: GCA_910587175.1. GTDB lineage: Bacteria > Cyanobacteriota > Vampirovibrionia > Gastranaerophilales > Gastranaerophilaceae > MGBC122484. Next base: position 1,323 of record CAJULH010000074.1, on the reverse strand, counting down.
TGATAAAATTGATGAAGAACATATTTTAAGGACACTTGCAGTGATTAAAATTGCAAATCCAAAGTCTGTTGTGCGTTTTGCCGGCGGCAGAAAACTGCGTCTTTCAAAAGAGAATATGGAAAAGGCTTTAAATTATGCTGTGAATGGTATACTAATTGGAAATTACCTCACAACCATCGGAATTGAGCCTAAAGAAGACCTCGAAACGCTTGAAAAACTGGGGAAAAAGCTTTATGTATGATTATATAAAAGGACAGCTTGTTTTTAAAAATTCGGATACTGCTGTGATTGAAAATAACGGAATAGGGTATAAATTCCTTATAAATGCAAGAACAGCCTCTCTTTTGGGGGAGGTTTCCGCTGAAAATACAAGTGTCGACACAATTTTATACACAAAACTTATCCACAAAGAAGACACAATGTATCTTGCGGGGTTTAAATACAAAGAAGACAGGGCAATATTCGACATTTTGACCTCTGTTTCAGGTATAGGCACAAAAGTGGGTATGGTTTTGCTGGATGAATTTTCAGGCTCCGAACTCATTAATGCGGTGCTTGAGGGGGATTACAAGCTCATTTCCCGCGCAAAAGGTGTCGGACCGAAGCTTGCACAAAAAATTATACTTGAGCTTAAAGGAAAACTCACAAACCAGGATGTAATTTCAAACATTATGGAAGACAAAGTTTCCGGTATTGCAAGCGCAAAGAGCAAACTTTCAAAAGAAACCATAAAGGAAGTGCAAGGCGTTTTACAATCTCTTGGCTACAGCCAGAATGAATATATGGGTGCAATTGAGCACTGTGCCGGAATTATTGAAAAAGACAACAGTGAAGAACTTTTAAAAGAAACCCTAAAAATCCTTTCTGCAGGATAATTCGCCAAAACTTTTTTATTATCTGCCATTGCAACAAAAACTCGTAGGTCAGGCACCGCCTGACAATTTCAACCAATCCGCCCTAAATCTTATTACAAATCAACCGGCTTGCTCTAAATCCTGAAATAGAGAGAGTTTTGGTTGAAGGGACCGCAAAAGAGGCTTGGGGGCGAAGGTTCAAAGGCTCAATGGGGGTCATAGACGGGACCGTGTCCCTGAGGCCAAAACTCTCGGAATGAAAGGATTTCATGGATTGAACACTGGTGTTAAACGCTCTATATTACAACAGTTCCGCCCCCTTATATGTTTTTTAATACCGGGCCTGCAACGTACAAAGAGCTATTAAGCTCATTTTTTATTGCTCGTAAACTCAACCCTGCCTTAAGCTAAAGGAGGCAGGGTTTCAAACATACTCGCTTTATACATTCGCTAAATATCTCTAATGTAC
>CAJULH010000073.1 GCA_910587175.1 Candidatus Gastranaerophilales bacterium | reverse complement strand
CCACAAATCTGCCTAAGACGGCAAAACAAAATTTCTTTCATTTTTTGTAACCTTTTTTAACGATAAAACAATTTCAAATTAGATAAAACAATTTCTTAATTAAAAATATAACATATTGTATTTTGATTTTCAAATAAAATTATCTTGTAAGGGTCAAAAGTACATCCTGCGGGTAAACTTCATTTAAAATACCTTTTGTTGCAGCTATGATACAAAACTCAACAGTTTCACCGGGGCTGATACCTAAATCTTCAAAAGAAACAGCGATTTCAATAGTGTCTCTGTATGCATAATTCACTCTTTTTAAAAGCTGGGAAATCCACAATCCTCCAAAGGTAGACTTTGCAAGAGAAAGCGGCAGCATTTCCGTATCATTGAAAGAAAAATAAACTTCATGGGTAAACTGGTTTTCAATAATCGGATAAATGTTTTCTGTTCTGCTTACTGTGCGCACAGGGCTCAATGTGTCTTGGGTTTCGCTTCTGAAATATATGAAAATCTGATTTCGTAAAAAATATTTTGAATTTGTAATATTTTTTTTGTTTAATTCAAATTTAAAATAAGCGTTGGTTTCGTCATTACCAAAATATATGCCCTTTATGGTTTTGTCGGCGGAAAATGTGGGGCTGTCGGGAAGGAAGATATATCCGGCATCTGCCCAATTATCAATGTGGTCATTGATTGTACCGTCTATCACAGGCGTTATTGGTCTTCTTGGTTCGCGAACCGGTTTTCCTATTATTGAAATCAATGGAATATCAAGGTATCCCGGATGCGGTTCATTTAATATTTTGTAAACATTTTTTAAGTGTGCCCTGAAGAGGTAATCAAAAATATGGTCATTACCGGATTCGTTCGGTTCGCCATACCACCAAAACCAGTCTGACCCCTGGGCAATGAATATTTCCTGTTTTCCTTTATCTATAAGTTCTTCCGCAGATTTTTTAGCTTTGATATTTTTAGCTTCAGATAAAAGTTTTTCTTTTACTTCTTCAAGTTTTGTTCTTGTTTTATCAAGGTATAGCCAGGCAACATTTTTTGTGGGTTCGCCTATCCAAAGGTCAAAATTTCTGTTTATCCAGCTTCCTGAAGATAAATCTTCCAGAATATCAGGTTCTGATTTTTCCAAAAATTCGCTTACAAGAACAGTTTCAAGTGTAGAATCATTTTCTATTAAAGAATACAGGGTGTTTAAAAATTCATCTCCGTCATTTGCGTAGCTTTCCCAACAGTTTTCTCCATCCATTGCAATTGTTAAAAGATGCTCTTCTTTTGGTGAATTTTCAAGTTTGTTTTGAATGGTTTTTATTTTTTCATAAAAATCATTTGCGGCAATTTCCCCTTCGTAGTTTCCATAACCAAAGCCTACAAGGTTTGCAAAGAATGAATCAGCAAATATAATATTTGTTTTGGCATCATTTATTTTATAGTTTATACAAAGGTCAAACGGGTCTTCAAGGTTTCCTTCAAAATCTCTGGTAAACTCTTTGTGTATAGAATTTGCAAGTATGCCCTCATCTGCAACAGTCCACTTTATATCAAGTTTAGAGAGCATTTGCACGGCTTTTTTGCTGATACATTGTTCCGGGAGCCAAATGCCTTTTGGTCTTTTGCCAAAGAAAGATTCAAACTTATCCAGGCTCTTTATGGTTTGTTCAAGTGCGTCTTCCTCCATAAGTTTTGATTTTTGCGGAAGATTTTCTGAATATTGATACTTGTCTTCGTTTATGTCCAAAAGCAGGGGTAAAATCGGATGGTAGAAAGGATTTGTAGAAATTTCAATTCTGCCTTGGGATTGATATTTTTTATATAAATCCGGCAATTTTTTAAATATTTCAAGTTGGATATTAAAAATTTCTTTTCTGTCTTCAAGAGTATAATCTTTTTCTTTATCCATCAATTTTTGAAGATTCGGGAACATTTCAACAAACTTTTTATCAATCCAACAAAGGGTAAAATTTGCCATAATATCAGCATATTCCTGATTATCAAAGGCATCAGGATTGATATTATCTTTTGAATATCTTTTGTTATAAAGGCTTGCATAGTATGGTCTTTTTAATATCATATTGGCGTAGTTTGCATCAAAAAAATGCTGCAAAATAAAGTTTTTATCTTCAATGCTTAATGCTTCGACATCGCTTATCAAAAGCCTTGAATGAATATCATGTGCGCCGTTTAGGTATCTTTCTACAGAGCCTACCAGAACCGGGGAAATATTAAAATTCAGCTTTATGTTTTTGAAATTTTCGATACGCCAAAGCATATCATAGTAGTCTTTTGAGGTGTGCAATCTTACCCAGGGCATCAAAAAGTCTTCATTATAATTTTCCTGGTAGATGGGCTGGTGAAAATGCCAAATGAATGCTATGTTTAACTTCTTTACCATACAGATTTCCTAAAGAAATTATATCATGGTTTTGACAAATAAGTGAAACGGAGGCAAAATTAAGCCTCCGTTAAAAATCCGAAACGTAGAAGATAGTGTGAACAAATCTCTATAACATAACACAATCATTTAAATAATTTATCACCTGCATCTTTTCTTCGTATAAATATCTTACAAAGTTTAAAAATTCAGGTGTTTTGCAAGAAAGCGTGACTGTAATTTCAAATCCTTCAGAACAAAATGGTTCATAATCATAAACAACATAATTATTGTATTTGCTTCTCCATTCCTTTTTTTCAACTTTACAATGGTATTCGCCTGCAAGACACTCCAGCCACGGGATAGTTTCTTTCGCAACATTGTGAAACTCCAGTAGTGCATAGTTTTCATTTTCTTGAAATCTTTTCTCTATTAGCATAAAGACACTCCCTTAAAATGTTTGTCTTAATAAAAGTTTAAAAACTTTCAAGGCATAAAAAAATATCTGAAAGGGTAGTTTAACCTGCTATACTAAAAGACTATTTAATTTTAAAAAATTAGACATTATTCTTAAATAAATTCAGAAACTTTTTTACAAAACTAAACGGCACAAGCTTTTTAATATTTTTAAAGTTTAAGGCTTTTCCCCGTCTGAAATCCATA
>CAJULH010000072.1 GCA_910587175.1 Candidatus Gastranaerophilales bacterium | reverse complement strand
GTTTCAGCCAATGTAAAAGCATATTTTTTCATAACTTGTTAAATCTTTCCTAATCAAAATATTAACCTAATGAATTTATTATAGGTCATAATATATGATTTAAGCAAGTATGTCCTACTTATGTTTGATTAATTTCACAATTTTTGTAAGTGCCATAGTTAAAATTATTAAAAGAGAACCCGCAGTGCAGGCAGCACTTACGTTTCCCAAGGTGAATGTTTTTTTGTTTCTTAAATTCGGCACAGATGCCTTTTGGCTTGACTGTCCTCTGCGGTTTAATTCATCCATTACAGGTGTTTTTGAAAAGTTTTCAGGAGCATCTACAACACCAAGATTTAAACCCTGGTTATCTGCTGGTGCCTGGGCGTTCATAGCGCCGGAAGACTGTCCGTCCTGCATGTTTGGGGCAGGCATTTGGGCGTTCATGCCTGAATTCATATTTAAAGGGTTTTGTTCAACAGGGATGTTGGATAAAGCCTGCGGCTGCCCTTGCGGAGCAGATGGTGCCTGCATTCCGGGATATGCTGAGGGATATGAATTTTGTGCTGCCGTTGCGTTTAACTGGTTTTGAACAGGAGGCGTCACATAGTTTACAATACCCGGAGTTTGCGGATAGGCATAATTTTCCTGGGGGTAATTTTGCTGGTATGCTTGTGTGGTTTGTTGTGTTTGCGGCTGGTATTGAGGCTGCATTTGATTGTTTGCAGCATATTGCATTGCAGGCTGCTGCATATATGTGGGGTTTTGTCCCTGATTATATTGGTAATTCGGTTGAAAACCAGGATTAATGCCTGCTGTCATTGGTTTTAAATTATACCTTCACAATTTTTAATACACAAATTTAATAAAACAAAACAGACCCGAAAATTGCTATAAAGATTGAGTTTTGTTAAGTTACGATGATTCTTTTGGTTCTAAAACTTTAATTGGTGAACATTAATTATGCTAAAACTCGTCCAGATATCTTAAAATCTCATCTGCATCATTTGCCCTTATAATCTTTTTTTCACCCTTAAAAAATGTTAATTGCCGCTTTGCAAAGTTTCTTGTTCTTTGCTTAATTTTTTCTATGGCTTCGTTTACGCTTGAATATTCGCCATCTTCAAGTTCAAAAAATTCCTTATATCCTATGGTGTTTTCTAAAACCTTTGTCCTGCCATAGATTGAGGTCATTCTTTCCCACTCATAATAAAGCCCTTCCGATACCATATTATCCACCCTTGTATCAATTCTTTTGTAAAGTTCTTCACGGTTTTTTTCTTCTATAAAATCATTTGCAAACCAAATTGCTTCACATTCTGTGTTTTTCGCCCTTTCTGCATTTGAAATTTCACCTTTAAGTTTTTTTGCCATTTCTAATGCCCGGATTACCCTCTCTTTATTATTTGGGTGAATTTTTTCCGCCCTTTTTTTGTCCCTCTTTTCAAGCATTTGCCACAGAGTGATGTTATCAAGAGTTTCAAGTTCTTTTCTTAAATTAACATCGGGAGAAATTTCAGGCAGCATTTTTTCATCCAAAAGACACTTTATATAAAACCAAGTGCCGCCTGTTATTATTACAGGTTTATTCTTTTCCCTTATTTCTTCAATGCTTTTTTTTGCATCAATACAAAAATCGCCCGCGCTGTATGGTTCGCCCACAGGTGTTTTTATATCTATTAAATGATGCAAAATTCCTTCCATTTCCTGAATGGAAGGTTTTGCACTCACAATATCCAAACCTTTATAGACGATTCTTGAATCAGCGCAGATTATCTCAGCATCAATTTTTTTTGCAAGATTAATCGAGAGCGCCGTCTTTCCTGATGCAGTCGGCCCTGTCACAACAATCAGAGGGCATATCTTTTTGGCTTTCTTCATATAAGTCAAATATTAGCACAATAATATATGCTGCAAAATAAATCCTTAATATCATTGTAATAAAAGAAATCACAACATTTTCTATGTAATATCCCTGAACTGAAATTAGGACAAAGTTTAAAACTATTAAGAATATAAAGATTAAAATTGACTCAAAAAATTTCTTAAACATTGCTTTGATTGAATTTACAAGGGCAAGGAAAGGATTTTGCGAGCATTGTTTGTTTAAATATAAACTTGCTGCCCAGAAAAGATACAACATTGTCAGAAAACTGCATACAAGGTATGTGAATATACCCTTTTTAAAGATTACAGCCCAGGTTTCTTTAGGCATATTTATAAGATAATTTCTGAATCCTTCCGCATCATTTGCAAATTTTGAAAGTTCTGCAGAAATGTAGTCAATCTTTCCGAATAAAACATCTGAAATGTAAGATTGAACATACAAAAGAGCAATAAGACCCACAAATCCTGCAATAACAGGTAAAATATAGTTTGAAACACTGCAAAAGAAATTATTTTTAAGCCTTATTGCTTCATTCAGCTTTTCTTCGGGAGTTCTGTCTTCCTGGTAGGCAACAGTTGCAGTCTTTATCATTCCAAACCACCCTGCCATAAAAGCACAGCTTAAAAGCAGGATGAGTACACCCAGGATACTTGATATAAAAAGGTTCCTTCCTGCAAGCATTACAGGAATTATTAAAAATAAGACAATTAAATATAATACAAAGTATAGTGTAATGAATGGGTTATCCTTTACTATATTAAAAGATTTTTTAAATAAACCCGCTGTGTTGTTTGTCATTTTCTCCGCCAATCTTTAAATTAGTTTGCAAATATCGATTATTACTTATATTATTATTAACAAAGGGCATTAAAAAACAAGGTACAAAATGTTAAGATTTAGTAAAAACCATGACCTGAAAGGCGTACTTATTTGTGTTGAGGGAATAGATGGCAGCGGTAAATCTACGCAGCTTGATTTATTGTATAGCTGGCTTAAATCCAAGAATCTGGATGTAATTTTAACCTGCTGGAATTCTTCTGACCTTATATCTGAAACTACAAAACGTGCAAAGAAGAAAAATCTTCTCTCCGGGCGTACGTTTTCTCTTCTTCATGCGGTAGATTTTGCCGACCGTCTTGAAAAGGTAATTATTCCTGCTATGAAAGCCGGGTTTATAGTGCTTGCAGACAGATACGTCTACACCGCTTTTGCAAGAGATGTTGCACGCGATGTTGATAAAAAATGGGTAAGAAATATGTA
>CAJULH010000071.1 GCA_910587175.1 Candidatus Gastranaerophilales bacterium | reverse complement strand
CTCTTGTTATAATTGAAAATCCGAAATAAAAAATAACAAAAACAACAAAAGGTATTAAAGCTTTGACGCTGGATTCTCTCCAAGGTTCGGTTTCGCTTTTGCCGTGCATAGTCGCCCTCATTTATTGAATAAGAATGATTATACTCCAAAAAACCTTAAAATTGCCAAATGGTATAATTAATTTTTCATATCGCTGCTTTAAAATAATATAGCTATGAGAAATTTTTCTTCAGTTGACAGATTATTGATGGCACTTGGATATGAAACAGAACTATGCGAAGACGCCTGGACAAGGGAGCATATATATAACGGCATTGGTACCGAGTGTTTTAAAAAATGGGTTGCAAACATCCTGCCTGTTGAATTACTATCAAGAAGTATAAAGGATACAATAAATTCTATAGTAACACTTTGTGAATGCCATACGTTTTATAAAAAATTTCCAAACCCGGTATACTCGCCAAATTATGGAGATACATGGGGAAGAAGCGCAAATTATATAGAAATAAATAACCGGGCAATTGCCGAAATGCAAGGCAATTTATGCAAGAATGGTATCCTGTCTGCCATAAAGCTTTTACCTGCAATACCTCCTTCTGCAAAAAGCTGGGCAAATTGTGTTATTTTATCCCAAATTTTTCCAAATATTTATGGCGATGGATATAATAAAGGTCCGTTTGAAGAAAATTCTATATACGGGATAAGACTTGGAGGCTGCTACAGCAAGAATATAATTTGCGATAATATCACTGATAAAATTTCTGCTGAAGAACAGTTTAAGGCTTTTAATGACCTGGCACATTTTAGGGGGCTTAAAACAGGGTTTAGAATTGTTATATCTGAAGGACAATTAAAAATTGCTACAGGCGAAAATGAAGATATTCCTTTTAATTGGGATAATTATGAACATCAGGAGCTATTCATAAATGAATGCGTAAAGCTTATGAAACTTGGGTTTGAGGCTATGTATATTGATTCTGCAAAACATATTGGCGGTTTTGAGTGTGAACACTATACAGGTGTTGGCAGGCTGCCGGGTTATGCGCAAATGCAATATATTTTAAATGAAATCCGTGCACGCTCCGGTTCCTTTAGTATTAGTTTTATTGGTGAAAAAAGTACAGGCGATTTTGACCGATATAAAAATCTGGGACTTACATCGGGTACTGCATTTGTAGATGCAAATGATTTTGAATCAGTAAAATACTGGTCAGAAAAAACAAAATATAACAGAGAATATGCTCCGGGTGTTGAGGTTTCTAACGACAATGACACCGGCGGTGCCAGCTATGAAGAAAGGTTAAACAGAATAAGAGCTTCTCTGTTTGCAAATAATATGCCTTCGGATAAACTTGCAAGTTTTATGCAGATGCATGACATATTTCCATTAAGATATGATACCAACACGCACCATCTTATGATGACTAATCCTTCGTATTCAATTGATGGAACACCAAAAAGCCACCATGAAAACTTATTTGCCAAAGATGACGGAAGAAAGTATAATCATTTGGTTGGTGAAATCTTCGCCCATGCGCTTTGTCATTAATACATTTTATAATGTAACATCATTTCGCGGGTTATTTTCAAGTCTGCCTATCTCATTTAGCTTTGACATAACAAGAAAATTAAATAATTTAACCGGCATTTCATGGTGTCTTGTAATGTTCCATGGTTCAAAGTTTTCCGGTTTAAGATTACGGCAAGGCAAGTGTGATATACTTGTAAATTTTTCTCTGCGCTGCCTTTGTTGCAAATAATCTTTTATGTAACCTTCTATAAGCCCGCTATCTGCTCTTAAGCCTCTCAAATCTTCACTAAGATTTCTAAATTCCATTTTTTCCTTGGGAAGATTATATTTGGTGACCAGCATATCTTCTAATCTTTGTGTTTGTTTGTAATCATTGCTGCAATCATAAAACAGATATTTTTTAGAAGAAGAATCCATTGCCTGTTTGCTTATTTCTTGTTTTCTTAAAAAATTACCAAAAAGTTTATAATCCTTATCGCTAAAACTATACATCCAGCCTTTTTCCTGCGGAACGGGAATATATCTTACTTCTGCTCCGGCTGATTCAACTGCTTTTCCGATTAATGAAGCAGGTACTCCTACTGAGATAAATATGTATTCGTCTCTTCCATATTTTTTATCAAGACTGTTCTTTAATTTAAAACCAAGATGTGCGTTGACTTCAGCTGCATCAGCAATTTCAACGGTTATATTTTTTTGCAGATACTCTTTATTCCAGAAATCCATCCTGTCATATTCAGTAACGCCAAGCTTACTTTGTCTGGTTTTAGCGTCAATACTATATTCGTTTTGTTCTGCCAGATATCTTTCTTTTCTGGATAAATATGCATCAGCCTGCTCATTAACAGGATTGCCAACATTATTTAATGAAGCACCTTTGGCACGAAAATTTATAAAATTATTTTGTTTTAAGCTAAATTGTGCAGGATTAAAGCTTATTCTCATTTTTACCTCTTTATATAAATATCCCGGTTTATAATATACTTTTAAAACCTAAACAAAATTTTTTTTGCTAAAAATTTAAGATTTTTTGCTTTTTCTGCTTGACATAGTACAATAAGCTTAGCATGAATTATTACTCTGGAGAGGGAGATACAAATATGAGTACAATACAAATTTCTCACGAAGTTGAGCAAATGTGCCCTATAGCTAGGGGTGTAAAAGGTGAGCCTGCTCCAATTCCTCAAGAAGGAGACTGGACAAAGGCAAAGAAAATCGAAGACATTTCAGGTCTTACCCATGGTTGTGGATGTTGTGCACCGCAACAAGGTACATGTAAGCTTACTTTAAATGTCAAAAACGGTATTATTCAGGAAGCTCTTGTTGAAACTCTTGGTTGCTCCGGTATGACACACTCTGCTGCTATGGCAGGTGAAATACTTCCGGGAAAAACAATTCTTGAAGCTTTAAACACTGACCTTGTGTGTGATGCTATCAATGTTGCAATGAGAGAACTGTTTCTTCAAATCGTATACGGTAGAACACAGACTGCATTTTCAGAAAACGGTCTGCCTGTTGGTGCCGGCTTGGAAGATCTTGGTAAAGGTTTAAGATCCCAGGTTGGTACAATTTTCTCTACCAAACAAAAGGGTCCAAGATATCTTGAAGTTGCTGAAGGATATATTTTAGAACTTGGTTTGGATGCAAACAATGAAATTATTGGCTATAAATTTGTACACCTTGGCAAAATGATGGAACAAATTAAAAAAGGCGTTGACCCGAAAGAAGCTTTTGAAAAAAATATCGGCACATATGGCAGATTTGATGAAGCTGTAAAAAAAGTTGACCCAAGAAAAGAATAAATTCCAGCATGACAGTTAAAGTAAAAATATAAGGAAAAATAATATGATAAAATTTGAAGGACAAGACAGACGTCAGGCAAAGCTTGATAAAGTTTTAGCCGAATA
>CAJULH010000070.1 GCA_910587175.1 Candidatus Gastranaerophilales bacterium | reverse complement strand
GAGGTGGAGCAGTTAAAGATGGTGCTGCATATCAGGGAGGCAGAGGTGCTAACGGTATGGTAGTGATTGAGTGGAATAATTAATTTTAAACGATAAAACAACTTTCGGGTGCTGTTTTTATGTGTAACCTCAGCACCCTTTTTTTAGATTTTAGATGCGCAAGCCGGTGTCAGTCTTTTTTCTGTCTACATAAAAATATAGAGCTGTTGATAGCCGCTGTTTGAAATCAATACATTAAAGACGAATTACGGCAACCTTTTGTTGATTACAAGACCATTTGTAGAAATTTCAAAATTATCTGAAGCTGAAGTTGAAAGCAAGTTTACCTCTCCTGTTAAAATATCTATACTCCAGCTGCCAAGAAAGATGTGTTCTCTGTTTTTTTCATCGTAAGTATGCGCTATGCATACTATAATATTTTCATTTTCTGCCAGAAAGCCAAGAGGTTTAACGTCCCATCTGTAATGGTTTAAGTTTAGTTTATCTGTATAAAACCAGTACTGTTTAATGGTATTGTTTAATCTTTCGTATTTTCTGCCATATGGGTAAATTAAACCTTCGTTTTTGGAATTTTTATTTCCCCCGGAAGTGCTTTTGCTATTTTCTTTGTTGGATATTTTATCATTGGTGTCGGATTTTTCATCCAAAAAATACACCCATATATTTGTTTGATAAACGCCATCAATTTCTGAACCTATTTTTTCCTTTAAAAGTACTCGTTTAGCATCTTTTGACCAGTCTACAACTGTAAAACTTGAGAACAAAAATTCTTTTAAAGTTTCATTTGTTGTTGATATGAGAGGCGTTTTTTTTGCGCCCGCAAAAACGTTGGCATCAAGAACGCGCTGTTTTTTCCCTTTAGATGTGTCAAGCGGATATATGAAAAATGCTGATGCGGTTTGTCTGTTTGACGGGTGATAATAGCATTCTGTGTATGCCATCAGTTTAAAATCAGGACTGACAACTCCTTGTGAGCGTGCGCTTTTATTTATTTTTAATTTTTCAAGGCTAAACTCTCTTGAGCCGGGAGCTGAATTATATTTTTCAAAGAAAGTCTGGGGGTCAAGTTTTTCAACAAGTTTTGGATTTGGCGGTTCTTTATAGGGCTCTGAAATTCTATGCTCCATTTTAATGTCAGTAGCCCTCTCCTCCCATTCCTGAACCGTTTGCACCATTGGTTCAGTTTCTTTTTCCTGTTCTTCCTGCAGTTTTTTTAGCTTATAAGCATCGCTCCACGGCATATCCGGCAGCTTAAATGCCCAAACATCCTGCTGTAACATAATCAACACAAAGAAAAGGGCGAAAAAACTCTTTTTTGGGCTGTTCCATGCCTTTTTCATCTTTATATTAAACCTTCTTTTAGGGCTTTAATTGCGGCTTTGGTTCTGTCTTCGAGGTATAGTTTTTGTAAAATATTATGTACATGTGCTTTTGTAGTGGAAATGGAGACTACAAGTTTTTTCGAAATTTCTTTATTTGAAAGTCCGTCAGAAATCAACGAAAGGACCTCAAGTTCTTTTCTTGTAAGTCCGTAGCTGTTGTTTTCGCCCTTTTCTTTCTTTGTACTGATATTATTTCCGTTTTGAATGTTGCCGAGCACAATCCTTGCAATCATAGGGTCAAGCCACCCGGCTTTACTGTTTACGGATTTTATAGCATTTGTAAGGGTTTCAAGGTTTGAGCCTTTCATAATGTATCCGTCAGCGCCGGCACTTAGCGCAGCGTAGACATCTTCCTCACTCTCTCTGGATGTGAGCATTAATATGGATGCCTCCAAACCGCTTTCTTTAATTTTTTTTGTGGCTTCAATGCCGTCAATTTTGGGTAAACCGATATCCATCAAAATAACATCGGGCTTCAGGCGCAAAGCCAAATCTATAGCCTGCATGCCATCTTCTGCCTGTCCTATTAATGCAAATTCCGGGTTATTTTTTATAAATAAAGCAGTACCCATCCTTGCCATAATATGATCTTCAACAAGTAAAATTTTAATGGTATCTTTTGAAATATTTTGTTCTGTTTCGGTGCTTATCATTATACCGCCTGTTTTTCAACAATTGAATTTTTTAAAATAAAACTGAAAGTGCAGCCTTTGCCTAATTCACCTTGTGCAAAAATTTGCCCCTGGTGCGCTTCTATAATCTGTCTTGAAAGATACAAACCAAGACCTGTTGATGCGGAGCGTTTTTTGCTTGTTCCTTGTGAAAATCTTTTAAACAGTTTTTCTATGTCTTCTTTACTTAATCCTTCGCCAAAGTCAATAATATTAACGCGCGCATCTTTGTTTTCTGTTGAAAGCTCTATTTTTATCACGCCATCTTTTTTGCTGTGCTTTATTGCGTTTCCAAGAAGGTTTGAAATCACTCTTCTTATTTCATTTTTATCCGCATTTATAGTGATATCGGATGCTGCATTTATAAAATCAAATTTAAGATTATCCGCTTTTAAAAGAGGCTCAAGCTTTTTTGTGCAGTCTTCAATAAGTTCGTTTAAACTAAATTGTGTTTTACAAAGGAAAAGTTTGCCGGATTCATATCTGTATACTTCTAAAAGCGCATTCACTAGCCCCAGCATATCTTCGGAGCTTTTTTTCATAACAGATAAAAGTTCTGTTAATTCGCTGTTTAACTCTCCAAGCTCACCGTTTAATGCAAAATCAAGAGCATTAATAGAGGCTAAAAGCGGTGTCCTGAGGTCATGGGTTAAGGTTGCAATAAAATCATCCCTCAGTCTTTCGTTTTCTTTTTGGAAGGTTATATCCCGAATGAGGGCAATTTTGAAATCTTCATTTTCAATCTTTACATCTGCAATGTTTATTTCAACCGGGATTTTTCTATTTTCTTTATAATCTATGATGCTAAAATCTCTCAGGGTTTTTTCATCTTTTTTTATTCTTTTATTCTTCTCGTTTATTATAAGTTCAAAGAAATTTTTGCCTTCAATTGAATTTTTATCTGAACAGAAAAGTTCTTTTGCCCTTGAGTTTGCCTGGACTATTACATTGTTTGAATTAAACATAACAAGTCCGTCTGCAAGATTTTCTATAATTGTGTTTAATTTTAAATTTGAAACGTTTAAGCTTTTTGTTCTTTCTTCAACTTTTTCTTCAAGTGATTTTGAATATTCTTCAAGCTTTTTGTTTGCAATTTCCAATTCTTCTATTTTATTTTTCAGCTGTCCTTTTAACCGCGTTCTTTCAATACCGTTTTTGATGTTCAGAATGATATCATCATTTATCCACGGCTTTTCAATATATTTAAATATACCAAGTTCATTTATTGCGCGGATAGCATTTTCTTTATCGGCATAGCCTGTAAGCAAAATCTGCGTTGTATCCGGATGAATCTGTTTTGCTTTTGATAAAAACTCAATACCGTTCATTTTTGGCATAATAAAGTCTGAAATTATTAAGTCGCAAGCATTCTCTTGTATATATTCAAGAGCAGAATCCGTATCGTTAAATGTGTTTACATTGGAAAACCCCTCAATCTTTAGCAAGGTTTTGAGGGTTTTTGTTACCATAGCTTCATCATCTACAATGACTATTTTTCCAGTGATTAGCATAATTACAGAATAATTTATTTTTAATGTTAAGACAAATATTTAACAAAAATACAAAAAATGATTAAAATTAGCAAGTATTTTTGTTTATGTGTTTTATACACACGACTGCAGATTTTTAGCATTATGATATGCTTAGTCACCTTGGGGAAAGATGAAGATAATTAACAATACTTATGGGCATAAAGGCGCCTTTCAAATGATGAAAGGTTATGATGCTTCCTCTTTTTCAAAAAATGTTTTAAATACAAAAAATACAGTCAATAATTCCCCATCGTTTACGGGTTTCAGCCCGGATAAATTATCCGGCGCAGTACAAGGAGTTGGCGGAGTCCTTAATTCCTTTTATACTAAGCATTTTATGCAAAAAGTGCTTGAGATTAACAATTTTTCTAAATTTTTAACACAAACTGATGAGCTTATAGGTAAAGATTTTATCAAAACCAGAGTAGAGGATTTTCAAAAGC
>CAJULH010000069.1 GCA_910587175.1 Candidatus Gastranaerophilales bacterium | reverse complement strand
CCACAAATCTGCCTAAGACGGCAAAACAAAATTTCTTTCATTTTTTGTAACCTTTATTTAAGATAAACAATTTTTCTGATTTTACCGGGGTTTTGCAGAATACAAACAACATATAAATAGCAAAACACCAAAATTAAAACCTATAATTTTATAATACGACTTATTGCGTATAGTGTCAACACTAATACGTCGTTATTTTTTAAAAGAATACAAATTACTATTGAAAACAAGGTATGGATGCGTGAACGGAACGGAATTTAAAAAATATATAGGCGAAAACATTGCCAAAATAAGGAAATTCAGGGGCTACAGCCAGGAGTATATATCCGAAATTATAGACATTTCGCCAAACTCATACAGCAGAATTGAACGGGGATTAAATTTTCCTTCGGCAGAAAGTTTTGCAAAAATCATTGATGCGCTTGATATCAGCCCATGTGAACTTTTTAATTTCCCAAATGAAGAATCTGAGGAAAAAATCCGAAAAGAAGTCCGAAGAAAGTTAAAAATCATTGAAAAAGACAGAGAGAAAATGATAAATATCTGGCTTTACATTAATTCTATCGTTTAAACTTTACAGCTGCAGGCTTTATCAAGATTGTTTTATTGTTTTTTATGTATTGGCGGAGGCTGAATATACCTGGGTTTTAGGGTATACCAGGCAAAATCTTCATTTGGTGCATTTTGCCCTTCAGGAATTTTGAAATTATCTGCCGCGCCCTGGAACACTTCTTTTGCCAAATTCAACAATGACAAAGCAAGATTAATATCATCTTCTTCAAAATTAATAATATTGATTTCAGAATGCTCTCCAAGTGCGGATTTTAGCTTTGAAAAGCTCGAAGCATCACAAATTACGACATTTTGTGTAATATAGTTTTGTATTTCCGTATATGGAACAAGGTCAATATTACCTTTAGATTCACTATTATAGGGGCAATTTACAGCATTTTTGCTATTTTTAAAATAAAACAACTCTTTTCTTGCATCTAAAATGACATCGGGTTTTGCAGAGTTTAGGGCAGCATCCGTAATGCCGGTTTTTTGAGTTTTTAAAACAGCATCTTTATATGCTTCCTGCAAAATATCCAAAGAGCTTACCCCGAATGCATTTACACCCAATTCTTTAGACAGGGTTTTTGCAACAGTCACCCCGACACGAATACCTGTAAAGCTTCCGGGTCCGTTATTTACAGCTATTAAGTCCAGCTCCTGAAGTTTTAAGCCGTTTTTTTCTGTAATATTTTTAATAGCGGAAATCAAATATGCACTGTGATAGTTTTTTTCATCACTCTCAATCACTTTTGTATCAAGGCTGTTGCCCTTTAAAAGGGCGATATAGGTTTTGTTCAAAGTGGTATCAAATGCTAAAATATTCATGGCTTTTTGCATATCTCCCGTTTATCATTCCAAAAGCCCTGCGCAGTGCACTTTTTCAGAGATTTTTTGTACAAATTCTTCATATTCCTTGCCGACAGGACAAAATTCATAATACCTTGTATCATTAAACTCAGCTTCATCATATAAAACCTTGATATTTAAACGATTATAAGGCAATTCACCCGTGCCGAAATCTGCCCATTCGACAAAAGTTAAAATGCCCGGTTTTGAATATTCGCGAAGTTCCTCTTTTATGGTCTCAAGACCCTCATTTTCAAGACGATAAAGGTCAAAATGGTAGATTGGAAGCTCTTTTTTGCTGTTTGAAAATCCGCCGGAAGCCGCAGCATGAGAATCTTCCCCTAAACAAGGAAGCATTGCGCCTTTATATTCATTTAAGATAACAAAGCTTGGGCTTGTAATTTTTTCCGTTACGCCAAGAGCTTTAAAAACATAGCGTGCAAAGGCAGTTTTACCTGCGCCGATATCCCCGAACAGCGAAACAAAAGCACCATCAGATGACAAACATGATGCAAAAATTTCAGCCAGTTTTTTTGTATCTTCAACGTTGTTGGTTTTAACTTTCATACTCTGCCTTATTGCGCCTGTTTACGCTATTTTGAGCCATTTTACACGTGGCTGCAACATAAATTGTAACATAAATATACAAAACACGCCGAAAAAATAAAGTTTCTATAAAGCATGGACGAAGTATTTTATATAGACATACAGCACAAGGATGAAAGGTAAGGCGTATATGGAAAATAAGGATTTGGAATTTGATTATTTTGACCCCGTATACTCAGAGTATCAACCTTTAAGAGAAGACATAAAAAAAGAAATTCAGGGCATCTTAAAACCCGAAAAGAAGGAAAAGACAGGGCTTGTAGCCAGTTTAATAAGAAAAATGATGCCGTGCAATTTGGCGTAGAATTTTTACATATTTTCATCGTGAATTTCTTATTCAAAAATTTGCAAAAAAGACGTCAAAATGTGCGATTTTAATAATGTTGCAAAACCTGCCTTGGAAGTTTTCTTCGGGCAGGTTTTATTTATGCAAATTATAGGCTTAGTTCTACTTTTAGCCTGAGTTACAGGGTATTTACACGTGAAAAAGCCTGCAAAACAAGGGGGTTTGAAGAATTTCCACAGAAGGGTTTAAAATTTTCAAGAGTCCCATCCGGAGTATGAAGCCAAAAACAAAGGTTTCCGGGTTTTACAACGAAGGAAAAAGGCATAGTACAAGCTTTTTGCCGGTATTTTACTAAAAATAGAGAGTTTTAGTATTGAAAGCCTTGCAGCCATTGGTTTTACGACTGATATAACTCTGAAAATGCACTCTATAAAGCATTTTCCACATAATTTTAAAGCAAAAAAAATTATTGAGACACATTTTGTTATGTTTTGTTGTCATATTCTGCTTCATTGTGCTTATTGTAAAGTTTGAAGCCCGATATGCGCTGAAAAAATGAATCAACGATGCCGCCATAATTATAGTATTTGTTGCTTTTTGCACTACACAAAATGCAACAAATCGCAATGATATCGCTAAAATGCCGGGAAAAACCCGGCATTTTATATGATTTTTACACGCATACATCCAATTTTTGTTTTATTTCGGGCATAACATCATCCAGATATTGACCCGGCTTCAAAACAACTTTGTTTGGACAAGGATCTTGCTTCATTCCGTCAATAAACTTATTCCAGTTTGCTTTCATCATTTCAATAAAACCGGTATCATTTCCTCTTTTTTCATATCTGTCAATCATTTCATCGCGCATGCTGTCATCCGGATATACAAGACAATGGTCAATATTGGCGTCATTTAACGCTTGTCTGACATTATCATGGGAAGAAACAAAAATTACATCCGCATCATCAATATTGTCTTTAATATGCTTCATATATTTATCCAGAAACTGCGGATCCCTGACTGGTTTACCATTTTCATCCAAAATTTTATTACCCTCTTTATCCCTTAACCAAGAAAACTGACTTGAATCAGAGTCTAAAATTACCCCCCCCGACGGCAGGTGATTGTGCAATATAGCTTTTACCAACACCTGGAAAAGCAGATATTACCATCGCCTTCCCGAAAGATAGTGAATTGTTTAACATATTTATGTTGTCTCCTTTTTTAATTACAAGGTTACAACACAAATGAATTTTAAAAATTGCCAAAATTGCATAAACAAAATTTTAAAAACAATTCTTTTGAAAAGATTTACTTCTGTTCGTGGAATTGACCGCCGGCGCAGATGATTTCAATCACCTTTAAAAGAAAATCCCTTGGCGCATCAACGTGCGAGAGGAAATGTTCCTGATTATCCTTGTGGCGGATAGTCATAATAACGCTCTGATTTTTTTCTGCAGGAATATATAAAGAGGCAATTTCATTATCCAAAAGCACGCGCATTTGCGCATCCGGGTCTTTAGCATCCTTCATAAGTGCACCGTAATCACCATTTATGGCAAAAATTCTGCCGCAAAAAAGAGGGGGCTGCCCTTCTCTTGGAATTGCCTTTGGAGAGGCATTGAAACGGTTTGTAAAGCTTATTGTATGCCATAAAATATTTATTGTAGCAATGGTTTTTGTGGGGTCAACATTTACATAGACATTGTTTGGAACATTTCTGACGCTGAATGACTGCTTCATAGATTCTGCAACCTGTTCCATAATGTCTGTTATTTTTATGAAAGTTTCTGCAGTATTGTGGGTGGATTTTTGAAAATCTAAAAACTGCTTGTACATATATACTGCAACAAGCCCGGTTCTTTCCTGAACTACAGAGGATTTTCTTATATGGTCTTCAAGATTATTTAAACTTTCAAAATTATTTTGCA
>CAJULH010000068.1 GCA_910587175.1 Candidatus Gastranaerophilales bacterium | reverse complement strand
CAAGGACACAGGGATTTTCAGTCCCTTGCTCTACCAACTGAGCTAACGCGGCAAATTTATTTAATTGTCTTACCTTGTCAGGCTCAGTTGGTCTGATTTTTTGTTGGTTTCGCTAAACTCAACCAAGACTAACACGGCAAATATATTTAATTATCATGAAACTGCCAGCCAAGTTTTTTCAAACTTTTATTGATTTTGTCAAACCAAAATCAGGACTACGCAGTAAAACTATTGTTTAATGTACTATCATGCTGAAGCAATTTCAGCATCTTTTAAAATTCCATACACAGTCTGAAAAATCAAACTCCGTAAGGCTTCCTATATAATACCAAATCAAAAACTATAGTCAAGTTAATTTTCCAGTAAAATTTTTATTGCATCTCCGTTTTGATGCATTTCAAGAGCCCTTTTGGCATATTTCATCTGCATTGTTCTTGTAATCAGTTTTTCCACATCAACCTGCCCGGATGCAATCAAATCAAGTGCTTCGCGGAAATATTTAGGTGTATGATGAAAAACACTCACAACGTTTACTTCATCATAATGAATACGCCGCGTATCAATATTTACAGTAGTTCCGGAAGAACATCCGCCAAAAAGATGCACCGTGCCGCCCCTTCGAACCAACCCAAACATCTGTTCCCAAATTTCAGGCAAGCCTACACATTCAACCGCAACGTCAAGTCCGCGTCCTTCGGGCGTCAAACCCAAAATTATATCTTTTGGATCAGGATATTTTTTTAAATCAATAATTTCATCAGCTTCGGCAAAATCCTTTGCAGTCTTTAGTTTCAAAGGATTTCTACCCATGGCAATAACTCTTGCACCTTTTAGTTTTGCAAGCCGCGCAAACATAAGCCCGATGGGACCAATACCTACCACACCAACGGTATCCCCCGGCTTTATAGGAGTTCTGCTGATTCCATGTGCTACATTTGCAAGTGGTTCGCAAAATGCAGCTTTTTTAAAAGAAAGATTGTCCGGAATTTTAATCATATTTTTTTCGGCAATGAGCCTCGGAATCGTTATATATTGTGCATAAGCGCCATTTAAAAGATATAAATTTTCACACAAATTTTCCTCACCGCGTCTGCAGAAAAAACACTCCCCGCATGGTGCCGAATTTGCTGCTACAACACGGTCTCCAACATTGAAGCCCTCGACATTTTCTCCAAGTTTAAAAATTGTGCCTGAAAATTCATGCCCAAACCCCGAAGGAACTTCTTTAATCAAGAGCGGATGCCCGCGCCGCAAGGTTTTCACATCTGTCCCGCAGGTAAGCGCAGCCTCCACCTTAACAACAACCTCACCTTCAGAGGGTTCTTTTACATTTACTTCCTCATATCTTATATCAAGAGGGGCATAGTATCTCACAGCCTTCATTTTCATAGTTTTATACAAGCCTTAAAAATCTTACTGCTCATTGTATCATCAACCGCTTTGGGTAAATTGTCAAGCGTGTAAATTGTTGAAACACCCGATAAATCAATAACACCTTCTTTAATAAGCTCAAATGAAAGTGCCAAATCAACAGGCGCAGGCGAATAACTGCCAAGAACAGTTAATTCGCGATAATATATTTCATTATTCTGATATCCGGAAAATCCTTCTACAGAAGAAAACACAACTATTTTGCCGCCGTCTTTTACAAATTTCAGTGCAGTATCAATAGCTTTATAAGAACCAGAAGTCATAAAAATCGTATCATAGTGCAGGTTTTCATTGAATTCAACCCCAAATTTTCCGGAAAAAGCCTGTCTTTCAGGATTAATATCATACCCAAAAGCATCAATACCAAAGGCTTTAAGCCCAAGGGACATCAAAAGACCGATTGACCCCAAGCCGATTACAAGTGCCTTGTGCGGAGGATTCTCGGGATTTTTGCTGCCGTTTTGTGCAGTTGGAAAAGTATACCCTGCACGGCGGATTGCCCTGATACAGCATGAAAGAGGCTCCATAAAGCTCGCATTTTCAATATCTGCAGCATCAGAAAACTTAAAAACAGTATTTTTAAGATGTCCTTCGGACACAAAAATATACTCGCTAAAGCCCGCAGGGCTTATATTTACAGACTTAAAAGTTTTACACATGGAATGATTTCCGTTTTTGCAAAAATCACATTCCATGCAAGGATAATGATGTCCCAAAGTCACAATATCACCAGCTTTAAAGGGTATAGTGTTATCGTTATAATAGGAATTACCAACAATTTCCGTATTAATTTCGACAATCTCTCCTACAACCTCATGCCCCAAAATCACCTTTTTATCAGGATTTTCGGCAGCATGTCTGATTTTCACAATATCAGAACCGCAAAGCCCGCAGGCAATTACTTTAACAATAGCCCCGGGGGCAGACAGTAAAGGCTTTTCCACCTCAATTACAGATACGTTCCCATTATCTAAAACTGCACTTTTCATCCTGTTAAATCTCCCGGAAATTAAGGCGTCATGGGCGGCACAACAATGCCATTACCCTTTACTTTAACTCCAAAAACAGCATTGGAGCTGAAATTTGTCATATTAAAAGCCCCAATTACAGTAGCAGCAATAATAACCATCAAAACCGACAATAATATGTATTCTACGATTGATTGAGCGCTTTTCATGGTAAAATTATACTACAAACAGCATTATGGATAAAAAAACAGAAGAAGATATAATAAAATGCTCAAGATGCGGTCTATGTGCGGATGTTTGTCCTGTTTATAAGGCAAAACATACAGAGAGCGCGCTTTTACGTGGTAAATTTTTACAGCTTTTGGGGCTGATAAAGGGGGAATTAAAATATTCAAAACGCTTAAAAGCAAGCATAGCAGAGTGTTTAGGATGCGAAAAATGCAAAATACAGTGTCCGTCAGGTCTTAGCGCCACAAAAATTTTTGAAAAAATAAAATATGAAAATTTAAACAAATTTGAAAAATTTTTATACGGAAAATTTATGCTAAAAATGAAAATTTTAGCATTAAAGGTCTTTTACAGGGTTAAACACCCAATAAAATCGATAGTTTCGGGCAAAAAACATACTGTTACAAAATGGAACAAAGAACTTGTACACTTTAATGGATGCCTTTCAAAATGCATAAACACTGAATTTGCCCTCCCTTTTGAATTTTCAGAAGGAAATTTTGAATGCTGTGGTTTGCCATATAAAACCAAAGGAAACCTTGATGTTTACAGGGATGCAGAGCTTAAAAACGTTAAAGAGATAGAAAACACAAGGGGATTGGTGGTTTTTAACTGTGCAACATGCTTATCCGCAGCGCGTTCCTACATTTTTAATTCGCCCGAAAGCAAGGAAAAACTTGTATTTTACACGGAAGTCTACAAGGAATTTTTAAAAACCCGTAAATTAACATCCAAAAAACCCGTCACAGTTACATTTCACAATCCGTGTCACCTGAAAAGCGCCGGTGTAAGCCTGTTACACGTGGAAGAAATTTTAAAATCGGTTGAAAATTTAACCTATGTCAAACTTGAAAACCCTGATGAATGCTGTGGTTTCGGGGGCGATTTCTTTCTTTCCCACCCGCGTACAGCAGACTTTTTATCCACAAAAAAAATTGACGATGTAATAAATTCTGGAGCACAAATTGTCTTAACAGCTTGTCCTACCTGCCTTTGGAGTTTAAAATACGGTCTAAAAAAGCGAAAAATAAGAAATATTAAGGCATACGATATGGCAGAATTCTTGTATAGCCTTGATTTCAACGAAAAATAATCTGCGCAAAAATTTTAATAACAAAACCGGCGTTTAACTACATATTAAAATAATAATCCAAAAGCGCATGGATTTTATCAAAATGATTAATCAAAAGAACCGTGGCAATAGATATTACAAGACCAATAATTGTTTTCAATAAATCTTTTGCAACATGCTTATAAACTTTCTTTTGCGTTACAAAGCGGATTCTGTTGTACATTGCAACTTCTCTGCCCGCTAAAAGACCTATAAATACCCATGTTGTAGACATTGGCACATTATTTACATGCTGAAAATACATTAAAATAAAGGCATAAACGCAGTCTATAATTGTTGCAGAGCGGATATCCTGGGTATTTGTTTTAAGTTTTAAGATATTCTGAATTTCACCGCCACGCTTATAGCAAACCACACCCAAAAGCAGCACAAATGCACTCATGGAAAGAAGCATCTGCCAGAAATCAAGTTTACGGGGGAGATACACAAATAAATTTGCTGCATCCTGCATTAGCCACTGAGACCATAAGAAAGCAGTAGCTCCCCATTTGGCTGCAATCCAGCGTTTTGAAGGTTTTTTATCCCTTGTGTATAAGAAACGCTTTTCAACAGGACGCGCTATTATAAAATAGAGAATAAAAGCACAAATAAAAGCTAAAACGTAGCCAAAGAAAGACTTTGCAAGCATAAGTCCTATAACCGTATTTGTTGAAAAAACACTCAAAATAAGAAACGTTGTAGAAACAGGAACACCCTTTCTTGTCAAAAGAATAATTACAATGGGCGGAAGAACGTGATACCAGTAAAATTCACCGGCAAAAGGAATTTTTGTCAGCCTGCCAAACGCCATATCCCCGTCATTAAAATACCATCCTAAAACAAAGGTAAGAACAAGCACTACGCTTGAAAATATCCACAAAACCCAAAAAGGACGGTTTTGGTTTGAGGATAAAAAAGTACCC
>CAJULH010000067.1 GCA_910587175.1 Candidatus Gastranaerophilales bacterium | reverse complement strand
TACTTGTTAGACAAAGAGGAACAAAATTTCACCCCGGTAAAAACGTAGGTATCGGTAAAGATGATACTTTATACGCTTTAATTGACGGCGTTGTGAAGTTTGAACCTCACAGAAGAGACAGAAAACAGGTAAGTGTTTACGCACAATAGTTTTTAAAAAGCGTAAAATTTTCTGGACAATTATTTTTTATTTGATAAAATAAAAAACGTGGTTTGAAATCAGACCCTTCAGGGTAATTGATAATCAGATAATTGTAAAATTGAAAACTAAATAAATAATAGCGTGGGAGCATAGTTCAGCTGGCTCAGCAAGTAGTACTTGCGTTATACAAAAATTGCTTGCAAGGGTAAGCACGGTTCCCAAGGCTATTAAAGATGATTTGAAAACTGAATAATAATGGCATGGGGGCGTAGCTCAGCTGGTTAGAGTGCTTGCCTGTCACGCAAGAGGTCGCGGGTTCGATACCCGTCGTCCCCGCCATTATTTAAAATAAATTGAGAGCTTAGGCTCTCTTTTTTAATGTCTGATTTCATGATGGATATTGAACCCATCGTTTCACTTTTGTCAAACCCGAAGGTTTAACAAGACCGCGTCTTAACCAGTCATTATTGCATATTAGCACCCAATGGCACTGTTTTAGTACGACAGATTCCCCTCGGCGTGCACACGATTTTTTACGCTCACGCTAAAAATCAACTGGCAACATAACTCTTTTGCAAAACTTATTCTTTACCAGCAGCAATGGTACCCACTATTTATAAACAAGGACTACTAGTCAGAATATTTATTAGAGTAAGCTAATAGAAGGTCATTTTAAGCCCACAAACATTCACAATAAAACTATATAATACTCAATTGTACATTTTTTTCCTTTGGTAAAAGAAAACTATTCTGCACACCTTGCTGAATAGTATCGCCTTCTTTTACCTCTCCAAGAAGCAAGGGAGAATCAGGGTTATGAAATTTATAATTTTCAAAAGCTTTTTTAGGATTTTTATTTGCATAGCAATACCTGCACCCATTCAAACAAGTGTCATAGGCGCCAATATCACGACTCTCAATGCACCCGCAGCCCTGTCTCATTCCTCTGTGTCTCAGGTTTTTAAATTGAACCCCGTTTGCTCTGCCTAAAATATCAAGTGTCATGCAGCCGGATTTATGGATGCCATATTTTAAATAGTCTACTTTGGTACCGCAGGTTTGGATATAAATGCCGTTTTGTCCTGCAATCTCCCCGAAACTTTTTGCAAGAAATTCCTTATCATTCTCAGTTAAAAGAATAATCTCGGGCATATTTTTTTCAAGCTTTTTATACATCTCAACAAAACTAAAAATGCAGCGATCAATATATGGTGCAAGCAAACGCGTCATATATTTAAAAGTATTAATATGATATTCTTTTGTATATTTGCCCGTTAAAAGAACAGGGTCATACCGCCAGGCTATTCTTTGTTTGCCGACAATTTCTGATAGCTTAATTAAAGTTTTAATACTATCATCAATTGAAGGCACCCCGGGCTCCACATCTTTATCATAGGCTGTAATTGTATAATAAAAATATGTGTTAAATTTATCCGTAATTTCTTTTATATGAGACAATATTGGCGTATAGTTTTTAGAACAAAATACAACAGCATCTACCTTTTCAGGGTGCAATTCATACCTTGTAATTTTATTTGGAAAAAGCGGATTGCGCGCCAGGACAAAACCCTCTTCGAATCTCCTTAAAAGCCATTTTGTAAAGTATTGAACAGTATCGGTTCTTGCACCTGTGTTTATAATCATAACAAAATTTTACACTTACATGTAAAATTTTACAAAATATCTTTTGACATTGATTTAAAAGCATTCTAATATAGATTTTAAGAATAAACAGAAGAAGGAAAAAAATGCAATCATACACAATTCAAACCCGCGGGATTTGTCCGCAGGCTATCTCCTTTTCCATAGAAAATGGCAAAATCTTTAATGTAAAATTCTTTGGCGGCTGCCCCGGAAACACACTTGCAATCAGCAAGCTGCTTGAAGGCACCGAAGCAAAAAGAGTGGTTGAGCTTTTAAAAGGAAATGATTGCGGCGGCAGAGGAACTTCCTGTGCAGACCAGCTTGCATGCGGTGTGGAAGAAGCCCTCACTAAAACAGAAACTGTGCAACAGATTTAAAAATATACCAGAATAAACAAATGAATAGAAAAGGAGTTTAAATATGGAATTAAAAGGTTCAAAAACTGAAAAGAACTTAAAAGAAGCATTTGCGGGAGAATCCCAGGCAAGAAACAAATATACATATTATGCCGCAAAAGCTAAAAAAGATGGTTATGTACAAATTTCAAAGTTTTTTGAAGAAACCGCAAATAATGAAAAAGAACATGCAAAAATCTGGTTTAAGCTTTTAATGGGCGGCGCTGTACCCTCCACGGTTCAAAACCTTGAAGATGCAGTAAACGGTGAAAATTTTGAATGGACGGATATGTATGCAAAATTTGCAAAAGAAGCAAAAGAAGAAGGATTTGATGATATAGCACTTCTTTTTGAAAAAGTTGCAGAAATCGAAAAGGAACATGAAGAAAGATACAGAGCACTTTTAGCAAACATTCAAAATGGAAAAGTGTTCAAAAAAGAAGAAGATGTTATTTGGGAATGTGCAAATTGCGGACATATCCACACAGGTAAAACAGCTCCGGATATTTGCCCGGTATGCGCACATCCGCAAAGTTATTTTATGGTAAAAGCCAAAAATTATTAAAATAAAAAACTAAAATTATTAATATACCCGCAGACTCTTTCATCTGCGGGTATATTTTAAACACCTTTTTAGATAATAATTTTGATGTCTGACTTATATTCTGTTGTGCCAAACTCCGCCATCTCTATCTACAAGCGCATCATAGAAAGACCATAGTCTGAAAACACCTGTCAACCCTAAAACGGCATGGGTAACATTTTTTTCTTTATTTTGTTTATTTATAGCCTGCCCTATACCAGGCCAAATTAACAAAGAACAAACGGCTGCCCCAACACTTCTTCCGGAAACTTCGCCGTCAGTACCATGTGTTCCTGCGGGCTTTGCCATAGCAGGTGCAAACATAGAAAGCACAGCGCACAAAATAAGCAATAAACACGCCTTTTTAAACATAAACTCTCCCTTCAATTCATTGTTCAAGCTTCATTATAAAACAGTAAAATAGCGAGTGTCTAATAAAAGAGTAAAAAAATTGCAAAACTTCACAAAAACTAGGTGTCTCTTTTGACAGGGTATATTGGCACAAAAAAAACAATAACATTTAACCCTGATAAAAACGGGTAATGTATAAAAAATTAACTTTGCTTTAAGATTTTAAGTACTGTATTATAATAGAAAACAAAAGGATAAAATTTATGAGAAAAATTTTTAAATTATTTTTAGCATCTTTAATTATTATGACAGGAGTACTTATGAGCGACGCAAAAAGCCAAATTGACCCGAATGCAGACAAATACACAGAGGTGCATGCAGCACATATTCTGGTAGATACAAAATCCCAGGCGAATGCTGTAAAATACAGAATAGAAGGCGGGGAAGACTTTGCAAAAGTTGCAAAACAATTTTCTAAATGCCCTTCCGGTCAAAGAGGAGGAGATTTAGGATATTTCGGACGCGGACAAATGGTATCCGAATTTGAAACTGCAGCATTTGAGTTGCCTAAAGGCGAAATATCAGAACCTGTCCAGACTGACTTCGGCTGGCACATAATTAAGGTTATAGATAAAAAATAAGATAAATAGTTTCATAAAACAATCCTTTTAATTTTCTGTAATTTTAAATGTTGTTACACCATAATTTGAAGTAGTCTTATGGTGATGCTTCGCATTGCGACACGAAAAAGGCGCGCATGGTTTCTTCTCATACGGAGATACCTCAAAACTCATATGTCTATAAATTCTATCGTACTAAGTTTTATCGTCTCTTTTATTTAAAACTTTATAAAAATTGTATAAAACATTTTAAATCTTTAAAAAACTTAACAAATAAGCATTTGAAATCCGGCTCAATAACAAATATATTAAACTGCCTGATTTCAAAAAAAGGGTGTGGTTTTGTTATAATTGCTATATGTTTACAACAAGCTTAGCAGTAATTTTAAGAATCATATCAAACTCTTTTTTAAACACAAAACAAAAGAAACTTTCGATATATTATTCTTCACTAAATGTCAATTTTAAAACATATTTTCTGCTCACCGTATTTGCGTTGCCATTATTCTTTTTACTATATTTTAAAAGTCTTAACGCTGAAATATTTATTTGGGCTGCAACCGGCGGAATATTCGGTGCACTTGGTAACGCTTTTTTAATTTCTGCCCTAAAAAACGGAGAACTTTCTATCCTTGGACCCGTTAATTCCTATAAAGCAATTGTGGGGCTTGTTTTCGGAGTGTTTATAATAAAAGAACTGCCGGGCACAGAATCCATTATTGGAATAATTTTGATAATTTTCGGCAGCTATTTTGTTTTTGACACAACAAAAGAAGGATTCAGTTTTGCACTTTTTAAAAGAAAAGATATACAACACAGATTTTATGCTCTCATATTCACAGGACTTGAAGCCGTTTTTATCAAAAAAGTAATTATGCTTTCGGATGTTTTTTGTTCTTTTTTATTATGGGTAATTTTTGGATGTGTTTTTTCTTTCCTGCTTTTAAAGGTAGGCAGAAAGAAGGTGGATATATGTAGTTTAAAACCATTCGCAGGGCTATCAGTACTTGTTTTAGTTATGCAGCTTACAACAAATTATGCATTTATAAAGCTCCCAGTTGCTTCAGCCCTTTCCCTGTTTCAGCTTTCAAATATTTTAAATGTTTTTCTTGGATACAAAATATTTAACGAAAAACACTTATTGAAAAAATTAACAGGCTCAATCATAATGGTTATAGGCGCAA
>CAJULH010000066.1 GCA_910587175.1 Candidatus Gastranaerophilales bacterium | reverse complement strand
AAAAGCTTTACGGGGAAAAATCTTCTAATTTTATAAAGTTTAATGGTGATAAATTTGAACTTTATGAAATGAATCCGGGCGGAAAACTTTTAAACGGTCTTGCTGATCTTCCCGGATTACTTATAGATATTCCGAATGCTGCATTAAAAGGTGCAAAAAAAATTCCGGTTATAGGAAAATGGAAAGCCTGGGATAGTGTTTCAAATATTCCGCTTTTGAAAAACAGGGCAGACAAAAAAGCTGCCATGAATATTTTTTACAGGCTCAAAGGGATGACACTTTTGCATGAAAACCCCGGAGCTTTGAGAAGAGAAATTTTTGCTGTGCCTGCAGGCGATCCTGTTGCAAATTACGCTACAAGAGATGAACGGGCTTTGAACCGTGTGGGTACCGGTACAGTTTCAATTATTTTTGCCGGACGAGACTATTTCAACGTTGCAATGTATGAAAAGAATGATTCAAAAGAGGCAAAAAAAGCTGCAAACAGACGCATGCGAAGAGAAGCCGGCAGAATTGGTTTAAACGCGATTATAACATATTCTGTTTTGGGAGCACTTACAACCTATGTGAGCAAAAGTAAAGTTTTTGCATGTGCTGCGCTTGCAGGTTCTGCTCTTTTTGCCGAGGTCGTAACCAGAATAGCATCAGGAACTCCCCTGTATCCTTTAACGCCAAACGGAGCGAAAAAACTTAATAAAAAACGTGCAGAGAAAGCTAATCGCAGTAAAGCAAATTCTGTTGGGAATTCCTTGGACAATCCTGTTTCAGGTAATGTTTCGGCTTGCGGTCATACTGAAAATGCCGGCGATAATTCTTTGCGCGCATATCCTCAAAACCGGATTTTCCAAAATGATGGCGTATTTTCAAAATTCAATAATCCCAATACAGCCGGAATCCGGTTTATGGGCGAAACCAAAAGCGAAATTAAAGCAGATGAAAAAGAAACACGGGCAGAATATCTGGCAAATAAAAACAAGCCTTTTGGTTTAAAACATGTTGTGGGGGCAATGATGTCTATATTGGGCATAAGCCTTGCATATTGCGCTGCAAGAACCAAAATTCCCTCGTTTAATAAATTTGTACTTGATGCCGGTGCTTTTCTCGGTAAGGTCAGAAAGGCGGTATCTTCTAAAGATTTAATTGTTAAAGATACTGATTTGCATAAATTTCTTGAAGGTTTTGACGGTTTGCAGTCTGAACATATCAAAAAGGGATATTCTTCAATTCTTGATGTCGAATTTACAAGAGAAGAGGCAGCCGAACTGCTTGCAAAAGCAAGAAACGGCATTATTCGTATAGATAAAGATGATCCGA
Source organism: Candidatus Gastranaerophilales bacterium (assembly GCA_910587175.1). GTDB lineage: Bacteria > Cyanobacteriota > Vampirovibrionia > Gastranaerophilales > Gastranaerophilaceae > MGBC122484. The sequence continues at coordinate 3,765 of CAJULH010000066.1, read as the reverse complement.
TTTATGCGACGGCGTTTTTAAGAACCGCCCTTGGGAAAAGTACTGCTGAAGGTATAGAAGGGATAAAAAATAAGTCTGTTGTATGCGATGATATTAAATCTGTATTTAATCAAAAAACAAATACGGAAGAACTTTTGCAGCTTGCGGGCGTAAATCAGAAAAGCATTGTTGTCAAACAGGTGAAGACACAAGGAGCTGATGGCGGCGATGTACAAAATTTGGCTGATGTTATAGAGAATGTATCCGGGAAAGAAACTCCGGAAATTGCAAAGGCTGCCAAAGAAGCTGCGAAAGCTCCGGAAATTATAGAGACTGAAACATTTCATTCTAACCAGAAATTTCAGAATGTAAGCTTTAGATTAAATCTTAATGAACCATCTAAGGTTGACAACGGTGTTGAATTTTACAAAATGAAGAACGCCGTATTTAATTTCGGAAGAATAAAAAATACGAGAATAAAAGCAATAATTGATGCATTTGAACGTCCGGTTGTATTGATTAAAAAGATAGGAAATTTGCCTTTAAACGGTATAAGAAAGCTTGCTAATATTGAAATACCGCAAGGTAAAAAAGAGAAAAAAGACAGCGGTTTACTGCTTCCTGATATTGGAGAATTTTACAGAGATTGTTTCCCTATGTATAAAAGGTATAAAAAGGGAACAATTTCCCAAAAAGAATTTAGCAGGTATATAGAAAGTGCTAATACAAAGCCGTTTAATACCGATACTGCGCCAAAATATTCTTCCACATCTCTTGCTGCAATATCAAGAACCTTTGTAACGCTTATAACCAGCTATTTCTTTATAAATGACTTTAGAAATGAAGTTTTAATACAGTCTGATGGTGAAAATACTCGCAAGGCGGCGGAAGTTACAAAAGAACGTACAGCCCATAAAGTTTCTAACTTTGTACTAAATCAGTTCTTCATGACTTTATTTAACAATGTGTTCAACAAGGCTTATTTGAGCAGTCTGTTTGGTGCTACTGCTGTTGCGGCTGCAACGGAAGTGACAAATGAAAGTTCTGTCAGAATGTCGATAGGCGTTCCTTTACGAAGAATGGAAAGCAGGGAAGCAATTGATGAATACGAGAAAAAACATATTGAGCAAAAAGGCTTAAAGGGTGCTTATTACAGGTTTATGGCAAGGCTAACCGGAAAGAAAATGCTTTCAGAAAAGGCTGAAAATAAGAAGTAATCTTTTTGGTTGAACAACCGGTTTTCCTTTGTGTTAGAATACTTCTAAAAGAAATCAGAGGAAAGAAGTATTATGCAGCAATTGGAAAAACTACTCATGGATGGTGTTGAAAAAAATACACCTGATTCAATTAAAAAAGATAAAGTATTTGATTATTTAAATAAAGATAAATTTACATTCACGCTGACGCGCGATTTAGTTAAAAAACTTGATTTGAAAAAATGGTTCGATGCTTATAAAAAAGAGGCAATGGTCTCCACTGCAGGAATCAGGGGACCGCAAAATATTTTATATCCGCATGATACAAGATTTCCAATTAATACAATAGGTATAACCCTTGCAACGCTTGCAAAGGCGCTTGTTGTAAAAGAAAAATATCCTGATAACGAGCTTGTAAAGCTTGCAGGCTCAGAGGTTAGGTATAATAGTAAAACATATCTCGATATAATTGCAAGGATTCAGGCGGCACTTGGAATTAAGACGCTTGTTCCGACCAAAAGGCAGACTATTCCTATCTGGCTCGCCTCATTTTTGGCTTTTAAGCTGGATTTGGTTGGTGCTGAATATATTACAAGTTCCCACGGTATCAGCGTTAAAAATGCTACAAAAGATTTAAACAACCAGGGTTCACAGTTTTTGCCAAATGAAAGCCTTGAATTTGTAAATAAGATTGAAGAAATTTTAAATGCTGTTGAAAAAGATGGCGAATACAAAATTGAGTTTTCTGCATCTAATGATACCTTAATTGATGAAAAAACAATGGAGCGTTTAAATAACGGCGTCGACCTTTATGTTGAATATTTAAAATCTAATGTTGCAAGTGATGCTATCTTAAATAAAATCAAAAATTTTGATAAAAAAATCATAATTGATGCAGTTGGTGGTGCTGCATATAATACACTTTCTAAAATCCTTGAAAGGCTTAATATTTCAGGTACTTTTGACTGGCTAAATACCGAAGAAGATCCGTTTTTCCATTCTATAGGGAAAGATATTAAAAACGACACTTTTTATGACTGGTCTTTAGATATTACCGTTGTTTCAAAAGACAAAGACGACAACCCTTATTTTCCTGTTGTAAATTCTTTGAAATACGATGAAAAACTCGCAAAATATCCAATTGGAACAGTCTGCCTGGTTACAGACCCGGATCATGACAGACTTAGCGTGGTACAGATTGAAGATGCTTCAAAAAAGACCGATGTTATAAAAGCAGGGGTTGATGTTGCAGAGCTTGGTAACGGGAGAATCCTCTGTATTTTTAGTGCAAACCAGGCATTTTTGATGATTATGGATTTTTGGGCAAAACAGCTTAAAGAGACGGGTGAATTTGATAGACATACAAGATTTATGGTAAAAACCACAGCAAGTTCAAAAAGCTGGGATGAATGGGCAAAAAATAACGGCATCAAGGTTATAAATACACCCGTAGGCTTCAAAGAGATTGCAAATGTTATTAAAAAGGTGGAATTTCAGCTTGAAAAAGGTGTTAGAGATATTAAAGTTGAAGACATATTTAAAAACAAAATACATCTGGGCAGCAATCCAAGAATGATATTTGGCGGGGAAGAATCAGGCGGGATGATTATAGGTTCAAATGATATTATAAAATCTCTGAATGGTCGCACTGCTCTTGCCATGCGTGAAAAAAGCGCAACTGAAGCTATTATTGTGGCGTCAGGTTTGGTTGCAAGTCTTGAAATTCCTTTGTGGAAGCATCTTGAAAATGTTTATGATGAGAATAAAATCAAAGCAAGGTACGATGTTCGGGACGATATTTCTTATTATAATGAATCCGAGCCTGATATTGAAAAATTAAAAGCGGCAAAACTTTCAGGCGAAGCACTGAGAACTAAAAATGATATATTCTATCTGGCGCTTGCTGTTGGAATTGAAGAAGGGAAAATAACTTTGGATAATGCAAAAGAAATCCTATCTAAAACCTTTCCTGCACTTGATTTTTCGAATCTGCTCGCTGTTAAATTTGTGGGCGATGGCACATATCTTGATTTTGATGATAAATTTATTGAAATCCGTCCTTCGGGAACCGATGCCAAAACCAAGGCTTATGCAGGCGGCGGCGATAAGGCGCTTTTAGCTGAGTGGTCAAAAATTTTAGGAAACTATTCAGGCGAACTCAATGAAGCATATAAAAAATATTTAAGTGAAGATTATGTTCGCGGGTCAAAAGAAAAATCTTTAAAACTATACGACACATATGCAAACAATGGTATCGATACAAGAGAATTTAAAATCCCTGTATATAATTTTTAGGAATAATTAAGCAATATAAAGGCAGTCCAAAGGTAAATATTTACCTTTGGACTTTTTAAATTTTTGTTAATAAATATTTAAAATTCGTTAAGAATTCTTGCGATAGTACCGTTAAGATTGATATGGAGGTTGTGTATGTCAATTGAGCCGGTCAATAATATATCTTTTAATTTTCAAGGCGGTATATCAAAGGAACATACAAGAATTATATCAGAGCTGTTAGCTCTTGGAATTCAGCCTACATATAATTATGCTATTGATAAAGCTAAATTAAAAGCGGCAAAATCTGAAAAAA
>CAJULH010000065.1 GCA_910587175.1 Candidatus Gastranaerophilales bacterium | reverse complement strand
GATTTTCATTAATAATAATTCAATTTCATAATATGTTTTAAAAAGATGTTGTCTTTTCTTTGGATATGTTTCTAGAAAATATTTTTTTGTTGTTTCGTATCCTGTTTTTGCCATATCGGCTTTTTTATCTGCAGATATCATAAAATCTACAACAGAAACATCAGGCAGGTTTATTTTAATATAGTCAAATTTATCTTTGTCTTTGTATAAATCTATAATATAATCTGTTGCAAACCCCGATATGGCGTTATATACAGCATTTAGGTAACTTGCCGTTCCCGTTATATTTTTTTCTGTTTCATTATCTTCCAGCCTGAATTCAAGAATTCTTGCATCAGTGCTTCTTATTGTTTCACTGACACGCCAGAGTGGTGTACATTTTATTAAATCGCCATCTACGAGGCAATCTTTACCGTCCATTACAGGTTTATATAATCCGGGCATGCTTACAGATGCCCTCACAGCGCTTGCTATTTCGGCATCCGGAGTCTCTTTTTTTGAAAATTCATGAAAATTCAGATATCTTAAATTTACAGAAAAAATAACCAGTTCTTTATCCAATTTTTTAAATGTTACTGGCTCCATTTTGCCTTTTATATACTTTTCTTTATAGAATCTGCTTTCAATTTTATCTTTTATCCAATCATAAAAATATCCGCCTTTTGAAAGAGCAAAATCCTTTCCCAAGGATAAATTTATATCTTTGAAAAAATCCATATTTATATCTTCAAAGATTTTATTAATTTCATCCGCATTGTATCCTGCAACATAGAGCGAGGCTACAACGGCACCAATCGATGAGCCCGCCCAGCCTGAAATTTTTAAGTCCAATTCTTCGATAGCTTTTAGTGTGCCTGTATAAGAACACCCTCGTATTCCGCCGCCGCCAAGTATGCAAAAATATTCATTTTGTTTATTTTCCATTTTTATATTTTATACTTTTTTTAAAAAAAATTCATATACCATTTGATGTGAATATTGCTTATTGTAAGATTTGCATTTTTTTTCTCTTTTTAAATATAATATATTCTATGATGAATATTTATAGGGGAATTTAGGAAGTATGTCAAAAACTTTGGCTCAAAAAATAATCTCAGAACATGCGGGGCATGATGTAAAACCGGGAGAATTGGTTATTGCCCGTGTGGATGTTGCTGCTGTGCAGGATGGTACGGGACCTTTGACCATTCAGGAATTTAAAAAACTTGGAAAAGAAAAACTTGCAAATCCTGAAAGAACCATTCTTTTTATAGATCATGCTGCGCCAAGTCCAAGAAAAGAACTTTCAAATTCCCATCTTGTAATACGTGAATTTGCAAAAGAATACGGAGCTGTGCTTTCAGATATTGGAGAAGGTGTTTGTCATCAAAGACTTGTTGAAAGTTTTGTAAATCCTGGTGAAATTCTTGTAGGCGCTGATTCCCATACCTGTACATCCGGAGCCTTGGGTGCTTTTGCTACCGGCATGGGCTCAACAGATATTGCTGTTGCTTTTGCTCTTGGTAAAACCTGGTTAAAGGTGCCCGAGTCTTTTAAAATTGTTGTAAATGGTAATTTTAGGGAAAATGTTACATCCAAAGACCTGATGCTTTATTTAATAGGTATGATAGGTGCTGACGGCGCCACATACAAAGCACTTGAATTTACCGGTTCAACTATTAAAAATATGTCTATGTCTGAAAGGTTTACGCTTGCAAATATGGCTGTTGAAGCCGGTGCAAAATGCGGTCTTTTTGAAACAGATGAAAAAACACTTGAATTTTTAAAAGATAACGGGCGTGCTGATAAATTCAAAGAAATCAAAATGGATTCAGATGCTCAATATGAAAGGATTATAGAAATAGATGCAAATGATGTTCCCTGCACTGTTTCATGCCCTCACACTGTTGATAATACAAAGCCTGCAAGTGAGTTAAACAATGTGAAGGTTAACCAGGTATTTGTCGGCACCTGTACAAACGGCAGAATTGAAGATTTAAGGGTGGTTGCTAATGTTTTAAAAGGCAGGAAAAAGCATCCTGATGTACGTTTGATTATTGTTCCTGCTTCGCCTAAAGTATTTAAACAGGCTGCAGATGAAGGATTGTTGAACATTTTTGTCGATGCAGGTGCTTCATTCCTTCCATCAGGTTGCGGACCTTGCGTTGGAGTGCATGGTGGAATTTTAGGAGATAATGAAGTTTGTCTTGCTACCCAAAACAGGAATTTCCAGGGCAGGATGGGAAATACAAAAGGTTTTATCTATCTTTCTTCTCCGTATGTTGCAGCGAAATCCGCAATTGCAGGGTATATAACAGACTAATTTTTGTGTTTAACATATACTTAAAATATTTGTCAGAATTGAGTAGATGCAAAATCAGGACAGAATGTACTGTCCTGATTGCCTTTTTGACCTTTACAAACTCTTTTTAAATGTCACCCTTACACTTTAATTCCACGAAAATATTTTTTATAACATGGGTTTGTTGTTTTTACTTTGAATTATTGTTATAGCATTTTTCTGACTTGCTTTTTAAGTATTTTGATGATATTTTAATGAAGGAAATCGGGAGATTTTAAAATAAAACAGACTTTAAGTCGTCACGGGCCTGTGGCGCAGCGGTAGCGCAGGGGACTCATAATCCCTTGGTCGTGGGTTCGAATCCCTCCGGGCCCAAATTATTTAAGAATTAGCTTTTAATTTTAAAAACCTGGAAATGGTGCGCTTTTAGACTAAACTTTTGCAAGATGGGCAAAGTTTACTATTACGGGGAGAAATGTTGATAAAATATATTAAATCTTTATTTGCACCAAAAATTCCGGTTATCAAGAATAATACCTTTTTGCTTTGGGAACCTTGTTCTAAATCACATTCCGAGGTTTTGCCGGGATATGCTAAGTATCTTTTGGATTTGGGGTATCATGTTTCTGTTTTATGTGTGCCCGAAAGGATTAAAGAAGGTTTATTTTCACGATTTAATAACAGAAATTTGTCAATAAATTATTTATCAAAAAAACAAATAAGACAGTACTTTTTAAATAATGACTTGGCTGATATAAAAGGAGTTTTGGTTACTACCGTTGGGAAATTGTGCGATAGTGTGCATTACGAGGATATTTATAAATCTTTTAGTAATGATGCAGATAGGTCTAAACTTTTTTTTGTAGAGCATGAAGTTTCTAATTCAATAAATGCAGGCACTTGGCGCGAAGATTTTATTACGCTCAGGAAAATTAATTATAAAAATGCAGGCTCTGTTGTCGTTAATCCGCATTATTTTGGCGACGTGAGAATTACTCCAAAGAACAAGGATATTACAAATTTTGTGACTATAGGCGCCATCAGAAACAAAAGAAAAGACAACAACATGATTGTTGATTCTGCTTATGCACTTATTAAAAAAGGCTTTAAGAATTTTAAAATTACCGTAATAGGAAAAGGACATATTAAAGACCTGCCCAAAGAGCTGCATCCTTATTTTGATATCAAAGGGCGTTTGTCATTTGATAAAATGTATAAGGAAATTGAAAATGCTGATTTTGTATTAACCGCCTATGATGAAAATAATCCCAGTCATATTCGCTATAATACATCCGGCACAAGCGGCAGTTTTCAACTTGTTTATGGCTTTTTAAAACCTTGTATCATAACCGAAGCTTTTGCCAAAATTAATGGGTTTAATAATGAGAATGCAATACTTTATAAAAACAAGGACAATTATACTGACGCATTCGAAAGAGCAATTAATCTTAGTACTATAGAATATGCAAGTATGCAGCAAAATCTAAAAATTTATGTTGATACTTTATATAATGAATCTTTACTTAATTTAAAAAATCTTATCAATAAAACTGCGGGAGAAGAGCAATGAAATTTTCTTCGCTTCAAAAAATTGTTGATATATTAAGAAGAAAAAGACCATTGCGTTTGAAAACCAAAGCGGGACTGATTCACATGCCCTTTTATTCTCCCGGAGGTGTTTTTGTTGAAAGCGGTTCTAATTTATACAATGAATACGGCGAGAAATTAGATGAATTTTTTGTAAGAAGCTCAATATATGCTATATACCCATACAGACAATCAAGATATTTTATGTGGGACAGGTATAATTTTGGTCTAAAGACACATTTTTATTCGAATAATTTTATGCTCGAAACTGTCGGAAAACCCGATAAGAAGTATGGTTTTTTGCTTGAATCCGAAGCCATTACGCCATATGATTACAAGATATTCAAAAGACATAAAGGTTTGGAAAAAGATTTTGATTTAATCTTTACCCATTCTGCAGATATTCTAAATACCGTTGATAATGCCAGATTTGTTCCTATGTGTGCATTTTTAACAAATACATCATTAATGGTGCCGACACCTGACGGGGAAAATTATTACGGTTTAAAAGAGCCAAATCGATATCAAAATAAGACTAAAAATGTTTCCTGCCTTTCCTCTTGGAAAAAGCGCACTCCATTAAATACATACAGACTTGAGCTTACAAGAAAATGCAAAAGAGAAGGACTTGCTGATACCTTTGGTACATTTGACGGTGGCAAAATGGTTCCAATTCAAGAAACCCTGAAAGAATACAGATACACTTTTTGCATTGAAAATGTTGTAAAGCCATATTTCTTTACGGAGCGTTTAATTAGTGCTTTTGCAAACCAAACCATTCCCATTTACCTTGGTGCAACCGAGATTGATAAATTCTTTAATCCTGACGGAATTATTAAAATTACCGAAAAATCCGATATTAACCAGGTTTTAAAACAATGTACAAAAGAGGAATACGAAAGAAGGCTGCCTGCTATTTTAGACAATTTTGAAAGATGCAAAAAATACGCAAACCCTTTTGATTATATGTATGAAAATTATTTTATGAAAGATGGAAAGAAATAATGACCGCTATTCCTGTTGTTTTTTGTTTTGATTCAAGAATAATTTTAGGCGCCTCTGTTGCAATTAAAAGCCTTATTGATTGCGCAAAAGATTCTACAACTTATGACATTAGGATTTTTCATTCAGATATAAAACTTGAAGATCAGAAAAATTTATCTTTATTGACTAAAAACACAAGACATAGTATCGCATTTCATTATATTGACCCGCATATTTTTAATGGTGCACCAAGAAACAAGGGCTCCTGGACGGAAATTGTATATTACAGGCTTTTAACCCCTGAAATTTTAAAAGAATATGATAAAGCCATATATTCTGATGTGGATGTTTTATTTAAGGGAGATTTATCTGAAGTATATAATATGAATTTAGACGGGTATGAGATTGGAGCAGTTCCGAGCTGTACCGTTAAATCTATTAAAGTGAATCAACCGGAAAGGCATTTTCCTGAAAATAAAAATGAAAAAAATTATATGTCGGGCTTTATAATTTTCAACTGTAAACTTATGCGCGAAGAAAAAACTGTAAATAAGTTTTTTGAAAAGATCGGAAGAGCACACGTCTGAACTCCAGTCACCATACGGAACC
>CAJULH010000064.1 GCA_910587175.1 Candidatus Gastranaerophilales bacterium | reverse complement strand
AAACGGGGCTGACGGCATTGTGATTATAGAGTGGGAGGAGTTTAGGGAGTAGAAATTTTAGATGAACAACTTTTCAGAGGCGCTTTTTGTAACCTTCGCGCCTCTTTTTTTATTGCCAAATAATATCAGACGGTTTTATAATACCAGCTTTAAGACCTGTCCGCGGCAAATATTACCAAACAATTTTTATCAGCTTATTTTTGAATAATAAAGTTGGCACAAAATCACCGCAAACTCTTGTTATAATCTAAAACTTATGCGTTACAAGGGCAAAAATATCATTGAAAATAACATAAACCATAAGAATAATTAACAACAGAAAGAAAAATCTTCCAATGCCTTCGGTTATTTTTTCATCCAATTCCTTGCCAAGAATTTTTTCAAGCGCAAGAAACATTAAATGTCCGCCATCCAATGCAGGAATAGGAAGGAGATTAATTATAGCTAAATCTATACTTATAATCGCAGTCAAAAGAAGTCCATTTAACATTCCATAGGTTTCAATAATATCAGAACCCACCTTTGTAATTACAACAATACCATGCATTTCAGACATAGGAATTTTGCCTGTGACTAATTGCCACAAGCCAAAACCCATAAGCTTTGTACTTTGCCAAAGATAATTAATTGAATTTGTCACAATCTCTTTTGGTGTACTTGTCGGGGTAAAATTTTCTTTTGTTTCAAGTTTTAAGCCCAATATACCGTTTTTATCCGTATAAATATTATTTAAAATAATTTCATTACCATTTCTCTCCAGCACAATCGTTATGGGCTTATAGGTATCAGAAAGCGCTTTTGCAATGCTTTCAGGTTCTATATCTTCTTTAAGAGTGTATGAAGTTTTATTTTCAACCTCATTTCTTAACTCTGTCTCTTCCTTTGTAAGGGCAATTTCGGAAGTTTCGTATTTTTCATAACCAGATACCACGTTTTCAGACACATTTAATGGTTTTTCAGAAGCTGCAGCGGGCAATTTTAAAGAAGTACCGGCAGGAATTAAATTTTCAAAATCCACATCAGGATTCATTTTTTTTAAATCTGCGAGTTTTCTTGTAATTACTTCACCATCTACAAAACCGTCAAAATATTTGCTTTTTTGAACCACAAAAATAAATTTGTAGGTTGATGTTACATTTATTCCATTTATGCTTTTGATTTTATCGCCAGGCTTAATATCAGCACCTGTAATATTTGAACCATTATTTTTTGAAACAATTTCTTTTACAAAAACATCAGACGTTCCTGTCGGAAGTTTATGATACCAGGCTGCTGCAAACATTGTCAGAAATATTGCAAAAACAACATTCATAAACACGCCGGCAGAAACAATAACTGCTTTTTGCCAGGGTTTTTTATTTCTAAACCGCTCCGGTGAATCCATAGGAAGAATATCTTCCTTGTTTTCTTTCTGCATATCTTCTTTTGCAGGTTCTCCAAGTTTTTCTTTTACAGCCTTTTTTGCCTCTTCTTCTTTTTCTTCATCATCCGGAAATGAAACATATCCGCCAAGAAGAAAGGCATGAATCAAAATTTCAGTGTTGCCCCATTTTGTTTTAAAAAGCGTAGGACCAATTGGAAGACCAAAGCCAAACTTTGAAACCCTTACTCCAAATATTCTTGCTGCAAAAAAGTGCCCGAGTTCGTGCACTAAAATCAGCAAACTTATTAAAAACAGCATTATTATCGTATTCATTTTATTTCTCTCTAATTTTTCTTTTGGTTATCTTCTTCTTTTTTTACCTGTAAACTTAAACAAACCAAATATTGTAGGCTTGTATGAATTTAGATTCCGGTTAGTCTCGGCAAGAAGAATTCTGAGTTTTTTATTTTCATCTGCAAGAATTTGATTCTTCTCTTTCAGCTCAATCGTTCTTTCCCTGAATAATTGCAGCTTGGCATTTTGTTTAGAACTGTTTAGTTTATAATAGCTGTTTAATTTTGCAGCAATTTTCTTTGCAATGCTTTTTGCAATCATATCAAGAGTACCATGGGAAATATCAAGCTTAAAAGCATTCTGCGGGGCAATATCTGTAGTCTGTTTTACAATTTCTCTTATTATTTCTCTTATATCTTCACCATTTTGCGGTTTTGGAACAACATTAGCCGTCTGTTTTGAAATTTCATCCCTTATAATTTCTCTGATATCTTGTGCTGTCAAATTTGATGCATTCATTTCTTTTGGCATCAAAGAAACATTGGCTTGAACTTCAGGAACAACAATATCTGACGGAATTTCTTCCTGCAATGATTTATATTCTTCAGGCTGATACTCATCCGCTTGATCCTCATCCGCAGTTTCTCTTACAAAATCCTGCAAATCTTCAAACGGTTCTGTATACGAGCCAGAAAATATCTCTTCCAAATCAGCAGGAGGTACGTCTTTTGCATCTTTTGCGCCTGTTAAATTTTGGGCAAAGGTTTGGGCAAGCTGCATTAAATCAAGCTCATCTTTTTCCGTATTGTCCTCTTCTTTTTGGTTTTGAGCTGCATTATCCGCTACCGGTTTATTTTCAGGTTCGCCAAATTCATCCGCAGAAACGGGCTCTTCATAAGAAGACTCCGGTTTTTCAGGTTCCTTTCTTGCTGTATTTTTTATCAAATTTTCCGCTTTTTCAATCTCCTCGGGGCTAAACTTTTCCGCCTCCAGGATATCAACATATTCCTCATCTTCCCCGCCATTATATTCAGCAACAGCTTCTTCTTCATATTCTTCATTTTCAAAATAGCTTTTGTTGACATTTAAAGCAGAAAAAGGAGAAACCGGCGCAGGAGTGAGCCTTTTCATTGCCCTTGGCATAATGGTTTCTTTTGGTTTATAAATCTTTGAAACAGTATTTAAAGGCTCGTTATCTTTGGGAGCTTCTTTGGATGCTACATTTTGAATTTCATCCAAAGAAATATCACAGGTTTCCGGAGCATCATACGTTTCTTTCAAAACCTCATCCGTGTCTTGGTTTAATAGCCCGGTCTGTTTATTACTGGAATCATCAGAATTATTTGCTTCCTTAACTAAATCATCCAAAGATATAGCTTGGTTTAAATCATCCTTTAAATCATCCTGTTTTGTTTCAACAGGTTGTTCTGTGGATTCTTTTGCCGTATCTTCAAACTTGGCTTCTATAATATCTCCTTGTATGCCTTCTGAAAATTCATTTGTGTGCGCAGGACCTTCAGCAAACGCAATATTCTCCACCTCTTCTTTTTGTCCGGGATGTTCATTAATGTATTCTTGCGTATTATCAAGGGTTTCTTTGGTTTTATTATATTTTTCTTTTAAATTATTTAGAATTATTTCGTATGAAGTATTATCAAAAAATTCTACATTAAATTCATTTTCATATATGGCTTCAATTTGCCATTCTTTTATAAATGAATTTAATGTTAATAAGTCTATAAAATATCCATCAAGCGCCAGTTTGGTCAATATGGCAGATTTTGACAGAGCATTAAAATTATCCATAAGTTAACCCTCGTAGATTCAATTATAAATGATAAATCAAACATCTGCAATTGTAATACTTTGAAAATAGTATTTATTAAATGAACCTACATTGCAATTTTTGCAGCAGCCCTGTTTTGCCTTGCGTTTTGAATATTCATTCTGCCTGAAATATTTGGGTGAACAATACTTTTTCCTTTATTTAAGGAATTCAGGGTTAAATTTCTGTTGTCATAAACTTTATTTGAAGTCTTCTTTTCCATAAGGGTATTGTAAACGGTTTTTGAAGCATTATTTTGGATAAATTTAGCTTTTGCCTTGAGTCTTTTGGCTTTCTTTTTAAACGCACTAAATATTGCACAAACAATAAGAGCAAAAACACTCAATGCATAACCGGCACTTTTATCAGGGTACGGCTGGTTTTCAACATTATTAAAGTTTACGGAAATATTCTCAATATCGCTTCCGTTTACATAAACACGCACCTTGTTTCCGATTTGCTGCGCTATAACACTGTCAACACCGTTTGCATTATTGTATTGAACGGCAAAATTTTCCTTCAGGCTGGCATCTTTAATATCAAAATATTCCCTGCCGGTTTCATCGATTTTATGTTTAATATTTGTCTTGTAATCGCTTTTTATATTCAGGCTAATATTACTTCCTGAAATTTCATCCCTGTTCACATTTATGGCATATATAAAATTATCATTTGAAAATGCGCACTGCGGCAGCAAAAGCATACCAAATAATAAAAGTATAATGATTCTTTTCATCTTTATTGTTTCCCAAATCCAAGTCTTTTATAAGTTAACAATAACTTTTTAGAAAAGGTATATCATCAATCTTAAGATTTAAAATTCATATTAACCTAAAGATCTATAAAATTAGAATCTTAAATTAAATATTTTTAAATAAATTTGCCATCTCGATTGCAGTTTCTGCAGCATCAGAGCCCTTGTTTCCGGCTTTTGTACCTGCGCGCTCTATTGCCTGTTCAATATTTTCAGTCGTCAGCACGCCAAATATTACAGGAACTTCACACTCGAGAGAAATATGTGCAACCCCTTTTGAAACTTCTGCACAAACATAATCATAGTGAGATGTAGAGCCCTTTATAACAGCCCCAAGGGTAACAATTGCAGCATATCCTTTTTTTGCGGCTTTTTTTGCAGCAAGGGGGATTTCAAAAGCACCGGGAACCCAAATGACATCAATATTTTTGTCTTCAACCCCATGGCGTATAAATGCATCTTTGGCACCGGATAAAAGTTTTGAGCCTATAAATTCATTAAACCTTGAAACAACAATGCAAAATCTGTCATTTTTATCTGCTACAAGGCTTCCTTCAAATACATTTGCCATAAAGTTTCCCTCATATTTTTAGACTTTCTTAAATTTTAACATAAAGATTTCTAAATAAAAATGCTAAAAAAAACGGCTTTTAAAAAAGCCGTTTGGAAATACTTGTTTTAGTAATTCCTCGTGTGTGAAGTGAAGGTTAGTGTGTATTTGGTTAGAATGTGTGTGTTTTTATATCTTTATATCTTATGTATCTTAATTTTGCTCTTTCCTAAAATTTAAATCTTTAATCAGTCCTCGTACATATATAAAGTATATACGTTTGCAATAATTGCCCGATTTAGTAAAATACGTTACATTTGTTTACAAAAAATTCCAAAAGTCGCATTATTCAAGGGATAATGCTTGTATGCTCCCGGCTTAAAATATTAAGAAATATTAAAGACCGGAGAATTTAATTTTCTCCGGTCTTTTGATTTTAAACTTCAATATATTCTTTGAGCCTTTTTGAACGGTTTGGATGGCGCAATTTCCTTAAAGCTTTTGCTTCAATTTGACGAATTCTTTCGCGGGTAACACCGAACAATTGGCCCACTTCTTCCAAAGTTCTCTGTCTGCCGTCATCCATGCCGAATCTCAGTCTTAAAACATCTCTTTCGCGGGGCGAAAGGCTGCCTAAAACTTCGGCTAAATCTTCTCTTAATAATTCATGAGCTACC
>CAJULH010000063.1 GCA_910587175.1 Candidatus Gastranaerophilales bacterium | reverse complement strand
TCAGGGAGGCAGAGGTGCTAACGGCATGGTAGTGATTGAGTGGAATAATTAGGGGTGGTACCGGATGACACTAAATAAAACCTCGTTAAAAGCCGGTCTGCAGTTTTTATTTAAAACTGCAGTGAATTAAATTTAGAACGATAAACAATTTCTCGGGTATTGATCTTGTAACCTTTCAATACCCTTTTTTTATTTAATTTATGAGATTAGGTTAAAACCCAACCATCAGCTTCTATACATTAAACAGCGTTTTTGAATGTCAAAACTTTAACATATTATAGAAACAGCAGTTTGAGCACCTTGACAAAAACCATCAACCAAACCCTTTGGCACGCCAATTTAAACGGACACTTCCAAAGAGGGGAGGTGACAGCTTATGAAAGCAAAATTTTTGTTAGTTTTATTGTTAACGTTTATTGACTTTGACAATACAAAACTAGCACTAATGCTTGCAATCATAGTGCTAGTATCTAAATAGAAGATACAGTCAAGGTTAAAATTTAACAGAGCTAAACCAAAAACTCCGTTAAAGCTCAACTGCTTTTATTATTATAACCCGGTTTTCAATATTTGCAACATGTTGCCAAAGTTCACAGCATATTGGGTGTATGCCGGCTTAACAAAAATGCAAGACTCAATGTAGCATAGAAACTAAAATATTTACCACAGTGCTTTTGGCATATAGCGTGTATAAAACCACACAGGAACCCTGTCATATTCTCCATCCGGAAATTCAGACATAAATTTTTCATCTGCACCAATAGCTACAATAGGTATTCCTGTTTCACCTGAAACCTCTTTTAATTTATCATACCCTCTTATGATATCTTCTTTTGTAGTTTCATCAGAAAGATGTGTGTTTGAAATAAAGCCTGAAAACTTTTTCCAGGGCTTCTTATTTAGACCTGATGAAAAATCGATATATTCTAAAATGCTTGCCTTATCTCTTGTCTCAAACTTTGATGTATTTACAACAAGATAAATTCTTAAATCTTTTTCTTCTTCGATATTATTTAAAATATCTAAAATATCAAGCCCGGAAGCACCATAGCCCACATCAATTATCATATCGCCGTTTTTTGAAAGACAATTTATCTGCTCTGCCGTAACATAGCTTCCGGCCTCGCCAAGACCAAAGTAATCAGTCTGTGCAATGATTGAAATACCCTTTTCTTTTAAATCTTCAACAATCGGGCGAAGACAGTATGCAGGCTCTACCGTATCCAAATCTACCAGTGTAATGTCTTTCCCGCACCTTGCATATTGAAGTGCACGGTTTAGTGCACTTTCGCTTTTGCCGCTTGCATATGCACCTGTAAATACTTCAACCGTCCTTTTTAAATTATCTTCGCTCAAAATCTGCTTCCCCTGTCTTGTTTATAATGCGCCTTGTGCCTTGTCTGCTGCCATCTTCAGGCTTTGTTTTTCTTCGTATTCCTTTATTTCGGCTGAAGCTGCAGGTAGAATGGATTTAAACACATCGATTAATTTCGGGTCAAACTGACTCCCTGCCTTCTCTTCTATAAGCCTTAAAGCTTCCTCATGACTTAAACCCTGTCTGTATGCTCTGTCTGAGACCATACTGTCAAAAGCATCTGCTATGGCTATAATTCTTGAGCCCAATGGAATATCTTCACCTTTTTTACCAAAAGGATAACCGTTACCATCATAATATTCATGGTGGTATTTAATCACTTCAATAACATCGTACAGTTGTTTAATATCTTCCAATATTTTAACAGAATGATGCACGTGTTTTTTAATCTCTTCAAATTCTTCCGGAGTAAGTTTTTGGGTCTTGTTTAAAATATCTTCTGCAACCCCAATCATTCCTATATCATGCAAAAGCCCTGCAAGCTCAATTATGCCGGCCTGGGATTTATCCAAATTTAAGAATTCAACCATTTTGGCAGAATAAAAAGCCACGCGGCGAGACCTGCCCAAAGTAAAAGAATCTTTCGCATCAAGCGCTTCTATAATTGCTTTTATAGTGCCTGAGAATAATTCTTTTAAATCTGAAATTAAAAGTTCATTGTCCACTTTTAATTGATAATATTCAAGGCTTGCTTCCACAATGTGCAAAAGTTCATCAGGCACATAGGGCTTTTTTATGTAGCGGTAAATCTTTGCATAGTTAATGGCATCAATCAAAATCTTCACATCGGAATATGCCGTAACAAGAAGCCTCATAGCATTCGGGTGGGTATTGGATGAAAGTTTTAAAAATTCAACCCCGTCCATACCGGGCATTTTATGGTCTGAAATAATACACTGATAATCACCGTCTTTTAAACATTCAAGCGCTTCCTGGGGACTGTTTGCTTTTACTATTTCATATTTTCCCCTCAAGGTTCTGTATAAAAGCTGCAGGTTGTCAGGCTCATCATCCACTATTAATATTCTGTACTTTGCCATTTCAATTTCCTTTAAGCCTCTTTATGCTTCAACCTGTTTAATCTTTTCATCATTTAAAATTGCCTGTGCAGCATCTTCATTTTTTGCAGGATGATTAATAGGAAGAATGATTTTAAATGATGCACCCTGCCCAAGCTCTGATTCAACAGAAATTGTACCGTAATGATTTTGTATAACCCTGTAGCTTATAGACATTCCAAGACCTGTTCCTTGTCCTACCGGCTTTGTTGTAAAAAACGGGTCAAAAACCTTTGAAAGATTTTCTTTTTTAATGCCTTTTCCTGTATCTTTAAACTCAATTTCAACATTCTCACCGGCTTTTTTTACATTTATAAACACATCACCGGTACCCTCAATAGCTGCTGCTGCATTATCAAGAATATTCATGAATACCTGGTTTATCTGTCCACCGTAAGCCTCAATTTTAGGCAGATTTTCTTCATAATTTTTATGAACCGTAATTCTGTTTTTGTATTTATTATTTAAGATATTCAACGTTGTATCAATTTCTTTCGGAATGTCAAACTGGGTCATAACCATCTCTTCCATCCTTGAGAAATTCTTTAAATCCAAAATTATATTTTTTGTTCTCTCTGTTCCTTCAATGCAGGAGCGGATTAATTCTTTAATATCGTCTTTTAAAAATTCTATGTCAATTTCTTCTTTTAATTTTTCAATTTCAACCCTTTTTTCAGGCGGAAGAATATCATCATTTTCTGCATACTTTTCAATCAAATCAAACATATCTTTTGTGTATTTCTCTAAAATCATAATGTTTCCGTAAATAAAATTTATCGGATTGTTGATTTCATGAGCGATACCTGCAACCAATTCACCAAGAGAACGCATCTTTTCAGAATGCACCATCATAGCCTGGGCTTCTTTTAATTCGCTGTTTGCTTTCTCAAGTTCAAGCGTTCTCTCCTGCACCTTTTGTTCCAAAGATGTGTATAATTCCAAAAGCTGGGATGCCATATTATTGTATGCCTGAACAAGCTCATTTATTTCACCGAACTTTGTCCTTTTTAATCTGTAGTTAAAGTTTCCTCCTGCAAATTCTTTAACACCTTTAGTCAAACGGACAAGCGGGCTGTTTATGATGCGGCTCATCATAGCACTTGCAAGAAGTCCGAAAAACAAAAGTACAAGCACAAAAATCTTCATATTATCAAGCATTATATGAATATTGTTGTTTTGAAGCTTGCCCTGGGTAAGACCTATAGTCATATTGTAATGGTCTGTTGCGCCCTGTATTTCCTGAACTTCTTCTATTTCATTTATTTCATCATGCAAAATCTTATTAGCATCAAATGCATGTTTACCTTGCAAGGTTTTCTCTGTTGACCATATTATCCTGTTTTTATGGGAATCATCCTCTACACTGTATGCATATGCATATGCAAGCATTCCGTTTGTCTTAAGGGTTGCTGCAATTTTATCTACCTTCGTAAAATCCCTGCGGTCATTATAAGAATCAGAAAAGGACTGAAACACCAACGAGGAAACTACGTAGTTGAGGTTTCTTATATTATTGCTGTAATCTGATGAAATATTCCTTACGAACTTTAATACATAACCAACGGTTAAAATTACAATTGCAGCAATTAATACACTGGTCAAAAACGCAAAATATGAACCGATTTTAATCTCTTTTTTCAGTAATTTGGGTTTAAGGGAAAGACCTGTCTTGTCCATAGCATACTCCACGGTATATTTTCTATTTCTCGCCGCCCATATTTTCGGCTTCCGTCATACTCCTGAATGAATATTGGACAAGGGCAATCCTGTCTATACTTTCAATATTTTTAAATTTGCCTGAAACCGACCAGACATTTTTACCTTTAAAATCAACCTGCTGAATACGTATGGGCTGCATTGTGCACTTAATGGTTAAATTATTGGATAAACCAATATTTATATTATACTCTAAATGTTCTTCAAGTGGCATACTTGAAATAAATTTCAACCCTCCGGCGGAGATATCTTCAGTTTGAAGGACAATACCTTCGTAATCAACAAAAGAAAGTTCGCCATGAAAATCCACCCTTGAATATTCTCTTCTTTGAATATTTTTATATGATTTTGGCATCTCAACGGTAATTTTTGCACCATCTTTATCCGTAATCTTTGTTACAAAATAAATAAGACCATCGTTGTTTGAACCGAAAATTTCAACTTCGTCTCCCTTTATATAATCACTTAGTTCATCAGCACTTGCAATAGGAAGATTAAAATCTATAAAAGCATCGGTGGAATCTGTAATACTACAGATTGTAGAACTTTCAAATTTTTCGGGGATGATTCTGAAATCTTTGCCGTTTTTAATTATGTTTTGCATTATATATCCTTAAATTTTATTCTTAAATCCGGGTTAAAAAAACAATAATACACTGCTTTTTACTCTGCAAAAACACCCATACGGCGGAATTTTGAATATCTGTCTTCTTTTAATTCATCCGGAGTCATATTTTTATATTCATCGAGCGCCTTTAAAAGGCTTTCTTTAAGGTTTTTTGCCATAAGTTCAATATCATAATGAGCTCCGCCTACAGGCTCTTTCACAACTTCATCCACGATATCAAATTTTAAAAGATCATCTCCGGTTATTTTTAACGCCTGGGCTGCAGTCTTTGCCTCTGCTGCATCACGCCAAAGAATTGATGCGCAGCCTTCAGGAGAAATTACCGTATAATACGCATGTTCCAAAATTAACACTTTGTTTGCAACAGCAAGCCCCAAAGCTCCTCCGGAACAGCCTTCGCCGGTTATTACCGCAATAACGGGAACATCAAGTTTTGCCATTTCTTTTAAATTTACTGCAATTGCAATACCCTGCCCCGTCTCTTCAGCTTTAATACCCGGATATGCACCCATTGTATCAACAAGAGTGATAATGGGCAGATTAAACCTTGAAGCGTGTTCAAAAAGCCTTAGAGCCTTCCTGTATCCCTGTGGTTGCGGCATGCCGAAATTATACTCAAGATTTTCTTTTGTCGTTTTTCCCTTTTGCGTCCCTATTATCATGACAGGATTGCCGTCTATCTTTGCAATACCGCCTATTATAGCGCGATCATCAGAACCTTCTCTGTCTCCGTGAAGTTCTATAAAATCTTCCGTCATAAGGTTTATATAATCAAGAAAATTAGGACGCTGGGGATGCCTTGCAATTTGAAGTTTCTGATATGCTTCAAGATTGTCGTACAATTCTTTTTTATACTCTTCTGTCTGCTTTTCAAGGGTATCTATTTCTTTATCATAATTCATATTTGTATCCATGCTAATCTTTTTCAATTCTTCAA
>CAJULH010000062.1 GCA_910587175.1 Candidatus Gastranaerophilales bacterium | reverse complement strand
AACTTTTTTAGTATTTAGCAATAAATTTGCTTTTAAAACCAATTTTGAACGAAAGGAGAAAGTTACAATTATGTCAACAAAGGCTTTTAAGAATGAAAAAGTTGAACACTTTAAAAAACAATTTGAAAACGCCAAGGTTGCAGTTGTTACTGACTATCGTGGATATACAGTAGAAGAAATTACCGATCTGAGACGCAAACTTCAAAAAAGTGATGCTGATTATACGGTAACAAAAAACACCCTTTGCAAACTTGCTTCAAAGGGTACTTCCTTTGAAGCAATTGAAGAACTTATGACGGGTCCTTCCGCTATTGCTTTTGGTTTCGGCGACGAAGTAAGCGCTGCAAAAGTAGTTGCAAACTTTATTAAAGAAAGCAAAAAAGGCGAAATCAAAGGTGCCGTTTTGGATGGCAAAGTTTTATCAGCTGACGAAGCTAAAAAACTTGCCCTTCTTCCTTCAAAAGAAGAACTCTACGCAAAAATCCTCGGCAGTATCAATTCACCTGCTTCAGGTATCGTATTTGGTATCAACGGCGTTATGTCAGCTTTGGTACGTGCTGTTGATGCGGTTCGCGCACAAAAAGCAAACCAATAAATCACCCCGGGTCAAAATTAGTTTTTGTACCCAAGTTTAATACAAAATAAATTACTTTAAAAAATAAAAGGAGAAAAACAAATGAGCAATGTTGAAGCTATTTTAGAATCAATTGAAAAATTAACATTAATCGAAGCTAGCGAATTAGTAAAAGCTATGGAAGAAAAATTCGGCGTTAGTGCTGCTGCTCCAGTTGCAGTTGCTGCTGCTCCAGCTGCTGCAGGTGCTGCTGATGCAGCTGATGCCGGCTCTTCTGAAGTAACCGTTGTATTGGCTTCTGCCGGCGCTAACAAGATTCCGGTACTTAAAATCGTTAGAGAAATCACAGGCTTAGGTTTAAAAGAAGCTAAAGATTTAGTAGACGGCGCACCTAAACCAATCAAAGAAAATGTTAAAAAAGAAGATGCTGAAGCTATCAAAAAACAACTTGAAGAAGCTGGCGCTACTGTTGAAATTAAATAGTTTTAGGGGTTTTACCCCGGCTGCTTAAAGCCAATTAAATTTTAAAACCGGTATTCAAAAAATGAGTGCCGGTTTTTTAACGCGTATTTAATAATTTGGTACGCAAATAATTTTATTGCAGGTTTTTTATATTACATAATCAAAAATTATTACATTGCAGCAAAAGGAGAACAAAATGAGTACAAATTCATTACCGCAAATAAACCCTGTAAGCCCAAAATCAACTTTAATTGGTATTAAAACGTTGTCAGATGATAAATCAAAGAAAAATAATGGCGGATATATTTATATCAATCCGGCAAATATAACATCCTTGGAACCTTCAAGCAAACAGAAACGCCTAAAAGAGAGTTATACAATAAATGGAAACGATTTAATGAACGAAACCAAAATTTCATACAATGGAAAAGATTACTACATTGAAGGAGATGTAGACAGCGTGGCAAGCAAACTAGGTTCAACAGGCATCGATATACATAAACTTGATACAATTGCATAAAACCATTCTGTTTATTGCGCAATTTTCATACTCCAAAATACTTTATATATATAAGAGGAAAAAGGAGAGAAAATGGAAATTGGAAAAACAAACTACCCTAAAGAATATCTGGATAGCATAAAAAACAGTGCATTTAAAAGGATGGACGCCAAAGAATATGGCGGAAACGGCGATGGAAAAATTTCAACAGAAGAAGCGTATAACAGTTTAAATATAAATTCTTTGTTTTCAAATCTGGAAAAAGGTAGTGAAGAATATAACAAACTAAAAATATACGCCGGTAAAATACCCGAGACAATAAAAAAATATGCAGGAGATGACGAAGAATTCTCTGCAGAAGAATGGGCTCAGTTTATAAATGGCGATGAATGGGGACAAGTCCTTGATATTTACCATTCTTCAAGCGGTCGTGCAATTCAGGAAATGAAATGGATTGACGAAGCGGGCATCCAGGATGGCAGCACTACAAAAGGCGAAATAAAGGTAGGGATATTCAACAAGCTTGCAAATACAGGGAAAAATATCGATACCAGTGAAATAGAACTTATAATTGACGATTATGCCGGAGATGACGGCACATTTACGGTAGAAGAATATATGGCATTAAAAGAAGATGCTGAATTTAAAGCATTTTTGGAAGAACACGGAATCCAGCCATATTAAAATAAATTATTACAAAAAAATCCCCGCTTAAAATTATAGCGGGGATTTTTAATTGCTTTATTAATATGTTCTCTAGAGCCCCGGGAAAACCCCGGTAAACAAAAGCCTTAATTAGCCTTTAATCTGACTCATTACTTCATCAGCAAAGTTGTCTTGTCTTTTTTCCAAGCCTTCACCAAGAACATATCTTTCAAATCTTACAACTGAAAGCTTTCCTTCAATTAACTGCGCAATTGTCTGATTCGGGTCTTTTACAAATGCCTGGTCAAGCAAACATCTTTGAGCCATTAATTTGTCAATTCTTCCTGCAACAATTTTTTCTCTAATAGCTTCAGGCTTTTTAGCAAGGTCTTCTTTGCCCATTTCAATTCTCTTTTCTTCTTCGATAACAGAAGAAGGAATCTGGTCACGTGATACAAATTCGGGAGCAGAAGATGCTATATGAAGGCAAATATCTTTTGCAATAGTTTTTGTTTCGTCGCATTCTTTTTCGCATTTAACATCTAAAAGAACACCAATTTTACCATTGTGAACATATGTTGCAGGGCAGCAAGCTGATTCATATCTTACAAACCTTCTGATAGTAATCTTTTCGCCGATTTTTGCAATTTGTTCTTTAATAACATCATCGATAGGTTTTTTGCAAACAGGACAATCCATTTTAAGCATATCTTCAACACTTGCAGGGTTTAATATTGCAACAGCTTTAGCCATCATATCTGCAAGGTTTTTAAAGTTTTCATTCTTTGCAACGAAATCTGTTTCGCAGTTCATTTCAACCATAGCACCGATTTTGCCGTCAATATATGTTGCAACAACACCTTCTGCAGCAATTCTGCCCATCTTCTTATCAGCTGATGCGATACCCTTTTGTCTTAAAAGCTCTGCAGCTTTGTCCATATCACCATCTGCTTCAACAAGTGCTTTTTTGGCATCCATCATGCCAGCACCGGTCTTGTCTCTTAGTTCTTTTACCATTGAGGCTTTTATTTCCATAGTTTTTACTCCTTATTTTAAAAAGGAGCGGGCACCGTTTTTAAAAAATACACCCGCCCCTTTAAACTTATTAACCTAATTTTACGCTTTAGCGGTTTCTTCTGCAGCTGCTTCAACACCTGCATCTTTAGCTTCAATTTTTTCAATCTTTCCGCTGTTTGCTTTGTTTTGTCTTAATTCTTTACCTTCAAGAATTGCATCGGCCATTTTGGAAGCAATTAATTTAATACTTCTGATTGCATCGTCATTTCCCGGGATAATGTAATCAATTCCATCCGGATCAGCATTTGTATCAGCAAGACAGATAACGGGAATATTTAATTTATTTGCTTCCTGAATTGCAATCAATTCTTTCTTTTGGTCAACGATAAATAAAATGTCGGGCATACCTTTCATTTCTTTGATGCCGCCCAAAGTTTTAGAAAGCTTTGCAAGCTGTCTGTTTAATTGTGCAACTTCTTTTTTCGGAAGCTTGTTTACATGACCTGATTCAATGAAAGATTCCAATTCTCTAAGCTTATTTACTCTGCCTCTGATTGTTTCAAAGTTTGTCATCATGCCGCCGAGCCATCTTCTGTTAACGTAATATGCGCCTGCTCTTGTTGCTTCCTGAGCTACAACATCTGTTGCCTGTTTTTTAGTACCCACAAACAGAACGTTTTTACCTTTTGCAGCATATTCTCTAACAATTTCATAAGCAGCATCAAGCTTATCTGAAGTTTTTCTTAAATCCAAAATATAGATACCGTTTTTTGCACCGAAAATATACGGTTTCATTTTAGGGTTCCATTTTTGTGTCTGGTGACCGAAGTGTACACCTGCATCCAATAACTCAACTAATGTTGCAGTAGCCATAGTTAAATCCTTTCAAAATTTTCTCTACTCCGGAAAAAACAATCTAATGCCTATGGTTGCACTGGCTTTAAATGCCATACGATTTCAAAATTTCTTCCGTTCAATGTGGATTGTAATATAAACAAAATTTAATCGCAAGCTTTATTATACACGTCTTATTTTACTCTTTCATTATTTTTTGAATGCTTTTAAGGGTTCTTTCTGAAGAATACAGAAAATATTCGTAAAAAGCGCAGTCAGAATGCTTCATTGTTGTTTCCATTACAAACTCTAAAGTATCTGCAAAGTCTGTTATTTCTTTTTCAAACTTGGCAAATTTATTCTGCAGTTTTTCAAGTTTTTCTTTGTCTGTGCACATATTTTACCTTCCTATTTACTCTGCTATTAGTACAGTATTAATAAGTATAAAACTTCGTTACTATTTTGTCTAGTAAAAGTAATAGTAAAGGTAAGTATAAAGCGATGGAAAGAAAACTATTCAGGTCAGGCGGTGGTTGGGGATTATTCATTAATTCCACCATCTTAAAGCTATTAAAAATCGACCCTGAAAAAGACAAGGTCGAATACATCGTCGAAAACGACACATTAAAAATTAAAAAGGTAAATACTGAAGAAAAATAGCCCGTTATGCAATTTTTACAGTATAACCAAGCTCTTTTATTATCTTTAGCGCAGTAGAAAGCTGCGGCTGTTGTTTGCCATTAAATATTGCGTAAAGATTACTTCTTGAAATGCCCGTCTTTTTTGACATTCCAAGAATTGAATCCTTTGCACGCACCGCATATTCAAGAGCCTTCACAAGCGCATTTAAATCATTATCTAAAAGAAATTCCTCAAAACCAATATTTATCCATTCTTTTATATCTTCATCGGTTTTTAAATCTTTTAGCACATATTCACTGAATTTGCCTGTATTATTCATTTATCATTCTCCATTCATCTAAAAATTTCTTTGCGGTTATGATATCTTTTGACTGTGAAGATTTATCACCGCCATTTATTAAAATGATGATAGTTTTACCAATCTGCGTATAATAAACCCTGTATCCTTTGCCAAATGAAAAACGCAATTCAGATATTTCTTCTGTTATTTTTTTATAATCGCCAAAATTTCCATCTTCAATCCTTAAAATCCTTTGGTTTATGCGCTTTCTTGTAACAGAATCCAAAGCATTAAGCCACTCTATAAAAGGACTTTTGCCATTTAGCAACTTGACATATTTTATTTCATATGTTTCCATACTAATATTGTACTGTTTACAGGACATATAGTCAAGACAAAAAGTTTATATCAAAAATAACAATTATATTGTGCTATTATAAAAAACTTTATTTTATATAAGTAAGTCACTTTTATTCAAACAACCCGCCGAAAAATTCTTTTACTTTCTTTGCAAAGCCGTCTTTTGATAAATAGGTTGTATCTGTGGTTGTTTTCCTACCATCTTCATGCTCTTCTATTTTACGTTTGCCGCTATATTCAAACACCCCGTCATTATCTTCATCATATAAGGATTTGCATATTTTTACATTGCCTTTTTCGCTCCAGGAATGTTCTGCAATATGATCCCATTCTCCATCCCCGTCAGTATCATACATTTCTTTAACCAGATTTTCATTATCGGAAAAATCTACTGATGCAAAATCGATTCTATTATCCGTATTGTTATCAGACCCTGTATATTGCATGGTGATTTTGCCATCAGCATCATAAATATATTCAAGTTTACTCTTTAATTCACCATTATCATCATGGGATTCATATAAATCCATTATGCCATCTGCGTTGTTATCTGCTGCCTTGTATGCAAGTTGCCCGTTTTCATTCCATT
>CAJULH010000061.1 GCA_910587175.1 Candidatus Gastranaerophilales bacterium | reverse complement strand
ATTAAAAATATAAAATAAGATTATGAATGAATATTATACTAAATTAATAAAACAATATGATTTTAATAAACTAAATACAAAAAGTGTCGAACTATTTGAAATTATAAATAAATATGAACTTTATAAAAAAAAGACAGATAAACCATTTCTAAAACCATTATATGAAATTGTATATCTTATTACGCTATTTATAGCAAAAACAGAAGCAAAAGAAGGTAGAAAGAGAAAATAAAAAGGCTGGGTAAATGCAACCAGCCTTAATATTACAAATAAAATTTATTCCTCTTCAACAGCTCTGAATCTTGTTAAAACTGCTGGGAAAATGAAGCCCACAATGGCGCTGAAAAGATATGACATAACAATTGCAAAGAAAAGCATAATGTAAGCTTTTTTGGATTTAAATAAATTCTTTATTTTCATTACAACAAGACTTAAAATAAGTGCTGTTAGCGGATTTAACAGCAAACCCCAATGCTTTGATGTATGTTTGAATTCTGCAGGATTTACCAATATACCTTGGGCTTTCATTATAATGATTGCAATATATGCTACAAAACTTAAAAATAAAATCTGCCCTATTACAAAAACTAAATAAAGTAAAAATGCTTGCCAGCCTGTTTTTTTAGGTTTTAAATCAAACAGGGAGGAGTCATCCTTTTTAATTTGTTCACCGCAGGATTTGCAGAAAACATCACTTTCGCTCATTTCTTTACCACATTTTGGACAAAACATATCTTACCTCTTTTCCAGTTATCCGATTCTATCCGCCGCAAACCTTGCAAGGGATTCCGCCTCTTGCTTTAGCCTGCTGCTTTTCAATTTTTATACAATTTACAGTGCATTTTTGGGCATGCACACATCCCGGTTTATGATACTTCAGGGTTTTAACATTGAATGCTACGGTCTCTGCCATTACTGCATTTTGCAAGAACAATACAGCAAATAAAAACACACCTGCAAAAAATTTCTTTAAACTCTGCATTAGTTTTACACCCTGCTACATTCTTTTTAAATCTTCAATGGAGCGGACAAATTCATCCGTTAATTCTTCAGAATATTTTTTGCCTCTGGATTTTTTAATTTCGTCCACAGCCTGTTGTTCCGTGTATGCCTTTCTGTATGGTCTGTCTGAAATCATTGCATAGTATGAATCTACAATTAAAATTATTTGGGAAATTAATGGAATGTCATCCCCTTTTTTCTTGCTTGGATAGCCGGTTCCATCCCATGCTTCATGGTGGTGTTCAATTATAGGAATAATATTTGAAACGTGGCTTATTGGTTTTAAAATTTCCTGTGCAGCGTAAATAGGATGTTTTGTAATGGTAGCCTTTTCTTCATCCGTCAGGGGTGAAGTTTTCTTTAAAAGGTCGTTTGGCACCATAATATTTCCTATATCATACAAAAGCATTGCAATTTTTAATTTATCAACGTCGCTTTTTGATAAATCAAATCTTTTTGCAATGGCTGACGCCAGCTGTACTTTTGCTTTTGTAATTCCTTCCTGATGCTGCGGAGCATAGCTTTTTGAAATTGTATCCACAACACTGTAAAGCAAATCTTTTGTGGAGTCTCCTTTTATTTTTTCCTGATTGGTTGAAAGTTTTTTGTACAAATCATCTGCCATTGTTTCATTGAATGGAATTTTATGGTTATCAAGAATCTGTACAAACGCATCTACAGCCACTTCCTGCCAGGAGACTTCATCTGCTGCTTCTGCAAGTTTTACCTGATTTCTGCCGTTTTGTTTTGCAAAATACATTGCCTTATCTGCAATTTCAACCAATTCATCTACGTTTGAAGTTTGTTCTATAAATGTTGCAACACCTATACTGGCGGTTATTTTTCCAACCGTTTCAACAGGTTCAGCCTCAAGCGATGCGCGGATTCTCTCTGCTGCAACAAGTCCTCCCTGCGAATCAACACCTGGCAGAATTATCGCAAATTCTTCTCCGCCCACACGGGAAGGAACATCCACAGACCTTGAATTTTTGTTTATTACTCTTGCCACAGCTTTGATTGCAGCATCTCCTGCGGAGTGTCCGTGCATATCGTTTATGTGTTTTAATTTGTCTAAGTCCAAGGATATTAAAGTAAAGGGCTGGTTCAGACGAAGTGCACGCCTTGCTTCCCTTGCAAGAGCATCTTCATAGAAACGCCGGTTAAAAAGCTCTGTCAAAGGGTCTGTTACAGCTTGTTTTTTCACCGTTTCAAAAAGATTTGCTATGGTTATTGCAAGCTCAATCTGACGCGCAAAGAGATTCAGGAAATTAATTTCTGAATCTTTGGGTTCTTCCCTTGGGGAAAATACGGCAAGAAAACCTGTAAATTCTTTTGATACAATTGGAAGTACCATTAAAGATTTTACAACAGTTGTATTTTTAAGTTCCGTAATTTTTTCCGGAAAATAATTTTCAGGAAATAAAAGACTGAAAATGTCTTCATTTATTGTATAATATTTAAATTTTTTATTTTCAATTGCTTCATAAAGAGAAGATTCTTTTGAAATGTTTATTCTTGTTTCAAAAATAGGTGTTTTCAGACACCCGTCAAGTTTCATTGAAAAATCGTTTTGAAGATATGTTCTAAATGCAAAAAATTCACCCTTGGAATCAAGCTGTTTTTGGATGATACAGCTGTAAAGATAGCGAAATTCACCATGGAGACTTGAAACTATGGTCTCTAAAACGCTCGATAGTGGTCTTGAAGAATTCATCATATCCCAAACGTGCTCTAAAGTAAGCAGGGTTTGGTTTGCATTGTGCAATTCTTCTGTTCTTTGGGAAATTTCTCTCTCTAAATCCAGGTTGCGCTGATATATCTCAACAAAATCCGTTCTTTGTTGATAAATTTTATCTTCAACCCTTCGCAGTTTCTCTCCGGAGTTTTTAATCCAATCAAAAAATCCCATGGCTCTAATTATACAACTTTTTTTCAATTTTTTTCAAGTATTAAGGGAAAATTTAACTTTGATGTTTGCCAAAGTTTTATTATTAAAATATACTTGGTTTAGATATGCCGTGGTTGTCAGTTTTATTTAAAAGATGGAGAGAATTTAATGAGAAATGTCATCTGTATGAAATGGGGAGATAAGTTTGGAGCAGAATATGTAAACAGGCTTTATAAGATGGTTGAAAAAAACCTTACTTTGGAGCACAGATTTGTATGTTTTACGGACAATTCAAATGGTCTTCTTGATGGCATAGAGGTGCGTCCTCTTCCTGAAATGCAGCTTGACAGTGCACTTCCTGAAAGGGGATGGAGAAAACTTACGGTTTTCAATGAAAAACTTGCAGATTTAGAAGGACAGGCGCTTTTTCTTGATTTGGACATTGTAATTTTAGACAATATAAACGCATTTTTTGAAGAAGAAGGCGAATTTTTAATAATAAAAGACTGGGATTTTCCTAATGATATTATAGGAAATTCCTCTGTTTTCAGATTTGACATAGGAAAACATCCTGAAGTGCTTTCAAACTTTATTCAAAACGGAGAGGCAGTGCGCGAGCGCCACAGAAACGAACAGGCGTATCTTTCCTATGCAATTTATGAAAAGGGACAAAAAATAAGTGAAAACGGGGGCAGGGAGCTTTTAAAATATTGGTCAAAAGACTGGTGTGTCAGCTTTAAGAGAAATTGCCTGCGCAAATTTCCTCTAAATTATTTTATGATGCCAAAATTTCCAAAAAATGCTAAAATTCTTATCTTCCATGGCAGACCTACTCCATCCCAAGCACTGAAAGGATATTTTGGCAAGATGGGCTTTAGATATGTAAAACCCACAAAATGGATAAGCAAATATTGGGAAGAGTAAAGAATTTTTTGTATAAAAAATACTGTAAGCTGCACTTTTAGATTAGAGTGCAGCTTTTTGCAATCAGTTATCGGGAGTACCAAGCCATATCAACCACATAAGAAATCCTTCTTTAAAGTTGTTGATTTTTTGTTTAGGCGTATATCTTGAAACGGTACGTTTGGATTTATCCGTTATCAATTTCATTTTCGAATTATTAACAGCGACAATATCTTTGTATCTAAGCTTTGTAAATCTTTTTGCATATTCATCATAAGCACCGCACTTATTTGCTTTACAAATCTTATACAAGCCCCAGCCCACATGTTCTACGTTGTCATATTCAACAGGAACAATTATCCCGCTCTTTTCGCCGTCTTTAACATATAACCCCTGCTTACCGTCTTTTTCAACCAAAAAAGCATCTTGCCTCAAAGCCTTAATGTTGTCATATTCAAATGGAATAAGTGTTACAATTTCTTTGTATGAATAACCGTAAAAACCTATTGCACCGTATTTGCCATCCTCTTTAACCGCAAATTCCGAAGCAAAAAGCTGATTTGCCTCATCATATATATTGTCTGCAATTTTTATCATTCCGTCTGTAGAATCATAAGCATATATGCCTTTTTTATTGTTAAAATTTTCTACGGTATAAAAATCGTATATCCATTTTTTTATGGATTTAAATTTGGTTGGAATAAGTTCATGGCCGTTAAAAGAAATATATCCGTATTTATTGTCTTTTTTAACAACATAAGCATAAATACTGTCTTTATTAAGATTTGGGGGTGTCATTTCATCATATATAATACCTGTTATAGGTTTTATATCAGTATCCAATAATCCCCATTTGTTCGCCTTTTTTACCCTGTAGTGTTTATAGCCCCGAAAATAAAAGTCAACAAAATCATACGGCAATTTTTCAAGTTTATTTTTATAGTAATCATACATATAAAAGCCATTATTATCAGATACGAGGCGATTACCTGCATATTTGCCTTCCGTAATATTTTCAACGGACAAAAAACTTTTCTCCCCAATTGTTTCTTTGTTTATATCAAAAAACTTATACAGCCCATCTTGTTTAATTGTACAAACATCCCAAATTTTGTGGGTTTTGTAATAGCACGCAATATTTTCATATTGGCATGGAAGCGCAAGTTTCTTGTTTTTAAATGAAAAATAGCCGTATTTATCGCCTTTTCTTGCAATGGCACCATAATTATCAACCAAGCGCACGTAATCATATTCAACAGGAAGAATTACGTTATATTTGGCATCTGCTATACCGTATTTATAATTTTTTTTATCAATTTTTGTTTTTACTCTGTAAAATTCTACTAAATCGTTTTTGTATAAAGGTTGGTCGCTGTCTCTGTAAAATTTTTCTTTTGCATGTGCAAAACAGAATGTCATTAAAAGAATAACAAAAACCGCAATAAACTTTTTCATGAAAACCTCCGTGCCAAAAATGCCAAAAATTTTTAAGACTTAATATAAAAAAGCCCTTTAAAAGGGCTTTTTAAATGTCATCTTCAATATCATCCAAACCTTTTAGCTGTTTTTTCTTTAAATTATGAACAACGGCATCCACCAAAAGGTTATACGATTTCATATCTTTTACTTTCGGTCCGAATTCTTTTATAAGGGTTTCTTCGACCATTTTTTCAAGTCTTTCGCTATCCTTGTTAATTTCCTTATTTTCTTCAGGAATCAGAAAGTCTATGTACTTTGAGCCGATTTTATAATCCTGGATGCTCTTGAACATAAACCATTTTAGTTTCGGGCTTAAGTTTTTAATTGTTTTTACAAACTTTAGATTTTTGAAATCCATTAATTTAACCTCAACCGGCATGCCGGCATTTTAACCTTCACTCATTATATAAGACGCATGAATTTAAAAAGTGACAATTTTTTCCATAATGTTAACAAAACTTTACGTTAACTCTGATATTAAATAAATTATACGGCATTTTTTAAAATTTGTAAATTTTTGTTTACAAAACGGAATAAATCATTAAAGTTTTATCCGGTTAGGTACGAAATACTTTATATAAGGATGATAAAGGAGACTAATTTAAAAATGGTCAGCGAATTTAATATTAAATCTTTTGGTTTAAATGTTATACCGGACAGGAAAAGTGCAGCATCGCAAACTGCAAAAACCATTGAAAATGCTATAGGCACTATCTGGGAACCTGTTTTAGATTATCTTAAGGCGAATGAAAACGTATTTTCAGGCGATGTCGGGGCAGAAATCCAAAGGCTGAATATGCAAACTATGCAGCTTGGGACTATTGTAAACGGTAATCGTGAAATCAGAAATATAGATATTCAATCATAAAAATTCCTCCTCTATAAAGTGAAAGAAATTTACAGGCTCTTTATTTTAAGAGCCTTTTTATTTTCTCTTTCTGCCTTCTTTTG
>CAJULH010000060.1 GCA_910587175.1 Candidatus Gastranaerophilales bacterium | reverse complement strand
TACAAAAAACCGTATAATATAATGTGAAAATGTATCTTGAAACATTGTAATTATTATGCCTTTTAACTACAGACTCCAAAAATTCTTAGAAATAAGGATTAGAAAAAAAGAAGAACAGCTCGCCGTTGTTCAGGAATGTCAAAAAGAAGTTATGAGGATTGAAGGGCTTATTAATGAAAACAATAAAAACATTCAGGATACAAGAATAAACATGCGCAAATCCGACCCCAGAATGTATGACGGTTTTGACAAATTTCTGAAACACCTTTATGAAGAAGGCGAAAAGCTTGAACAAAAAAGACAGGAAGCATTGGATATCCTTCATAAAGAAGAAGAAATTCTCAGACAGCGGGAAATGGAAGTTGACGTTTTAGACAAACATAAAGAACACAAAAAAGAAGAATATCTTTATGAAGAAAAAATGCGTGAACTAAAAACCCTGAATGAAATAGGCTCACAAAAACACTTTATGAAATCGCGTGAAAACGCCAGCGAAGAAGAACTGGAAGAAATTCTTCAAAATAAAAAGGTTAGTGAATGAACATAGAAACCCATACAAAATCTTTTAATGAAAACTTTACCAGACAAAACGCCAACAATGCTTTAGGCGGGACACTTAAAGGTGCAATAGATTATTCAGACAATATGACAAACACAGATACTTTGGCTGAAAATTCCAACACTACATCATTTAAAGCCGAACTGGAACAGTTTTTAAAAGACGATAATGCTCTTTTGCCGGATGCGTCTGTAAATTATAATATTCAGGATATTCTTGCCGATATGGATATAGCCGAAACTGTAAACCTTGAAACACTGAATATTGAAAAGTGCGATGCAATGTTTTTTATAAATGTTTTAAATCAGGCAGGAGTTACCAATTACACCGTATCAAATGACGGCAGCATTATAGATGCTATGAATTATAAAAGCATAGAAGTTTCAAAAACCTTATCAAACCTGCTTTTAAAAGCACAAAATACAAAACAGGCGGTAAGGCTTGATTTTGACAACAATGTAACGGTTATTTTAAAACTGACGGACGGAAAAATAAACGCCCACTTTATTCCGGGCGATAAAGCTGTTGAAGAATATTTGAAAAATAATATACCCTATTTAAAACAAAGGTTTGATGAACAGAATATCCCATACGCTAATTTGAGCTATAAACAGCAGCAGCATAGAGAAAACAAACAGCAAAACAAGGAGAAAAACAATGAATGATGCTTATGTAAACGCATTAAATACTCAAAAAGCAACTAAAAACTGGATGGATGCCGTTGCTGAAAATATGGTGAATATGTACACGCCGGGTTACAGAGAAAGTAAAATCACATTTAAAACCTTTCTTGATTCAACATACAGCGACTGTTATATGAAAAAAACCATGCAGGGAAAAGCAATCCCCGGAACTTCTGATGAAAACGTATTTTTAGAAGGCACAGGGTATTTTGTTTTGAGAAATGATGAAGGAAAACTTGCATATACACGCCTTGGCGAATTTAAATTTGATTCAGAGGGCGTCTACAAAGCAACGGACGGTTCTAAAGTACAAGGGTACATTATGAACGACAAAGGCGAAATTGTGAGCGGGACAAAATCTCTTAGTCAGGAAGACTTTGATAAAAGCCTCGCTGATGGCGGAGCGCTTTCAATCCCCACAACTGAAATCAAGCTTTGGATTGACCCGGATAACGGTAAATATCTTGGAAAATATGATGAATATGAAATAAAAGAAGACGGAATACTTTACGGAAAAGCTAATAACGGTAAGGATTGCACCCCGTTATACAAACTTTCTGTTATGAATTTCCACAATCCTGAAGGGCTTTTTGAATTTAAATCCGGACAGTTTGTAGAAACGGCAGATTCAGGAAAACCCGTTATGGGCAGAGGCGAAATCAGAAGCGGACTTTTAGAGCTTTCAAATGTGGATTTTAAAGGAAGCATATCATATTACCAGCAGGCAAAGATGCAGCTTGAGCTTTCAAATAAGCTGATTTCAAGCTATAAAGAGCTTCTTCAAAATGCAATATCTTTAATGAATTAGCATTTTCCTAACTTTCACCGACAACTTTATTTAGACCGATGGGCTTATCCACGTTGCGGTTAAGTTTTACAGCGATTTTTAATGCCAAAAGCTGCAATACTATAACGGAAGACAACATCGTCACAATTTCATTATCAAACTTTTTAAAAAGAACCGTTAAGCACTTTGTATCGCCTTTTGTCGTGCAAATATCTGCGCTGAAATCTTCCTGTCCGCATTCAATATCGCTAACAGTTATAATCTTCGGATCATAATCACGTCTTATTTTTTCAAGTGTTTTGCGTTCAAATTCACCCATTGTATGCGAAAAAAGTTCTAAAATAACACTGTTCTCATTTAAAATTGCCGTATGACCATGCAAGAATTCGCCCGTGGGGTATGCATTTACATCAATATATGAGGTCTCTTTGATTTTGAGCGCACCCTCTTTTGCTATAACATAATTATAGCTGTATCCTATCAGGGGAAAACTCTTAAGCTTTGCTAAAATATCTGCGGCGTTGTCGATATTTTCAGTATTTTCTATGACAAATTTTGTATCCTCTTTAATATTTTCAACATCAAAAATGTACTCTTTGATGTCTATTCCTTTATTTTGCGCAGCCGCTAAAGCCAAAAGCCAAAGACACAAAACCCCTCCCGTAAAAGATTTCGTCGCAGCAATGGATTTTTCAACCCCGGCTTCAATATTCATTTTGTATTCACAATTGTTATAAATATAGGAATTATCATTATTTACAAGCGAAAAAGTATGACCGCCGTTCTTATTCACTAAATCCAGCGCACATTTTGTATCATACGTTTCTCCGGATTGGCTTATAAAAAAATATAAAACATCTTTGTTGACGGTTCTTTTTTGGTTTGCATTAAATTCTGAAGAATATTCAAACGATGTTTTTAATTTTGCAATGTTTTCAAAAAATTTCTGCCCAAGCCTTGCACAATTATAAGATGAGCCTGATGCCACAAACTTTACTTCGTCAAAATTTTCAGGAAAAAAGCTTTCTACCCTGCCATCTTTAATATATTTGTTAATTAAATATTCAAAAACAAAAGGTTCTTCATAAATTTCCTTCAGCATCATATTTTCACACATTATCTGCACCCTTGAACTTATTCTTTATTTTCTTATTATAATATTAAAATGGAAAATATTGAACCGCTAAAGGCATTAAAATCCAAAAATGCAGGCTCTGTATACATTCATATCCCGTTTTGTAAAAGAAAATGCAGCTATTGTGCTTTCACATCATTTGCAGCCCTGAATTTAGCTGATGATTATATTAAAAAATTAACGACAGAAATTAAACATTTCTATAAAGGCACCCCATTAAACACGCTCTACATAGGAGGCGGCACTCCGTCTCTTCTTGATATTAAACATTTTAAAAAGATATTTTCACTGTTTAATTTTGACAAAAATGCCGAAATCACTGTTGAAATAAACCCCGATAGCACAGATTTAAAGCTTTTATCTTCTCTTTACAATTTAGGAGTAAACAGACTGAGCATAGGAATTCAAAGCTTTGATGATGATATTTTAAATAACATAGGAAGACTTCACACCGCCAAAAAAGCAAAAGATGCTGTATTTTTGGCACAAGATACCGGATTTCAAAATATTAGTATTGATTTAATCTACGGACTGCCCAAACAAAATATGAAACTCTGGGAAAATGATTTAACTGAGGCAAAAAGCCTTGGTATACAACACATTTCTCTTTACGGATTAAAAATTGAAGAAGGAACGGTTTTTTATAAAAATCAAACTGCAGGAAAACTCCGCTGTCTGCCGGATGATGATACCCAGGCAGATATGTATGAATTTGCAGTAAAATTTCTGGCGCCTGAATTTGAACTCTATGAAATTTCAAACTTCACCTGTGTGCCCCCTGCATTAATCAAAAATAACGCTGCTGCAGATGATAAAATGTTTCAATCCCGCCATAATCTAAACTACTGGAATGAAGGCGAATATTATGGTTTTGGCATTTCTGCATCAGGTTTTTTAAATAATATCAGGTATCAAAATACTAAAAACTTTAAAGAATATATGGAAAACCCCCTAAAAGCAAAAGAAACAGCTGTCTTGACAAAACAGGAAAAACTTGAAGAAACCATATTTCTCGGGTTTAGAAAAAGAGAAGGAATAAATACAGAAAGCATAAACGAAAAATTTGAAATAGATTTTGATAAAAAATACGCTCCGGTTCTTCAAAAATTTCTGGATTCCAAACACATAGAAAAAACTAAAAACGGTTACAGACTCACAATTTCAGGTATATTGGTTTCAAATATAATTCTCTCTGAATTTTTGTGCTAATATGGTTTTATTATGAAAAAGAAGGCAGATAGCGGAATGGACAGCAAGAGCCCGGAAGAAATCCAAAAAATTATAGAAGATATGCAAGCCGTTGCAGCACAGATGGTCAAAGATGATATTGAAGAAAATCCTGATGTTCAAAATGAATATTTTGATTGTTCTGCCTGCGGGAAAAATAAATGTATGGCAGGAAGCATACAATACGGCAAATACAGACTTTGCAATGACTGCGTTTTGCTTGCCGAAACGGGTTTTGCATTAAAAAAGATTAAAACAATCCAGGAATTAATTGACGCTATGGAAGATAAGAGGCTGTCTGAAATTTGTGATTTTATCAAAAGGGATATCAATGCACAAAACAACTAAAAACCTTGCAATATTAGGCTCCACAGGCTCTATTGGCACCCAAACCCTTGAGGTGCTTGAAAACCTGAAAAATAAAGATTTGTTTAATATAGTAAGTATGTCCTGCGGAAACAACACCGAACTTTTTACAGAACAAATTAAAAAATTTCACCCGAAAAAAGTCTGCACAGGCACGCCTGAAGGCGCAAAAGAAATAAAATCCATATTTCCTGAAATCGAAGTTTTTTATGGCGAAGAAGGACTTATTGAACTTGCAGATGATAAAAATTTAGATATGATGCTCACAGGAACATCAGGGTATGTCGGGTTAAAACCTACATTAAAAGCAATTGAAAACGGGGTTGATATCGCACTTGCAAACAAAGAAACACTTGTTATGGCAGGAGATATCGTAACAGCTGCCGCAAAAGCAAACGAAGTTCGCATTCTCCCAGTGGATAGCGAGCATTCTGCAATTTTACAGAGTTCAAACGGGAACTATCACCTTTTGAATAAAATAATCATCACAGCTTCAGGAGGACCATTTTTACATAAAACCTCTGATGAAATTAGAAATTGCACAGCAGCAGATGCCCTGAAACATCCAAGGTGGCATATGGGCAAAAAAATCACAATTGATTCCGCAACCCTTATGAACAAAGGATTAGAGGTTATAGAGGCACATCATCTTTTTAACCTTCCTTATGAAAAAATTGAGGTTGTAATCCACCCTGAAAGCATTGTACATTCTGCAGTTGAATTTAAAGATGGCTCCACAGTGGCACAAATAGGCACGCCAAGTATGCACATCCCCATACAATACGCCCTCACCTGCCCGAATAGAGAAATTGGCATAAAGTCTAACAGTTTTAATTTTATCGGGCAAAAACTCACCTTTGAAAAACCGGATTTTGAAAAATTTCCTTGTCTAAAACTTGCATATGAAGCCGGAAAGACGGGCGGCACAATGCCTGTTGTCCTAAATGCTGCAAATGAGGTTGCTGTACATAAATTTTTAAAGGGTGAAATTGGTTTAGGAGATATATTTAAAGCTGTTGAAAAAGAAATATCAAAGCACACAGTAATTCAAAATCCTGCTTTGGATGAAATCTTTGAAGTGGACAGAGAAGTCCGAAACCGGGTATTTGCATAAAAAATTTTAACGATAAAACAAAGTTTTTAAGACAATAAATATTAATAACAGAGGTCTTTTTCAATCAGGCTGAAATCCTTTGGCAATTCATTTTCGACAAGCCTTATCAGATTTGATGGTTTCATTCTGAGTGCCTCTGCTATAGTCCAGATAGAGACAAGCTTTGGCTCATTTAAACCGTTTTCAAGTCTTGATAAAAGCGACCTTTGAAAAGAACATTCATCTGCCAAAAGTCTTTGGGATTTTCCCTGTTTTTCCCGTTCTTCCTTGATTATCTTTGCCAGAGTTTTAAATATAATATCCGCATTTTTGTAATTAACATGTTGCATGTATAGAATTCTAATGTTAAAATAAAATTACATTGTCTATACATAGACAACCAGGTAATACGATAGGATAATATTTTATGAAAAAAGTTGTTCATTCTATGGGCTTTGTGCCCTTAAATTGTTGTGCAAAGAAAAGCGCACCCAATAAACAAACGTTTCTGCAAAAAATTTCAGGGTTTTCCCTCGTTGAGATGCTAATGGCATTGTTGGTGGCATCGTTGTTATTAGCTGCACTTGCTCCTGTAATGACAAGGAGGATGGATGAGAGTGGGATAAATATATCAGGTATAGGGAGTGGTGTAAGGTCTGATTATTCAAGGGAGTTTTATGAAGATTTTGAATGGACTGTTCCTGGTGGGGTTAATTTAATAAATATAACAGCAGTTGGAGGAGGAGGTGCAGGGGGTGGAGCAAGTTATGGATATAAAGAGATAACATCATCTGAATCTAACTGGATAGTTCCTGAGGGTGTTACTAAATTAAGAGTATTTATGACAGGTGCCGGAGGTGGAGGGGCAAGCGGAGGATTGAATGTAAATTATGTTCACACACAGGGAAGAGAAGATGGAAAAACTTATAAAGACTTTCTTACTCCAGGAGAAACATCTTTTACTATGACAAACAGAACAGTGCCAGCTTTAGATAGCAGATGTGCAGCATCAGATGATACGCAGTGGACAGAGGTATCTGATGGCATAACTAAATATACCCCGAACGAAAAAATTCAAACTAAAGCTACAGCTTGTGGCGGGGGTGGCGGGGGAGCATACGGTCACGGATACGGTGGAGCGGGAGGTGGCTCCGGCGGTTATGTTGTAGAGAAAGAATTTAATTCAAGCAGCGATTCATTAAAAATAAGAATTGGCGAAGGTGGTGGTGGGGGCGGCTGCATAGGCTGGGTAAGGGTTTCAACACTTACTCCTTATACCGGCGGTGCGGGCGGAAACGGTTTTGGCGAAACAACCTCCGGTATGGGTGGGATGTATGGACGTTTCGATTATGTTTCTGCAGGTAATGGCGGTACGCATTATATAGACAGTTATACAGGTGGAAATGAGGGTACTGGATATGGAAACGGAGCAATAGTTGCAACTTCAGCCGGCGGGGGCGGAGGCGGTGCAACTTCAATACTTGCAAATAATTCATTGGTATTTCAAATTGGCGGAGGGGGCGGTGCGGGCGGCTCTGCATACGGTGCTAGCGGAATAACCTATGGAGGCGGAGGCGGAACCGGGGCTGGCAGAGGTGCAGGATGCGGTGGGGGTGGAGTATATAGTAATGGCACAGTCTTTCATATTGGCGGGGGTGGAGGAGGCGGAGTAGAAAACGGAACCTGTGAAGGTGGAATTGGGGCTTCTCACACAGCTGATGGTAAAAACGGTGATACGGGTACAGCACTAAGCAGAGGCAAAAATGGCACGCGTGATGTTGCTTCTGGTTCATATTCCACTCCTATCGGAGTGCGCGGCGGAGCAGGCGGTGGTGGTTTTGGCGGAGTCGGAGGTGGGGCAGGTATAAATGCAACCAATGCAGAGGCTGCAGCTATACCAGGATGTATTTTTGATGCTTCAAAATATTGCAGTGGCGGTTGTCAAGCCCAAGCTG
Organism: Candidatus Gastranaerophilales bacterium; assembly: GCA_910587175.1. GTDB lineage: Bacteria > Cyanobacteriota > Vampirovibrionia > Gastranaerophilales > Gastranaerophilaceae > MGBC122484. The sequence continues at coordinate 654 of CAJULH010000060.1, read as the reverse complement.
GCAAACCCGGAGCACTTCGTCTGTATTATACGTATCCTCCTCTCAAATGCGAATATCATCTTGCAACAAATTCAGGAGGGGGAGGAGGCGGAGGACAGATATGGATAGGTGAGATTGATGTTACTCCGGGACAGAAGATTAACTTCAACGTAGGATTAGGAGGAAATAAGACAAGTGCATATAGTGTTAACGGCAATGACGGAGGAAATACTTCTATTGTTGTTAATGGTAATACATACTCTGTATCAGGAGGAAAGGGTGGAAAGTATGAGGATGATGATACATATATAGCTAACAGCGGAGGATTAGGGGGAGGAGTTAAGACAAGTAATTTTGATAGTAAGGCAAGGTATGTTAATTGGCTTAATTTAACAAACCTTGATAAAGGAGGATTAAAGGGTTCTTTTGGTAATACTGTATCAAACGGTGCAGGAGGGGGAGCAGGAGGAGATACTATAGCAAAGGATGGAAAGATATTAAACGGAGCAACTTCTGTAAATATGCAAACTAACGGTAATGATGCAATATCAACCAACTACGGTGCCGGCGGCTCAGGAGGGGGAGGTGCAGGTGTTAAATTAAACCAAAACCCGGGTTTCGGCGGCAAAGGTGCTAACGGATATATCTATATTGAGTGGGGGAATGCTAACGGGG
>CAJULH010000059.1 GCA_910587175.1 Candidatus Gastranaerophilales bacterium | reverse complement strand
GTATCACAGGGTGCAAAGGGTACAAACGGTACAATTTATATGTACTTTGAGTAAAGGGTTTATATTAACCCGGTTAAGGTATTGAGAAGTTCTGAAAAATGTTTTAGGCTTCTTGATACCGCCCCGAACGGGGAAACGTTTTTGGTATTTGGAGGGATACCAAGGGCAAATAAGGAAAAATGCATACGCGCTTGAATTTATATGATATGAATGCTAAATATAAACAAATTTTAAGATAAACAATTTCTCGAGGTACATGCTGTACCTCTTTTTTTGTGCAATCTGTATTGTTGGTGGTGTCGGATGATGTTGGATGATGTTGGGTTGAAACCTAACCTGCGTTTTGGCGTGATGAGCAGGTGCAGCATGACTATACGAGCTGCACAGGGGCGGAGATGCTTGAAAAAATGGAAAAATGATGTATAATGAGAACAGTTGGGCGTTAGGGAGAGTTTGCTTCTCTCCGCTAACTTTTAACCCCGGCTAGTGTTTACTTACTAGCACTAATATTAACGCGATTAGTGCTAGTTTTGTATTATTTATCGAATATAAAAAATACACCAGCAATAACTTTGTTAACATAGGCACTCCACCTCCCTTCTTTGGAAGCATCCAGATTTTATGTCCGTGCCAAAGGGGGATGTTTTGTGCCGGGGTGCCCAACTGCTTTTTTATGATACATTATTTTTCTTTTTCAAAGTAGTGCTTATTTGGCATAAAAAAATGCAGGCAAAAGTACCTGCAAAAGTCCATTTATAGATGAACAATTTCTCGAGGCATTGATTGCACCTCAGCTAAAATTAAATATTCAAAAACATCCAAACAGGATAATCATTATGTCTTTTCATATCAGATGAACAAAATAAACAATTTCTTCAATTCCAAGACCTGTTTGATTTATATTTTACAACATTTTTTAAAATGAGAAAAGCTGAATTTATGTTTTTAGATTGCTGTGTCTGCTGTATGCTGCTTTATTTATTTTATTGATGCTTGCGCACTTTAGCGCATTATTAGTCTTCCGGGGGTAAATTTTTAATAATATAAATCTTTGAATAATCTTCATCAGAGGCTGTAAATAGTGTGGTTGCCTTTTCGCACAATTTTTTTCTTAGTTTGTAGCCATTAACATGTTTATACATGCCAAGGTAGCTGTTAATTTTATTTCTAAAATTAACAAGTTCGTCTTCTGTGAAGCGTTTTTTATTTTTTTCCCATTCTTTAATAGTGCTGAAAGATTTTTTAATAATTGTTGTGCGAAGATAGATTCTGTTTGGTTTTATAACATGTCCCACAAAATCAAACCCTCTTGAGACAAGATTCATGTTTTTCTTTTTTGGATTTAAAACTAAATCCAGATGGGTTCTTAAAAATTCATCAATTTTATCGTAACAGTAATTCAGATATTTAGGGTCTTCATGCATTAAAACCATATCATCTACATATCTGCAGTAATATTTTATTCTGAGATTATGTTTTACAAACTGGTCAATTCTGTTTAAATATACGTTTGAAAAGAACTGGCTTGTGAGGTTTCCAATGGGCAAACCTTTGTTTATTTTGGCATTAAAGAGGGATTTATGCTTTGGGAGTATGTCCCATAATTCTCTTTTTGATTTTATAAAGACATTTGTTCTGGGGTCATGGTTTATAACCTGCTCTATTAAATCCATAAGCCATTTTTCGCGTACATAGCGGCGTATGATATCAAGCAAAATGACTTTATTTATACTGTTAAAATAGTTGCTGATATCTGCCTTCATATAATAGGCTTTTTTAGAGTAATTTCTTGTTATTCTTTTTGCAAAATCGCGGGCTCTTTGTGCTCCTGCAAGCGTCCCTCTGTTTGGTATGCAGCTGAATGTATCTTGTATGAAACGGTTTTCAAACCTTTCTTTTACGGCATTATAAATAAGGTGGTGGACTATTCTGTCTCTAAAAGCGCCAGCCCAGACTTCTCTTGGCTTTGGTACGGTGACAACAAAGCAGATACTTCTTCCTATTTCATAGGTCCCGTCTTTTAGCTCCTGGTAAAGCTTGAAAAGATTTTTTTCCTGGTCGAATTCAAAATTCATTGATTGCATTGTGTTGCGTTTTCTTTTTCTGCAATCGAAATAGGCATCAAAAACCGCCTGCAGAGTGAGTTCGTGGAGTTTTATTTCATCTATTTTGTTTTTCTTTGGCGGTTTTTCTTTTGTTTCTTTAATATCTGCCGCTGTATTGTCTGAATCGGCAGACAGATTTTGATTATTTGAAGGGTTTTGATTTGAATTATTTGGAAAGTTTTGATTTAAATTATTTGGAAAGTTTTGGGAGCTTTCTGCTGTCTCTTGTTCATTTTCTGAATTATTTTCCATTTTTACACCTTTCAAGCAGCTCTTTTACACAAGTGTTTCCTTTTCGCTTTCTTTCATGGAGTGATTTTTCCAGCCGTTTAGCTGTTTTTCTATTTCTTCAAGCATAAGGGCTAATTCCATATATTTTTCTCTGGGGATATTTTTTAATTCGGTTGCAAGCCTTGTAAGTACTGTAATTTTTTGAAGTTCATCTAAAAGCTTTACGATGTAGTCTACTCTTTCCTGGTCTTTTGCGCTGTTTGCTTTGTAAATCAGGATAATAAAGCCAATCGTTGTACTGTTTAGCTTTTCACCTATTGTGAATCTGAAATCTCTTTGAAAATTTGATGTAATTTGGGTAATTTTTACAAGGAAATCAAAAGATTTTTTGTAAATGTTTAAGTGGAGATACTGTGCCATACTCAACCTCTCTTTTCTTAGTTTTAACTCAGCATTTTGCCCATACGGGCTACATTTCGTAATTTTGCCTGATATTATTCAGGAGTTTTCATTTTTACTTGGTTTTAGTTTAAAATTTTAAAATCCAGCATTGATTTTATTTATAATTCTCTTTTTATTTCCGGTTATTTAACCAAAAACTAAAAAGAAAAAGGAGGAGGTGGGATTCGAACCCACGGTACGCTCGTCACGTACGACGGTTTTCAAGACCGCTCCGATAAACCGCTCTGGCACTCCTCCAGATGAATTTATATTATATAAAAAATACTTTTTTGTAAAGACTTTTTTACTTAGTTTTTGTATAGTTTTTCTGTAGCGTAAACAAAAACTTTAAACAACAGGAAATTAGTTTCCGGTGTTTAGTTTTTTGATTACTTTATCTGTTAAATCTACAGCACCAAAGAACATAACTCTTGCATCGACAACGGAATCCACCTTGTTTTCAATCGCCACAGTTTTTATTGCTGCAACAATAGCATCGTCAATTTCTTTTTCTTTTTTGAGTTTAAATTTCTGGTAAGCATCCTGCTTTTGAGCAAAAGCTTTTGCTGTCTGCTCTTCAAAAGTTTTTTTCTGAATGGGAGATTCAATTTTTTTAAAGTCTTTTTCTTTATCTAAAAGAAATCTTTGAAGCTCGTTTGCTCTGTCTTCGATTTCACTTTGTGCAGCTTTTGCCTTTGAATAGTTCATCATTACTTCTCTGTAATTTATGCTTCCTGTTGTGTAGGCAAATGCTGGCGTTACAAGGCAAAATGCCAAAAGCAAAGCTAAAAATTTTGTTTTTCTGAAGATATTTTTCATATGTTCTCCCGATAATTTCTATGTTAAGATTATAACAAAATCTGTATTTTTAGTAAATAACAGTTTTGTGTGGGTAAATAAAACCTGTTTTGGGGAATTTAACTTATGGTATTGATTGCGGAAAATTTACATATAATTTCTAAGATTACAAAAGAAGCGATTGCAAACAGGGACAATAACTATATTTTGAATATTGCAAAGCGTGCTTATCAAAATGGATTTTGTGTTTTTGATTTGAATATCGGTCCGGCAAAAGGTTCCCTGGCGGGCTCCATGGAATATCTTACGAAACTTCTTGATGAAAATCTTGATGCAGTTTTTTCATTTGATACATCAAATTTTGATGAAATGGAGACCGGGTTTGCATCTGTATCTTTGGAAAAGACAAAAAAATCTTTTTTAAACAGTGTTTGTGCGGATAATGAAAAAATGGGAAGAGGTTTTGAGATTGCAAAAAAATATGATTCAAACCTTATTGCGCTTATGTTTAATCCAAAGTCCGGTATTGCAAAGACTTCCGATGAGAGGCTTGGGCTTGCGTTTGAAATACTGGAAAATGCTGCAGGGTGCGAAATTAATCAGAATAAAATTTACTTTGATCCTCTTGTTTTACCTGTTTCTGTGGCTCAAAACCAAGCGAATGTTGTACTTGAAACAATAAGAATGCTAAAAGAAGGTATGGAAGATGTCCATACAATTGTCGGGCTTTCAAATATTTCAAACGGTTCGCCAAAAGAACTCCGCCCCTTGATAAACAGGGTATTCTTGGTTCTTGCAATGGGTGCGGGGCTTGACAGTGCCATTGTAGATGGATTTGATATCGAAACTTTCAGAATTTATAATTTAATAGCAGCTAATCGAACTGCAGACAAGGCAACAAAACTCACATCGCTTGATAGACTTTATTTTTCTTTATATAATACCATAAGTTCCTTTGGTGATATTAATGAAGTTGAATATGATAAAAATAGTGCCGAGGAAACTGCTATAATAAAGACCGCCAGAGTTTTGCTTAATAAAGAAATTTATTCCCACAGTTTTTGTGCAATTAAATAAAAAATAAGGAATCCTTATGTCAGATGTTAATAAAAATGCCGGGAAACCGGATAATGATAAAAAGAAAGAGATAAAAACATACACCCAGAGAGACCCTAAGGAATTTAATAAATTCAGGTCTTTCTTCCAGTGGCTTACATGTTCTGTTGTGTATGCCTCTTATTATAAAATTGCCTGCGGACTCAAAGTATACGGCAGGGAAAATGTTCCTAAGGATAAATTTTTCATTGTTGCATCAAACCACATGAGCGCTATTGATCCGTTTTTATTAGTTGACGCTGTGCAGAGACCTGTTGCATATATGGCAAAAAAAGAGCTTTTTTATAAACCGGTTGCAAGATTTTTTCTTGATTTATTGGGTGCTTTTGCTGTGAATCGTGAAAAGCTCGGTGTTTCAACCATAAAAACTGCGCTTGGCATAAAAAAAACCAATTGGGTTTTGGGTCTTTTTCCCCAGGGCACAAGAGAAACAGATGGCAATATGGATAATATTACAAGGGGGTTTGCCGGTCTTGCAAAGACCTTGAAATGCGATATTTTACCTGTTGCAATCACCGGTGCACTAAAAGAGGACAGGAAACCATTTGAAAGTAAAATTACAATAAGAATAGGCAAGCCAATTCATTATAATGATGATACCAGAGAGATGGTTAAGGTTTGGAGTGATAAAATCATAAGATTATCGCAAGGAGAATCGGATGTCTGAAAAAGAGCAGCAGAGTGTCATGAATAAGGAACAGCAAACAAAGAGAAATTATACAAGAAAGTATGCAAAAGATTTTAATATTCTTACAAAGCTCTATCAGTTTTACGCTTTGTATATTCTGTTTATTCCTTTTACTTTTCTCTTTTATTCAATAAAATTAAAGAGAAACAGCGGCAAAATCGCTACCCCTTGTATTGTTGCTCCAAATCATATTTCTTATTTTGATCCTTTTCTTGCAACTTTGGTCTCTGGTTGCGGACTTGCCTATATGGCAAAGAAGGAGCTTTTTGAGGGCACTGGTTTTTGGGGTAGATATGTTGCAAGAAATGTTTCAAGACTTGGAGCATTTTCTGTTAACCGTGAAAAGCTTGAAGTTTCAACTATAAAGTCTGCTAAAGAAGTCTTTAAGGCTAATTTCAGTTTGTGTATTTTCCCGCAGGGCGGAATCAGAAAAAATAAAAAAATAGAAACCGTAAATAAGGGTTTTGTTGTTCTAGCAAAGATGGTAAAGGCAGATATACTCCCTGTTGCAATTACAGGGGTTGAACAGTACAATTGGAAACCATTTAGAAGAAAAAATATAAATATTCAGACCGGTACTCCGATCTCCTATCTTGGCGAAGAGGAAGAGATTATTGAAAACTGGAGAAAACAGGTTTCTAACATGTCGGGTTATGAACTTGTATAACCGTGAAAAATATAGCTAAATTATGCTATTAGTGTGCAATTTGGCTGAAAAATTTTATTGTTCTGTCAAAAAATATTATTTTGTGGTTTTATATCTTTGTGATTTCAGTCCAAATAATTTTAAATCCGAAAAATGGTAAGCATTAATACAACAAAGGCGTTATCGACGCTTTTAAATCCTGATAAAGTTTTGCCTGTTGCTCTTATTGAGACTGCAGGAACCGTGGGGCGCACATATAAGGGATATCAGAGAGGCGGAAAAGTTGAAGGACGAGAAAGGCTTCGCGAGGAGACAAGTACAGCCATTTTCTGGCTTTTTGGGGTAAAAGTTTTAAATTCAATCGGCAACTTTATAGGCAAAAAACTCGGGCTTAAATATTTGGATGTTGACTTAGGCAGGGATGAGCTTAGGGCTCCTTCTTTGACTATACCAAAGGATGTAAGATTAAAAACCTGTGCGTTTAAATTTGGTAAGATTGCAACAAGTGCATTAATTGCAACGGCGCTTACCGGATTTATTCTTCCAAAGGTTAATCATATGATAACCGATAGAGCCAGAGCAAAGGCAGGTTTGAAGCCTGATTCAAATGACGGTAATCAAACACAAAAACTGCCGCAAAATGGAATATCATCTGATTCCGTTTTGAATCCCGTAACATATTCTTTTGTTACTGCTCCTGTTTCCGGTATTGCCCCCACATTTAGTGAATTTTTAAACAATGCTAAAAACTCTGCACCAAGTTTTAAAGGCATGGGTGATTTTATATGCAAGCTATCCCATGGCATGGAAAATACAACTGTTGGTCGTTTAATTTCAACAGATGCCGGTATGATATTTGGCAGGGTTAAAAATTCAAGAAATCCTTTTGAAGGTTTTGAATTTGCTTTCAGGGATACTTCATCAATTTATTTTTATCTTTTTGCAACAGGGCATACTGCTGCACTTTTGAATAAAATTTCAGGAAATACGTCCATCCATCCGGATACTCTGGAGGTTGCAAGCAGACATTTACAAAATGAGATTAAAAATTATCTTCAGAATCCTGAAAATGCGGGTAAACCTTTAACACCGGATGTTTTTGCGGAATGTGTGAAAAAAGTTCCTGATGACATTAAAGAAAAACTTGCTAATATTCCGTTTAACAACAAGGGTGTTGTTTCTTTGGATGATTTTAATGCTGCAACCAAAAACACATATTCTGCAAAGGCATTGAAGATGTCTCAAATGCAGCCGCTTTTGGATGGTAAATCCGTGTTGTCCAGAATGCAGGTTGAAGATATATTTTCTTTGGGCTGGAATACTAATCCTAAATTTTTAAGAGAAGCTGTAAAGAAAGGTACATACGGTGCCTCTGTTGACAGCAAAAAATATGTTGCAAGAAAGGTTACTGAGAATATCAGAACCAGTGTGGATAAATTCTCTGAAAACCTTGTTAAATACGCTAAATCCAAAGGACAGAAAGAAATCAGCGCAGATTTTGTTGCGAAATTTGCAAAACATACCGCAAATCTCAATTTTATATTCAGAATAGCTGGTATTTTAGTTTCTTCGCTTGGTTTGGCTGTGCTTATTCCCAAAATTCAATACAAAATAACTGAAATTCGCACCGGAAGCAAAGATTTTCCAGGTACTGCAGATTATTCTGATTGTCTGAATGTAAAAGAGAAGCCTTCCAAAAACTCTGAAAAGTCTTAAGGGAAGGCTCATTCAATTCTTTTTAGTAATCTCTGTTTTCAAGGGTATATCTAATGGTTAGAATTACTGAAATAATTGCTGCAATGCCGACTGCAATATATATGCCTTTTGTAAGATAAGTATTTGTGCCAAAAAGATATTCAACCAGGTTAAAATCAAATCCGCCGATAAGCCCCCAGTTTATGGCACCTATTATAATTAAAGTGTAGCATATTGCTTGCAGAATGTTTAAAAATCTGTTCATTTATTTATCTCCTTTTTATTGTGTTTTCAGTTTGTCTCCTTTTATGCATTTTTTAAATTGCCAAACGGGATGCATTTCGATTTTGCTTTTTTTAGCCTTGTGGCGGGTTAAAATTTTTAAATTTTTCAATTTAAATCATCATAAAATACCAAAATTGTCTAAAATTTTTTAAAAAAGAGGTATAGGATGAAAAAAATTTTTTTAATATTATTTGTTCTGTTGTTTTGTTTTTCAAAATGTATGGCCGATGTAATATCCGGGAAGGTAAGACAGGACGATAAGCTATATGCAAGGAATCAGGTGGTGGATTCAAAGGATGGTTCACCTGTTGATAATGCAAAAGTCAGCATTCCAAAAAACGGATTTGAGACATATACGGATAATGGCGGCAGATTTGAATTGAATACGAAAATAGATTCCACAACTGTTTTATCTGTTGAAAAAGAGGGATTTAGACCTTATTCGCTGACCATAGACAAAAATTCTCTAAATCAGCCGCTTAAACTTGGGATAGAACGCTCAAAAAGCGGCGATATCCAGCTGGAAGCAGCGTTGTTTCACCTTGGAGATGATGTTTTTGCTGATACTTCCGCAAATTCTTCAGAGTTTAAAATAAAATCCATAGGCACATTTTTTACCAAAAAGTTTAATATGCCAACACTATCCCCCGCCGAGGATGCCGTGATTGTTATAGGAAGCGTTATAGGGCTTGATACAAAACTTGCAAAGGAGATGGGGCAAAACAGAATTGCAAGCGTATATTCAAGCCCTGCCGAAGTTTTCTTTAATGGGCAAAAAATAGGCGAACTTAATATAAACGGAGACAATCAGGAAATTGTTATTCCAAAAAATCTTATCCATATGACAAATGAGGTTACAATAAGGACGGGAAAAAATCTTTTCCAACACGCCTATGTTGATTATGATGATATTGAACTTGCCAATATAAGGGTAGAAACCAGAGATAAACAAACCTTTGCCGGTGGATGGTAATGTTTTTGATAGCTGTTATAAATCCATAACTTGTTTGAAGGCGGAATTTAAGCTATAATCTTTTTATGCTTAAGCCGAAAAGTACACTGAATGATATTAAACCGTACTCAATAGATGAATTTTATGAAGAGTGCGAACTTAAACTTGATTCAAATGAGAATATTTTTGGTCCATCGCCTGCCGTGGTGGAAGCTTTTAAAAATCTTGATTTAAAAAAGTTTAATTTGTATCCCTGCTACGGCGAGCTTTTAGAAATTTTATCCAAAAAATACGGTTTTAAAAAAGAAAATTTTCTTTTAACAAACGGATGCGATGAAGCTATAAATATTGTACTTTCTACTTATCTTTCAAAAGATGATACAGTATTATCCTCTTTTCCCACATTTTCTATGCCTGTTTTATATTCTAAAATTATTGGTGCAGAGTTTTTTCAGGTGGAATATACATCAAAATGGAAATTTGCCAAGGATGAGCTTTTATCTGCTTTAAATGAAAAAGTAAAAATGATATATATTGCTTCTCCAAATAATCCGACAGGAGATATCATAGAACCTTCCGTTGTTCGGGAAATTTTAAATGAGTGTAAAGAAAAACTTATACTTCTTGATTTAACATATGTAAATTATTCTAGACACACCGAGATGGATTATTACA
>CAJULH010000058.1 GCA_910587175.1 Candidatus Gastranaerophilales bacterium | reverse complement strand
CGAAAACTCTTTCTACACCAACACCTTGGAAAATTTTTCTTACGGTGATTGTTTTTTTTATGCCGGAACCATGCTTTTTAATAACAGTACCTTCAAAAGCCTGTGTTCTTTCTTTGTTGCCTTCAATGATTCTTACAAAAACCTTAACAGTATCGCCCGGGTTTGTTTCAGGCATTTCTTTTTGCGTATATTCTTTTTCTAATTCGCTGATGATAGGGTTCATTTTATTTACCTTTTCCTAGTTTAAATAATTATAATCTATTGTACAAATGATGATATATTAAACATTATTAATATTCAAGCCCTTTGTTACAAAATATTATTTTCTTGCAAAAATTTTTTTTCACGGGTTTTAATATCATGCTTAAATATAAAAGCATATGCTCGTGTGTTAGGAAGGTAAATATTATTATGAGAGTAAATTTGCAGCATAGTGTGCATTTTGGCAAGGCATGCTCATCTAAAGGTGTTGATATGTTATCAAAATTGTGCACGGAAGGAAAAGACGCAATCGGACTTGAAGATGACTATACAATGTTTGATATACCGTCATTTAGTTTCTATAGAAATGAAAACGAAGATACCGGTCGCGGAAAATTAAACAGCGATGAGGCTTTAAATATTATTTCAACGCTAAAGCCATACACCGGGCTTAATGCAATAAAAGATTATCCGTTTGGAAGAGAAATAAGACACGCCAATCATTTTTACTGCCCATACAACAGGTCTGCAATTACAATAGGCGAAGACCAGATTAATTTTTCAAAACTGACAACTCCAAAATACGGATCCTTGCTTGACAAAGCAGATATTAAAGAACTGGTTGAAAGTAATAAGAGGACAAGGATTGCAAAAAACAAGGCTAACTATGAAAATGAAATTGGCACAGATATGGAATATCCCATTTTAAAGCCTTTAAGAAAAGCGTATGACAATTTTAAAAAACACCATTCTTCACCTGATGATAAACTTAATATTGAATTTGAACAGTACAAAAATGATCCTGTATCAAGGGATTATGACAGAATTGCTTTGTATCCTTTTATCCATGAAGACGAGCCTGATTTGTTTGAAAATTTTGCACAAAGCCCGGAAAAACAGCAGAAATTTGAAGAATACAAAGAAAAATATAAGGATGAAATTGAATTCTTTAAATTCAGGCAATTTTTGGCTTTTAAAGACAAACTTGAGGCAAAAGAAAATTTCAACAAAATGAATGTCGATGTTGTAAATGATGTTGCAATAGGCTTTTCTCCTGAAGAATACTGGGCATTTCCGGATGCATTTAACCATAATCTTACAGCCGGGTATGGCTTCTTCCTTCCTAAATATGAGGATGTAACAAATAAAGAGAGTGAACTTTATAATCTCCTGAAACACAAGCTGGAACTTAATTTAAGAGTTGCCGATGGGTTAAGGCTTGATGTTGGTGTATCATATGACAGTTTTAGGACATTTAAAAAAGATAAAAACGGGGAATTTGACTATTCTAAAGTGTATGAAGTATATGACAACAAAGGTATAGTGGCTGATTTTATTGAAGATATTGTAAAGGAAATTAAAGGTGAAGATTTTGATATGTCCAAAATAATGTATGAAGGTGACGGCGACACTAGCTATATTATGGATTGGAAGGAAAAATCAGTAAAACAAACAGGGCTTCTTGGTAAAAACATCATGTATACGAGCACTTATCAGCATTCAGATGGTCTTGGCTGGGGTTCTGTAAAATTTTTAAAGGAAGTACTCGGTTTAAAAGATAATGAATTTATTTTCGGTACTGAAAATCATGATAACTGGACTTTGCGTATGATGGCTGAAAATGACGATGATGAAAAATTAAAAACATTAAAGGATAAATCCATACCGGTGCTTGCAGACGAGCTTGATGTTAAAAAAAGCTGGTTAAAAAACCCGAAAAACTGGGTGAAGGCAAAAATGGAAGAGTTATTTCTTGCAAAAAGAAGATTTTTCTATTTTATGGATGTACTTGGTAAAAAAGAATTTATAAATGACCATAGTGTAGACGAAAAAGAGCGCTTTAGGGACAGGCTTACAGACGATTTTGAAAAAGAATTCCACAGAGAATTACAAAGGGGCAACGGTTTTAATTACCCTGAAACTATTGCTGCCAGGATGAAAAAGACCGGTGCTGCAAAAGAAAATCCTGCATTGTATGAAAAACTTGAATTCTTGGGTAAATATTTAAGAGCCCAAGGTGCTTTAAGCAAAGAAGAAGCCGATAAAGAAGTTCAAATCTCAGGACACGACAGGGTTTTAGACGAACTTGAAAGAATTGATAAAAAATATGAATAGCATAAATATTGTTAAATAAAAGGTTAAAATTGCTAAAAATCCTTATTTAGCGTATGTTTTGCGTTCTAATTTAAATATTACAAACAAAACTGACTTTTCTGGAACTTATGATTCTTTTATAATTGGGTTATATGAGAAGAAAAATCAGTGCTGTTCTGGTAATAATATTGTCTTTGCTGCTCTTTCTCGGTTTCGAGCTAAAGGGCAAAAAAGAATACAAAGTTCTGGAAGTCATTGAAGGGGATAAATTTTACATAGATTTAAATTCAAACGGCAAAAAAGATGATGATGAGCTTTTTTGTTTGAAAAATGTTGAAACTTTTCCTCCAAAATATTCAAAAGATGTGCAGAAATATGCTAAAACCTTTGATATTACTGAAGATGAGGCACTTTTTCTTGGGGAAGAAGCAAAAAAATATACAATTTCAAAAATTTTAGGCAAGAAAATCATTCTGAAAAATGAAAACGAATTACGTTGCAAAAAAAGAGGTGAGAAATGCCTATATAGCCTTGCTGTAGTTGAATTCAACGGTGAAGATTTTGCTAAAACCCTTATAGAAGAAGGGTTTGGAGCAGCGCGTCAGGGGGATGCATTTAACCCTTATTTTTTCCTTGAAAATCCTTTAAAGATAAAGGAAAACGCCAAATTATGCAATCCAAAACGTTGCAGAAAAAAATCGTTAACATTTTCTAAAAACCAGTCAAAACAGAATTTTGCACGTAAGCATATGCCTTTAACGAAAGTCTACAGTGAATCTCCTGCTCTTACAATCGGTAACGTTGCAATTTTTTTAAATAATCCAAATTCTTATAAAATGCCATCAAACTCTTGCAGGACTAAAGCTTGCAGTATTTTATTGCAAAATATTAAAGATTCAAAGGAGAGTATAGATTTTGCAATTTATGGTTTAGACAGGCAGAATGAAATTTTCTCCGCTTTGGTTGATGCCAAAAAAAGAGGGGTGAAAATAAGAGGGGTCGTAGATTCAAAAGCTGACGGTACGTACGTTTACGCTGATACTAAAAAACTGAAGGAAAATTTTAATGTTATTTCGGATATGAAAAATTCAAATATGCATAATAAATTTTTTATTTTCGACAACAGCAGGGTTTTTACAGGAACGATGAATATCACCACCACCGGAAGTGGCGGCTATAATGCTAATACGTCTGTTTTAATAAATGATATCCGCGTTGCAAATGTCTACGGGCGGGAATTTGAGCAGATGTATAACGGTAAATTTCAAGGTTTAAAGCAGGATTTCAGCGTTCAAAATCTGCAATTAAATTCAAATGCGGTATTGGATATTTATTTTTCGCCTGCGGGAAATCCTTTGAATAATGCAATTTTACCTTTAATACAAAGGGCAAAGCGGGAAATTTATGTGAGCATATTTTATCTTACAAACAAAGATATTATAGAAGCACTCATAGATGCAAAAAGGCGCGGGGTGGATGTAAGAATTATTTATGATGCTGTCGGTGCAAACTCTATGAAAGAGAAAGTAAAATATTTAAGGATATCCAAGGTGCCTGTAAAGGTTGAAAACTGGGGCGGGAAAGACCATGAGAAAAATATGGTGATAGATGGTGAGTATTTTATAACAGGCAGTGCAAATTTTTCAAATTCCGGTATGAAAAAGAATGATGAAAATATATTAGTGTTTAAAAGTCCTGATATTGCAGGCTTTTACAGGAAATATTTTGTAAATTTATATGATTCAATTGGTGATAAATATTTAAAAACCTTTGTGAGAGCTGAAAGTTTTGAGAGTGGAAACTCTTGCTATGACGGGCTGGACAATAATTTTGACGGAAAAATTGACAGCAGGGATGCAGGCTGCATATCCCGCTAAAATCCTTTTTAAACTGCAGTACGGGCGGGTTTTACTGCGCGTTTGCAAGCTTCATACTTTTCGGGTAAAATATTGTTATATTGAATATGGAAGAGAGCTAATAGGGAAAGCCCGCTATGGAATTTTTTAGAAAAAACAGAAGAATAATAGTAGGTATTCTTGTAATTACCGTTGCAGCCTGGATGATAGGCGCAACAATCCTGCTGCCGCTTTTAGCAAACTAATATTAAATTTATGGCAAAAAAAACAATAAAATTGATTATATGTTTATTTTTTACCTTTATTTTGCTGTCGCAAAATGCGGTTGTTTTTGCTGCCCAGACAAACTCCAAGCATCAGATAGAGCAGAAACGCGCCCAGGCAAAGAAAGAAATTCATAAGCTTAAGCTTTTGGAAAAGATTGAGACAAATAAACTTTACCGGAACCAAAAAAAGCTTGAACAAACAGAGCAGGGCTTATATTACAACAAACAGCAGTATAAAAACGCCCAGGAAGAATTGTATACACTGCAAATCCAGCTTGAAAATGCGCTCAGAAACTACAGAGCCCAGCAGTATGCCACAAATAAAAGAATTGTGCAGATTTTTAAATCCAAAAGAAAGAATTATATTGAATTTTTGCTGTCATCCAAAAACGTAAATGATTTTTTGGACAGAATCTATTTTGAAAATATTGTGATGGATATAGACAGGCAGAAAATAGCAAGAACCCAGGAAAGAACAAGGCATATACGCGAATTATCAAGGCGTCTTGAAAACCAGAAAAACGAGCTTAAGGCATCAATTGAGACAATGAACCGCCAGCAAAAGAATATTCAAAGCGCCATTTCCCACAATGAGAAGATGATTAATAAGCTGAAAACAGACCGCTCTACCTGGGAAAAGTCTGAAAGGGAGCTGGCGCGCCAGTCAAAACAAATTGAAGATATGATTAATAAAACCGTAAGTAAAACACCAAAGACTACGGTTATTACAACCACGGCAAACTTTGTAAGACCGGTTGCTGGTCCCTGCACATCGCCTTACGGTACCAGAATTCACCCTATATTTAAAAAACAGATATTTCACTCCGGTGTGGATATCGGCGCTCCATACGGGGCTAATGTAAAAGCTGCAAATTCAGGCAAGGTAATATTTACAGGATGGTATGGCGGTTATGGCAAGGTTGTAATTATAGACCATGGTAAAGTTGGAGGAGTGCCTACAACAACGCTTTATGCCCACCTTTCAAGCTACAGGGTGTCTAAAGGGGCATCTGTATACAGAGGACAGGTTATTGCAAATATAGGAACAACAGGTTATTCAACAGGACCGCATCTGCATTTTGAGGTTAGAAGAAACGGGGCTACGACGAATCCTTTCAACTATATACCAAGATGATAATATAAATATCATGACATGATTTTTGGGGATATTTGATGTAGAATAAGACTTATTAAAACCTTTGGTATTTTTCAGTATTGGGGAGAATAAAATCATTATTTTTGGTCATAAAAATTTTATAAAGCTCTATCTTGCCTTTGCCGTTATGCTTTTGTGCTCAGTTTCATCCGGAAAAGCTTTTGCATATGAAACTGTTGAGGCAGTAACTGTAATTCCGGAAAATACTTTAAATAAAGAAGAACACAAGGCTGTGAGTACAAACAGATATTATGACAGTAGTGTGGCGGGCAACAGAGGATATAAAATTCCCGATGACAAGGAAGAATTCTATATACCGAATCCTTTGGACGAAATAACCAAAAGAAGAATAAAGGAAACCAATAAAGATGCAGCCCGGAATGCGGAAAAAGGCGAAAAAAGCAACATTACAATTGATAGTAAGGAGCTTGAATACTTTGATGAAAAGGGTGAAGTTGAAGCAAGAGGAAATGTGACCATTACATCCTCTGCAGGTACTGTTATAACTGCAGACAGGGCAACCTACGATAAGAATGCAAATATTATAAAGCTTTTTGATAATGTTGTATTGAAAAAAGATGCAAATGTAATTAACGGCGACTACATGCTGGTTAATTTGAATGAAGAAAATGCTCTTATGGATGCACCGGTTATGAATGTTGGTTCTGTTATCAAGCTCCATGCGGCAGAAGGATATGTCTATACGGACAGACTGGAAGCCGTAAACGGCAGTGTGGAACTTGCAAAAAAGGTGGAGATGTGCCTGCAGACATCCGGTTTCGGTTCTTATGATGATATGCTGATACAAGATAATGATGTTTCTTTTGAGACAAAAAAGCAAAGATTATCACCATACAAGATAAGAGCAAAAGAAATAATTGTAAAGCCCGGAAAAGACCATGACAGCCTGATTTTAAAGAATGCCGATTTGTATTACAAGAAAACAAAACTTGTATCTATAGCATCAATGGAACTGTTTGCGGATAAAGAAATGAATCAAACTGAAGCAAATATTCCTTTGGAAATAGGTTCTATAAGCCATTTTGGACAATATTTCGGTTTAGGATACATTTTTAAACTGCCCACGGGTGCAAACTTAAAAGTTGCGCCGGCTTTAGTTTATGATGATGACTTTGGTATAGGTGTTATTGGCAGATTAAAATCCAAAAGGCTTGATTTGGAAGCTGCCTGGGCAACAAACAGTGAAAATTTAATAATAGACGGTGAATATAAATTTAATGAAAGACTGAGTGCTGAATTTGCACGCCATGCTTATAAGGACGAGTGGTTTATAGGTTCAAAAAGAGCCGGGCATTTGGCGCAGTTGGTTTATGATGACAGCTACAACGTAAAAGATATTGACGCTGTTTTCAGACAAAGATTCACCGCAGGCTATGTTTCCGATTATTTAACAAAGCATCAGGAAGACAATAATTACGGTACTATGCGCTTAAGATGGCAGTCTGAACTGAGGAAACATATAATTGGTTTTTCAAATGAAGAACAGGATATGTTTTTAAATTTCGGTGTTTTGGGGCAGACAATGGCTACATTGTACGGCACAGGCGAAACTTTTGCTCTTGTTCGCGGCGGTCCGTATGTTGATTCAAGGATTAAAAACTGGCAATCAAGAATAAGCTACCAGCTTGGCGGTAAAAACGGACACAGTCCTTTTGAGTTTGATGAATATACGTATGGCAGATCATCTATTGATGTAAATGAGAGCTTAAAACTGGGCAAATATCTGTCTATCGGATACAGAGGAGTTATAAGCCCGCTTAAAGACAACAGTGATGACGATTTGCTTACGGAAAACAAGTTTTATGTAGTGGCAGGACCTGAAGATGTTAAGGTTGCATTTTCTTACGACACTTTAAGAAACAATATCAATTTAAACTTTATGTTCCTTCTGGGTACTGATTCTGCCAATATTACGTACGATAAAATAACCGTCAGAGACCCTGATAAAATTCAAAGAAAAGAATCGAACTTTGGAAAAGATAAAGGTTTAAATAAGATAAAGGTGCCTGAAAACTTATAATTCCGGGTTTTTGACTTTGCCGTGATTATAGTTTATATTTCAGGCGGAATATTTTACTTAAGATAATCTTTAAATTTTTTATCTACATCAAAATAAAATCCGCAATTATCAAGGGTTTGACCGCCGTTATATATAAAATCGGAATTTATTGAAGGGTAAGTTCTGCACCATAAAGATCTGAAGAAATATTTTTTACATCTTCCGTCTTTTCCAAGAGACTTACATTTGAACATTAAAGCACCGTCAAAGAATGAGTTATTTTCATCTTTAACTTTGCCGTTTATTGTAAAATGCAAATATCTTCTGTTTCTTTTCTGCAGGGCAATAAAGCTTTCTTCGCTTTTTATATAGCCGTTTTCATCAGAAAACAGAATAGTTTTGCAGCACTGCCCGCACTGTTTACATTTGCCTCTAACCACATATTTTGAAGAAAAAAGCTTATTTTTAATATATTGAATTATATCTTCAAAAGTATTTTTAACAACGTTCATCTAATCAACAACCTGTACAATTCCTCTTAATACGGGTTTAAGTGTGTTTGTGTATTCAAATATCTGGAAAATATAGTATCCTGCTTTGTTTATTATGAAATAATCCGTATATAGTTTTTTGTTTTGAAGTTCTGCTGTTTTATTATACAGATATTCATAACCCCAAAATTCGCTTTTACTGGCATCTTTTCTGAAGACCTGAATTTTTATGAGCCTTGTTTTGAATTCATCCGGCTTATATAAGAGATAATATATTTTTTCACCTTTTTTAAAGGTATTTTGCGGCGTATAGCCATATTCCTTTGAAAAAGGGGTGGAAGAAAAGAGTATTGCCGGTTTTTCTCTGTCGCATCCTGCAAGTAAAAAGCTGCAAAATATGAATGCAAATATAATAAAAATATTTCTAATATGCAAGGCTGCTATACAAACTCCTGATTTTTTCCTTTGTTGATTTTATAAGTTCTGTGTCGCTTGAATATTCTATAAATTTTTCATAATTATATATTGCATCATCAGCCTTATCCTGCTTTTCGTAGCAGGCTCCAAGCGCCCACCAGGCAAATGCAAAATCTTTTTTCAGCTCAATTGCTTTTTTAAAATTCTGGATAGCAGAAGAAATTTCATTATTATCATACTTTACAAGCCCGATATTAAAATATGCATTTTCATTGTCCGGATTCAGGGAAAGCGCTTTATTATAATAAGAAACTGCATTTTTGCTGTCATTTAAATATTTATATGTGTTTCCTATTTTAATATAAAGACTGTCATCTGCGTTTGTGTATTTTAATACGGCAAGATATTCCTTTAGTGCGTCCTTATAATTTTTTACCTTGCTATAGCTGTCTGCAAGGGAAATCCTTGCTTCATAGTAGGATGAATCATTTTCTAAAACCTTTTTGTATGTATCTTGTGCTTTAATATCTTCATTCATATTAGAAAGGCTTTCGCCGTATTCTATTAAAATATTTGAATTATCCGGCTCAATTGATATTACCTGTTCATATGTTTCCATGGTTTTTTCTTTGTCATTTAAGCCCTCGTATGCCTTTGCAAGCCCTACGTATGCTTCCGTATTTTCATTATCGTTTTCAATTGCCTTTGAATAGATTTCTTTTGCTTTTTCAAATTCTTTTTTATCTTTAAGGGCGTTTGCCTGTGCCACCATATTTCCGGTTATGCTTTTTTTGATATCAATTCTGCTTATTTGATATTCCTGTAATTTTTCAACAGGCATTGTACTTACTTTTTTAAAGATTTTATCCGCCTCAATGAATTTTCCATCTCCTGTAAGCGAAAGACCTTTGTTAAACAGTGCCCTTAAATTATTTGGTTCCATTAAAAGTATGCTGTCATATATGCTTATAGCTTTTGAAAATTCGCCGTTTTGGTAGTAGCTTTTTGCAAGTTCGTTTTTAATTGTGTTATTTTCTGTGTTGCTTTGTGTTTTTTTAACGCCCTCCTGCAGCACGGCTATGGCGTATTTGGGGTTATTTGCATTTTGATAAAGTATGCCAAGGTTTAAATATGCATTTGAATCATCGGGGTATGATTTAATGTAGTCCTGATAAGCTTTTATGGCTTCATCTGTTTTTCCCATTGAGGCTAAAAGGCTTGCATAGTCGAATTTTAAATTTTCCAGGTCAGGCTGT
>CAJULH010000057.1 GCA_910587175.1 Candidatus Gastranaerophilales bacterium | reverse complement strand
CATAAAAATGCAAGAAAAATCATAGAAAAACCTGTCACTAAAACGGTTAAAATGCCGGCTGCTATAAAAATTGCCGGTTGGGAAATAAAGAACAAAAACATAAAAATCATGCTGTGTGTCAATACTTTACTCATCCCTTGCAAGAAAAGTGTGGTCATTGTATCATTAAATTAAATCAGGAGAATTTTATGAACCAAATCACAAAAATTGCGTGGGAATTAAATGAAAAAACCCCAAACAGATATGAGCTTGTATATGAATTAATTGAGCTTGCAAAAAAGCTTGTTGATGAATCACAGATGAAGAAGAATAAAGATGATTTCGGATATGATTTCGAAGCGTCTTACGATTCTAATATTAAAAAAGAAAAACCCGTGCAGCATGCCATTATGGTAAAGGCTTCAGAATCTGACGATTCCGGTCTTGTAGGATAATTTGCGGAATAGTTTACAAGGTAGTTAACAAAATTGCAGTCGACAGTCGATTTTATCAGAGGAAAAATCGGGGATTTTGTGCCCGAAATCGCTCTTGTTTTGGGTTCCGGGCTTGGTGAATTTACAAAGAATCTGATTGGGGTTCAGATTCCGTATTCTGATATCCCGGATTTTATGGTGTCCACAGTAAAGGGGCACAAAGGCTCATTGTTTTTTACAGAAATTTTTGGCAAAAAGCTTGTCATAATGCAAGGCAGATTTCATTTTTACGAAGGATATGAACTAAAAGATATCACTTATCCAATTAAAGTATTTAAAAAGCTCGGGGTAAAAACCCTTATTTTAACAAATGCAGCAGGCTCTGTTAAAAAAGATTTAAAACCTTCTGATTTAATGCTGATTAAAGACCATATAAATTTTACTGCTAAAAATCCTCTTATTGGCAAAAATGACGACACACTGGGAGAAAGATTTCCGGATATGTCTGATATTTATACGGCTTCTCTTCGGGAAACTGTTAAAACCTGTGCAAAAGAAGAAAATATAGACCTGAAGGAAGGCGTGTACATAATGACCACAGGACCCAGTTATGAAACGCCTGCCGAAGTAAAAATGTTTGAGTTTCTTGGAGCCGATGCTGTCGGCATGTCTACAGTGCCCGAAGCTATTGTTTCAAACTATCTCGGGCTTCAAACCATCGGTATTAGCCTTATTACAAACTATGCAAGCGGTATTTCAAAAGAAAAACTCAGTCACAAAGAAGTGGTTGAAATGGGAAATATTGCAACAGAAAAGTTTACAAAGCTTGTAAATGCCATTATAAAGAAATTGTAAAACCTTGAATCGACTATAAAGTTTTTTTAAAAATATCCGATAATATAAATGTAACATTTAAGGTTTGACAAAAAGGAATAAGAAATTGTAAACAGGCACTAAGAACAGATTTTTCAGAAAGGCAAAGCATTTATGAGTGAAATTCAGTTTCAAAATGACATTCAGCTTTTGATTGATATTTTGCCCGCTAAAATTAAAAGGCATATTCAAAGCGGTGTTTTGGATGATGCGATTGAAATCGTGCTTGATATTGGAAGAATCCCTGAAGTGCGCCTTGGGAACGGAAAAATTTTATATTTAGGTTCTGATAATGTTGTGTCTGATGACCTTGAATATATAACGGAAAAAATCCCCGAGTTTACCTCAGATAACCGCTCCGGTATTGCGGGAACCCTGCACAGGATAAGCGCAATCAGAAACCGCCAGGGAAAGATTATCGGGCTTACTATGCGTATAGGGCGCGTTATAACAGGCACTATTGCCTGCATCAAAGATTTTGTTATGCAAAACAAGAGTATTCTCTTTTTGGGGCGTCCGGGGGTTGGTAAAACAACAAAACTTCGTGAAATTTCAAGACTTGTAGCTGATGAATTAGGCAAACGCGTTGTTGTTGTAGATACTTCAAATGAAATAGCGGGAGATGGTGATGTGGCACACCCTGCAATAGGCAAAGCAAGGAGGATGCAGGTATCCCAGCCTGAGTTTCAAAAAGATATTATGATTGAGGCTGTTGAAAACCATACGCCTGAAGTTATTGTTGTGGATGAAATAGGAACCGAGCTTGAGGCACAGGCTGCAAGAACTATTGCGGAACGCGGTGTCATGCTTATTGCAACGGCGCATGGAAATACACTTGAAAATATTATAAAAAACCCTGCAATGTCAGATTTAGTGGGCGGGGTGAGCTCTGTTACTCTTGGAGATGAAGAAGCAAAGCACAGAGGGTGTCAGAAAACTGTGCTTGAACGCGAAAAACAGCCAACGTTTGATATTGTAATTGAAATTATTGACAGAAACACACTTGCTGTCTATAAGAATACTGCAGAGGCTGTAGATTATATTTTAAGGGGATGGCCTATTACGCCTGAAATCCGTAAAGTAGACCAAAATTATGATGTTAAGCCTGCAGAATCCGGGAATAATATTATAAATAAGGTGAATGAGCTGGATAGCAAGGCAGGAAGCTCCAACAGCCCCCTTAATTTTTCATTCAACAGACAAAAATATGTGGATGATGTTAAAAACCACAAAAAAATCTATATCTATGCCGTAAGCCGCTCCATTGTGGATAAAATCATAGAAAGACTTGATATTAATGCAGAAATTGTCCGAAATGTGGAAGATGCGGATTTTGTGATTGCCCATAAAAACTTTGCAAAGGGTGGTACAAAGGTGCTTGCTGTTGCAAATGATTACAGGTTGCCTGTGTATTTTGTGCGCACAAATTCCATGTCCCAGATTCAAAAAGTTTTAAAAGATGCACTGCATTTAACGCAGGAGCAGGTATATGAACATAAGTATACCGGGTATATGGATGAAGCCGAGCTTGCTCTGGATGAGGCAAAAGCAGCCATTGCAAAGGTGATGGAGGGGGCAGAAACAGTAGAACTTGAGCCTCAGCCAAAACACATAAGAAAACTTCAGCATGAACTTGTAGATGCTCACAATCTTTCTTCAACAAGCGAAGGCGAAGGCGCCTTGAGGCATTTAAGAATATTCAGGGAAAAAGAATAGTATCTTTGATATTTTGCCGAAGTATTTTTAAAAATTTCTGGATGCTTATAAATTAAATAAGAGAATACTTGCAAAAGCCTCTGAAATTTAATAATATAAGGCTTATGAACCTTTTTGATTTAATATTTAATAATAAAAAGCCACCACAAAACGCAAAGTCTGTTCAAAAGAAGAAGATGACAGCTGAGGAAACAGTTGATGGTGTAAGAATTATTTATAAAAAACATCCTTTTTCAAAAAGCATAAGGATTCTTCCAAAGGCTGACGGGATGGTGCTTGTGACTCTTCCAAAATACGGTTCTTTTATACAGGCGAAGGAGTTTGTGCAAAAAAACAAAGGTTGGATAAAAGAAAAAAATTCTTTAAATACGCCAAAAAATAAGGCTGTAATTGAAGAAAGGCGAAGATTGGCGCACAAGATTCTTCCAAAAAGACTGGATGAGCTTGCAAAAAAATACGGTTTTAAATACGGGCGTGTTTTTATTAAAAACCAAAAAACTCTCTGGGGAAGCTGTTCATACAGGAATAATATAAATCTGAATTTAAATTTAGTGGCGCTTAATGATGAATTTATAGATTACGTTCTTTTGCACGAATTAACACACACTGTACACAAAAATCATCAGAAAGCTTTTTATGATTTGCTAAAAAAGAATATGCCAAATGCACTCGATGTTCAAAAGAGGCTGAAAAAGATTAAAATTTCAAATACATATAAATGACAAGGGGATAATGATTGAGTAGCGGGAGTTTTACGGGTGTAGATGAAGCAGCTGCAGAGATTTTAAATGCAGCCAATGCAAAAGCTGAAAGAAACAGGTTAAAAAGCTTTGTACTTGCTATATTAGCAGGTGTATGTATTGCGCTTGGTGCGTATGCAAGCATTCTTGTGCGTCTGGGTGTAAGTATTGGTCTTGGAAAAGCGTTGGCTGGTCTTGTTTTTTCAACAGGTCTTATTATGATAACGTTTATTGGCGCAGAACTTTTTACTGGGAATGTTTTAATGACGCTTTCCTTTTTGGAAAAAAGGATAAAATTTTCTGATATGTTGAAAAACTGGGTCGTGGTTTATCTTGGGAATTTTGCAGGCGCCCTTATTATTGTTTTGCTTGTATTTTTGAGTGCAAGTCAAACACAGAATTTTTTAAACATTTCATATTCTATAGCGGCAAATAAGGTAAATTTGACTCCGCTGAATTGTTTTGCAAGCGGCATACTTTGTAATTTGCTTGTGTGTATGGCAGTTTATATGGCTCAATGCTCAAAAGATGCCTCAGGGAAAATTTTTAGCATAATTTTCCCCATTATGATTTTTATTGTAAGGGGTTATGAACACTGTGTTGCAAATATGTTTTTTATTCCATCCGGCATGGCGTCTGAATATTTGCTAAACGGAAGCGTTAGTATATCTTTGGTTTTGGCGGTTAAAAATCTTGTTTTTGTAACCCTTGGGAATATTTTTGGCGCTTTCCTTTTTGTGGCGCTGCCTTTATGGCTGCATTGCAAAAAATAGCAACAGTGTTGAATTGCTGCCGTGCACATATTGTGCAAAATATTCTATTCTATAACGTTTACAAGACCTGTCTTAATATCAAAGTATGTTTTTACAATTTTTAAACCTTCATTGTCGTACGCTTCTTTTATAATGTTTGATTTTACCAAAAGCCTGTGTTTGCAAACCTCAAGATATTCTTTTGCAAGTGCATCGTAATCTTCAAGCCCTTTTTCATGTTTCACTGATTGTACCTGGTAAATAAGGTTTTCAAAACAATCATTGTAAAGAGGTGCGCTCATAGCATATTTCATCACGCCGCAATCCTGATGCCCCAGTATTATAAGGAGTTTTATTTTAAGTTTTTTTACTGCATATTCTATGCTCTCTAAAACGTTTGGACCTATTGTATTTCCTGCTGTTCTGACGCAGAAAAGTTCTCCAAGCCCGGTGTCAAAAAGAATTTCCGGCGACACCCTTGAATCTGCGCAGCCAAGCACAATAGCATAAGGTTTTTGCCCTTCATCCAGAGATTTTATCATAGAGTCAAAACAATAGTTTTTGATTTCAGGTTTTCCTTCTATAAATTTTCTGTTTCCGCCCAAAAGGAATTCAAGCGCCTTTTCGGGTGTATTAAAGCTTAGGTTTCTCATTTTTGAAGCTCCAAACTATCTAAAAATCAAACTAAAAATATTATATCAAAAAGTTAAGGACGACATTGTTATATGCTTGATGTTTCATTTAAAGATAATTCTCTGATTTTAAAAGACCCTGTTAAAGCTTCAGATAATGAAGAATAACCTTTGAAATTATTAAGAAAAGGTTAAAGAAACAAGAGTTTTTCAAAAATGGTGTTATGGTAGATATATGCTGAAAACTAAACTTTTTATGGTTGAAAAAGAAGCCATAAAAATATTAAGCATAGCAAAGTTTCAACTGCTGCGCCTATCCAAAAAGGAATAATCGCGTAAATCGGATATTTTCTTTCTGTTGCATCTTTTGATTTATATTTTTTCCATAAAAATTCAAAAAGCAATGCAATTAAAGATAAAATGCCAAGCCAAGCGACACCGCAAAAAACAAATGCAGAAACTATTTCCACACCATGTGCTGTGCATAGCGGATAATCTGCGGCAAAATGGCACCCTGCGGCTTTGTCAATCTTGAATGCATCAGGCAGAACAATAAATTCAATATAAGTGAACGAAACTAAAGAAATATATCCAATGACACTAAATATTTTCAGCGAATTATATTTAATCAAACTATTTAATTTCATAAACTGGATTATAGCATGAGGAAAGGAAAAAACAAATGAACAAACTTGAAAATTTAGAATTTGCCAAGGATTTTAAAGATGAAATGTTTAACAAAACGATGTATTATCAAAAGATTTACGGTTTTAAGACAAACAAAGAGAATAAAACCCACGCAACCTGGAATAATGAGGCGGATGCATTCAAACATGCTTTTATGCAGGCAATTGGAACATTGAGATATTCTAAACCTGCCGCACAATTTATGGCTTGGCGCCATGAACAAAATGGAAATAAAGACTACAAGCAGCCCAAAGGTGAAGAAAATATGGACACCTGGAACAATAAAGTTGGAAGAGAAATTGCGGATGAAGTAAAGAAAATAAAGGGAAACTTTGGTGGCAAATTAACAGAAAAACAAATTGAAGATATTGTTGCTGCAAAAATTATGGAAAGGATGAAAAGGGGGGATTTAATTACGCATCCTTCTGATAAAAGAAATCATAAAGATTATGACAAATATATGAAAAAGGATAAAAGCATAGGATATGCTGTAAATATTGCTGATAATAAAGCTGCGGAAGAAAAAGCATATTATGCGCTTGAAGATGTGGGTAAAATGTCAACGGAAGAGTTTTCAAATGTTGAAGATGTTATAAACAGGCAAATGGAAGAAGGCACAATGCGCAATAAGGAATATTTTGAAGATCAGGTTCAATCCGGAAATTTAATCTGGGTGGATGAATATATGAGAGATGACGGCACAAAGGTAAAAGGACATTACAGGGCGAAAGCTTCATAAAAATTGTAAATAAAATCTGTAAGCCTAAAAACAAAATACGGTGTCTTGTTAATTTACAAAAGACGCCGCATTTTTAATCTTTCTTCATTTTAAAAATGAGGCTCCAAATTTTGGAGCCTCAAACATGTTATATAATATCAAACCCTGTGTATTTTCTAAGTACTTCAGGGATTACGATATGACCGTTTTCTGTCTGGAAGTTTTCGCAAATTGCAGCAAGCGTTCTGCCGACAGCAAGCCCAGAGCCGTTTAAGGTATGCACAAATTCTATGCTGCCATCTTTTCTTCTAAAGCGGATGTTTGCCCTTCTTGCCTGATAGTCACCGAAGTTGGAGCAGCTTGAAATTTCTTTGTATGAATTGTATGAAGGCATCCAAACCTCTAAATCGTAACATTTTTTTGCGCTGAATCCGATATCGCCAGTTGATAAACAAACGCGTCTGTAAGGAAGCCCTAAAAGCTCTAAAACATTTTCGGCATCGCGAGTCAGTTTCTCATGTTCTTCGGCAGATTGTTCCGGCTTTGTAAGTTTTACAAGCTCAACCTTGTTAAACTGGTGCTGGCGGATAAGTCCTCTTGTATCCTTTCCCGCAGAGCCTGCTTCACGCCTAAAACATGGAGTATAAGCTGTCATATATTTTGGCAGCATTTCTTCATCCAAAATTTCATCCTGATAAATGTTTGTAACGGGCACCTCTGCTGTTGGGATTAAATATAAATCCTCATCAACACATTTGAACATATCTTCCTTGAATTTTGGAAGTTGTCCTGTTCCTGTCATAGTCTTTGAATTTGCCATAACGGGAGGGAAAATCTCTTCGTATCCGCGACATTCCGTGTGGGTGTCAAGGAAAAAGTTTATTATGGCACGCTCCAGCCTTGCACCTTTTCCTCTGTAAAGAGTAAACCTTGTGTGGGCAAGCTTTACACCCCTTTCAAAGTCAAGCATATTTAATTCAGGGCATAAATCCCAATGGGGCTTGAGTTCAAAGTTTGCTTTTGTGGGCTCACCCCATCTTTTAACTTCAATATTGGCGCTGTCATCTGCTCCGATTGGGATTTCAGGGTCAGGCGTATTCGGGATGAATAAAAGTGCTTCTTTTTGTTTTAAATCAAGCTCATTCAATGTTTCTTCAAGCTTTTTAACGTCTTCGCCAAGCTGCCTTATTTCAGCCTGAATTTCTGTTGTGTCAATGCCTTCTTTTTTCATTGCGCCGATTTTGTTTGATTCCTGTTTTCTTTTGGCACGAAGTTCATCTGCCTGAAACTGGATTTTACGTCTTTCGTTATCAATCTCCAAAACCGCGTCAACAGAAAGGTTTGGGTTTCTTCTTTTTAAAAGTTCGTTAATTTTTTCAGGATTTTCCCTGATTAATTTAATGTCAAGCATACTTTATTCCTTATTTTCTTCCTTATTTACAATTTTTTCTATATATGTTCTTAATTCCTTTATCTGTTTTGGTTTTAGTGGTTTAAACTGACCTTTTTTGAGCCCTGTAAGCTCAATTGTTGCATGGCGGATTCTTTTTAAAGAGATTACATTGTGCCCTAAAAATTCCATCATTTTGCGGATTTGGCGATTCATTCCCTGATACAGGGTCATCTCCAATATGCTCTCTTTGTTTGTGCTTTCTAAAAGTTCTACATCGGCATATGCAATCTTTCCTTTTTCTATTTCTATGCCGGTTGCAAGGGTTTTGAGTTCTTCTTTGGTTAATTTTGCATCTACGGTTACCCGATAAACCTTTGATACTTTAATTGAAGGATGTGTAAGCTCGTAAATTAAATCCCCGTCATTTGTGAGGATTATAAGACCCGACGAATCTTTATCAAGCCTTCCAACCGGCTTCATAGTGCGCATTTCATTGGGCAGCAGGTCATAAATTGTTTTTCTGCCTTTCTCGTCTGAGGCTGTTGTAATATAACCTGCGGGTTTATAAAATCTGAAATATTCAAACTTTTTGCCGTCAATTAGTTTCCCATCCACATATACTTTGTCCTTGCGGCGGATTTCATAGCCAAGCATAGTGATAATTTCTCCGTTTACTTTCACTCTGCCTGCTTCAATAAGTTCATCTGCCTTGCGTCTTGAGGCAATGCCTGATTGTGCTATGTATTTATTAATCCTCATAGCCCTAATTTTAGCACAAAAATGATTGCAGAGAATATTTAACTCTTGCTTATTGTGGTGGCAATAGTCATTTTTGGATATATTGTCCCAAATCCAGGACACAGCGCACACCGTGGGCAATAGTATCTACGCGCTCCTCATTTGGTACGCGGGCATAAAATATGCCATTGTTTAAGTTCCCGATATAATATAATGATCCGCTCTGTGTGCCTGCCCATAGTGCGTTCGGGTAGCAGTTATTATACGTGGCGCCCGGGCAGCCGCCTTCAGCCCACCTGCACTGCAAGGTGCCGTAACCGGAATCCCTGTCACAGAGCCCGTCTGTAGGCTTGCTAAGGCGAGTGAACACAGTCCTCTGCTCGCACTATATTTTTTGAAGCCCAAATCCAGGACACAGCGCACAGTGTAGGCAAAGGTATGCTGGGCATTGGTACCGTTAGCGTAGTTAAACACCCCATTGTTCAGCCAGCCGTGCTCATATATGTCTGTGCTTCTGGGCGTGCTTGACCATAACGTTTGCGGGTTGCAGTTGCCATTCGCGGAGCCCGGGCAGCTGCCTGCAGGATAACACTGCAGGGTGCCGTAACCGGCGAAGGCGTCACAGAGCTTGTCTGCTGTAGTGTTATTACTGATAAGAGTTAGCAGCCGCAGTAATAACCCACTGTATTCTTACTCTGTAGAAGTACAAATCCAAGGACACAGCGCACAGAAAAGGCGTAAGTGTAGTCGTGGTAATAGGTATAAATGAACTCACCTGAGAACATGCCTCTGTCCATAGCAGTCCCCTCTGTGGCAGGCGTGGACCATACGTGGTACGGGTGGCAATCGTTAGCATTATTGGTACCTACCGCGGAGCCCGGACAGCTGCCTTTGCCAATGTAGCAATGCAGGGTGCCGTAACCGGAATACTGGTCACAGAGCTGCAGGTATAAAGGCTGTACTTTCAATGTGCTGCTGTGTCTTAATATGGCAAGTAATACGGTTTTGACATTATAAACCCTGTCAAACGGTATGCGCAAAAACGAGAATACAATGTGCTTTTTGTTGCGTTGATGTTTGTATTGTTTTATCTTGTTGATTTTTTTCAAGCAACTGCACATCCTTGCCTGACGATTTGAATACCCTTGTCTGTCAGAATTCTTGAACTCTCACACTCTAAGGGCTGTTTCTTTATTATATTACTTTATTTTATGTTTTGTGAGATAAATTTTACAAAAGAAAAAGGGATGCGAAGGTTACAAAACGCATCCCGAAAAGTTGTTCATCTAAAAGTTGCTTATTATAATATTTGCAATCAATGCATTATTATTTATCCTATTAGTCTGCTGTTATTTATTTTCATCCTGCAAATTCCAATAAATAATTACAAACCCCGGCATTCCGTTTGCCCCTGCATATGAAT
>CAJULH010000056.1 GCA_910587175.1 Candidatus Gastranaerophilales bacterium | reverse complement strand
AATGATAGTTTTAAGAGATATTATTAAACAATATAAAAATAAATTTGCCCTTTATAATGTGAATTTGCACATTAGCCCCGGGGAATTTGTATTTCTTGTAGGGTCTTCAGGTGCCGGAAAATCCACCCTGATGAAGATGCTTTATATGGAGGAAAAACCTACACGCGGTCAGGTTTTGGTTGGCGGAATAAATATTGCAAATCTGCACCCGAATAAAATTCCAAACTTAAGACGCTGTATGGGAATTGTCTTTCAGGATTATAAACTTCTTCAAAGCCACACCGTATATGATAATATTGCGTATGTAATCAGAACCATGGGGATTTCATCAAAAGAAATCGAGGCAAGGGTTTATGGTGCCCTGAAGGTTGTAGGGCTTGAAGATAAGGCAAAATCAAAACCGACTGAGCTTTCCGGTGGTGAGCAGCAGAGAGTTTCCATTGCGCGCGCTATTGTAAATGGTCCTCCGCTTTTGATTGCAGATGAACCTACAGGAAACCTTGATCCTAAAAACTCTATGGAAGTTATGCAAATATTAGAGCAGGTTAACCAGCGGGGGATTACAATTTTGGTTTCAACGCATGATCATGCTATTGTGAATCATTTTAGAAAACGTGTTATCACCCTTGAAAAAGGGCAGATAATAAAGGATGTACAGGCAGGTACTTATGACTAACGGCTCAACAAGAAACAGATTAAAACAAAAAGTTAAATCGCATATTCCAAAAGATTGGCTTACAGAAATCAGGATTACGGCAAGGATAATAGCTGAGACTTTTAAGGGTATAAGCCAGTCCGGGCTTTTAATAAATATTGCAATCATTGGCACAATGGCTGCAATATTAACCATCTTTGGTACTATTTTCAGAACGACACTTTCATTTTCAAGTATAGTAGAAGAGCTTGGCGGTTCGCTGGAATTAAGTGTTTATCTTGAACCCCAGGCAGATGTAAATTCTACAATCAAAAATGTTAAAAAATTAAAGTGTGTAAAGAATGTGAGTTTTGTTTCAAAAGAAAAATCCTGGAATGAAATGAAGAGAGAAATCAACATGCCTGATGTTGAAAATCCGCTTCCGGATGTTTTACGCGTTCGTGTTGATAATATGAAAAATATCGATACTGTTATGAATGAGGTAAAAAAACTTCCCGATATTCAAGATACCGGCTATGCAAAGGATTTGGCACAAAAGGCTGAAATGTTGAATAAAATAAGCCATACGGTAACGCTTGTTGTTATGGTTGTGGCATCACTTTTAACTATTACCATTATTAACAACACAATTCAGCTTGTTATTCAATCCAGAAAAGAAGAAATTGAAATCATGCGTCTTATGGGGGTAAGCAACTGGTATATAAAGTCCCCGCTTGTGCTTCAGGGGGCTATATACGGTTTTGGAGGAGCCTTACTTGCCGTGATACCCATAAATATTGTTCAGGGATATCTGCAGAAAATGCATGAATTTTTTGCAATTCCCGTTTTTGGCTTTGCACAGGGGCTTGTAGTATTGTCTGTAATTCTTGTCGGTGTTGTGTTTGCAGCTGGCGGCAGTCTTATGAGTATTAAAAAACATTTACAGGTGTAGCCTGAAAATGTTTTATTATGGGTCTTTAGGAGCGGGCTTTGGCAAAAGTTTTATAAAATTTAGCAAAAGGTAAAATGTCTGAAATCGAAGAAATAATAAAAGAATATGACAATTTTATGCCGCCTCTGTCGGAGCCCATGGCGCGTGCACTGGAGGCTATTCGTGCACCACAGGCTGATACCAGAGCCCTTTCCCGCCTTCTTCTACAGGATACAATTCTTGCAAGCAAAACATTTAAACTTGTGAATTCCGCTTATTTTTCAGGCACATCAAGACAATTGGCATCAATTAATAAAGCGCTCATGTCTCTTGGGGCGATGAAGGTTAAAAATATAATAATAGCACTTGTTTTGCAGAAATTATACGATGATGAGGGTCTAAAAAACCTTTTCCCGCATTCCATTGCCTGTGCTACGGCGTGCGAATTTCTTGCAAATGAATATAAAACCATAAATCCTGATGATGCTTTCATTTTGGGATTTTTACATGACATTGGAATGGTGATTTTAAAATCGAAACATTCTGACTCATACGTTTCTATGTATAATGAATGCAAGGGGGACTATGAGACGCTTTTAGAGAATGAAAAAGCAACTTTTGGTATCTCGCATTGCGAACTTGGTGCAAAACTTTGTGAAAAATGGGAACTTCCAAAAGTTTTGGTAGATACAATCAGATATCACCACAGTCCTAAGGAAGCCAAAATTCCTTTTGCTGCCGGAATTGTTTATCTTGCAGACAGAATAGTTTCAATTAAACCTGATATTATGTCTGTCGATCAAACTGTGCTTGATTATCTGCAGGTTTCATTAAGTGATACGGTAAATTTAAGAGAGAAAATTCTTGCAAAATCGGGTATTTTCCTGCGCGAATTGTCGGATTTTTAGGGGGAAGAGAATGGAAGAAAAAGTTACTCTAAAATTGCGTATTTTGCATGCGTATCATACGCTTTTGAGTTCCATTCAAAATCTTGGTCTTTTCGTAACTATTGTCTGCTTATTTGGTTTTCCGGTATGCTTTTTTATTTTCTTTGAGTTTGTCAAAGATGAAAGTTTAATTACGATTTTTATTCTTGTATTTCACTCATGTCTTATTGCTGTTTTTGCTTTGACAATATTTTGGCTTTTTATTTCATTTTGTTTGGCTTCTATTGCTTTTTTAAGAAGCTTTTTAAAATCTTATTGCCTGCTTTTTCGAATGAAACTGCGCGAAGAAAATGAAATGCGTATTTCAAAATGTGCTCAAATAGTAAGCAAAATTGGACTAATAATTGCTATTTGCAGTGTTTTGTTACAGTTTTATTTTGCTTTTGAAGCAATAACGGGCAATATAAATTATATTGATTAAATATTTAATCAAACAACTAAATATTTAATCAAACAACCCCATTTGTCCGTTATCAAGTCCTGCGGGAATTTTATATCCTAAATGACTGTATGCTTGTTTTGTAACTGTTCTGCCGCGAAGGGTGCGCATTAAAAGCCCGGATTGCAATAAATACGGTTCATAAACATCTTCAATCGTTCTTATATCTTCGCCCAAAGCCACTGCAAGTGTTTCCACGCCGACAGGTCCGCCGTTATACTTCTCAATTATAAGTTTCAAAAGAGCTCTGTCCGTGTTATCAAGCCCAAGAGTATCAATATTCAGGTTATTTAGGGCTAAATTTGCAATCTCTTTTGTAATTTTTCCGTCAGATTTTACAAGCGCATAATCGCCAGCTCTTTTAATCAGCCTGTTTGCAATTCTTGGTGTGGCACGGCTTCGAAGCGCTATTTCCATTGCTCCGTCGTTGTCAATTTCAACATTTAAAATCCTGGCGCTTCTTTTAACGATTTTTTGAAGTTCTTCCGCTGTGTAAAATTCAAGCCTGTGAATTATTCCAAATCTATCCCTCAAAGGTCCCGATAATGCGCCCGCCTTTGTTGTGGCACCAATCAGGGTGAATTTCTGGACAGGCACGCGCATGGTTTTAACAGTCTGACTTTTTCCTGTGGTTAAATCGATTGAAAAATCTTCCATTGCGGGGTATAAAATTTCTTCTGCAACCTTATTCAACCTGTGAATTTCATCAATGAATAAAATTTCCCCGCCCTTAAGGCTCATTAGAATTCCTATGATATCTCTTGGGCGTTCCAAGGCAGGGGCTGATGTTATTTTAATATCAGTGCCGCATTCGTTTGCGATAATGTTTGCTAAAGTTGTTT
The DNA here is from genome assembly GCA_910587175.1 of Candidatus Gastranaerophilales bacterium. Taxonomy (GTDB): domain Bacteria; phylum Cyanobacteriota; class Vampirovibrionia; order Gastranaerophilales; family Gastranaerophilaceae; genus MGBC122484. The sequence goes on along the minus strand of CAJULH010000056.1, from coordinate 6,595 downwards.
TTCCTAAGCCCGGAGGACCGTAGAATAAAAGGTGATCCAGAGGGACATTACGCCTTTTTGAAGCTTCAATTGAGATTTTAAGTGTTTCTTTAAGGCTTTTCTGTCCTATGTATTCATCAAAGGTTTTAGGACGTATAGTTTTTTCATATGTCTCGTCAAACTCGTTTGAAACTGCCTCTAAATCCTTAGCTTTTTCAGCTTTAGCTTTTTGAGGCAGTTTATTAATTTTATTCTCCCCGCTTGAGCCCCTTTTCGGGGCTCCTGAAATCTGGGAGTTATTTTTATTATCATCATCGGATATTATCATTAAAAAACCTTATATGGACTTCAAAAGACAGGCAAAACTTATCTTAAGAATCTCAGGTAAATATAGGCTGTACTCATTAAAAGTGCAAGCATTGTTATTGAAAAGCCGTATTTTAAAAAGCGCATAAATGAAATCGGATAGCCATTTTTGTGTGCAGTTTCAGACACAATAACGTTTGCTGCAGCACCGATTATTGTCATGTTGCCGCCAAGGCATGCGCCCAATGATAAACACCACCAAAGAGGATGCGTGTATTCAACACCTTCAATAGACTGAATTGTAGCAAGCATAGGCGCCATTGTTGCGGTGTATGGGATGTTATCAATAATTCCTGATAGAATGCCTGATGCCCAAAGAATAATCATAGAAGTTGCAGCCTGGGAACCTTCAGTTACCTTTAAAAGCCATTTTGCCATAAGGTCAATTCCGCCTGCTGCTTCCAATCCGCCAATTATGATAAACAAACCGATAAAGAAAAAGATAGTATTCCACTCAACGCTTATTAAAAGTTTTGCGGGTTTTTCAAATATCATAAGAATGGCTGCACCAATCATTGCGATTAAATATGTCGGAATGTGGGTAATATCATGTGTTACAAATCCTAAAATTACGAGTGCAAGCACTATGCCTGAACGGATTGCAAGACCCTTGTGAAGAATGGTTCTGGAATTGTCGATTTTTGTCACCATCTCCATTTTTTCGGGCGTACTTTTTAATTGTTTTCTAAATAAGAAAATCAAAACACCAATTGTTACAAATAGAATTAAACTTACAATATCCGTTAATTCTTTAACAAAATCCATAAAGCTAAAGCCTGCAGCCGAACCGATAATGATATTCGGCGGGTCACCAATCAGGGTTGCCGTGCCGCCTATGTTTGAACATAAAATTTCAGTTATCAGAAAAGGAATCGGATCCAAATCCAGTTTTTTGCAGGCAACAAAAGTTATCGGCATAACAAGAATTACCGTTGTAACGTTATCTAAAAAAGCACTTGCAACTGCTGTAAACAGAGCAAGGGCAAATAGTACAAGCTTTGGTTTTCCTTTTGTAGCTTTCAATATTTCATTTGCCATCCATTTAAACATGCCTGAACGGGCGCAAATATGAACTATTATCATCATTGAAACAAGAAGGAAAATAACGTTAAAATCAATATAGTTTATAAAATACTGCCCCAAAGTCTCGGGGGTTTTATCAGAGCTTAAAAGCCCTAAAAACAATGTTAAACAAGCACCAAGAAGGGCTACTGTCACCTTTGAAATCTTTTCCCAGGCGATAAAAATGTATGCAACGATTAAAATTGTTGCAGAAAGCATTATCGCGTTGTTTTGTGCAAACTGATGTATGTGTTCCACAAAAAATCTCCTCTTTTAATCTTACCCAATTAAATTTATTCTATCCGCTGAAACATTTTAGTCAATTTTGGAGGGAAGATGGGTTTTTGAGAATTATTTATAAAAAATGTTAATTTCGTTTGATTTAAAATCCGGAGTTTTAATCTATATTTCAATTTTGCTAAATTTATCATCAATTTCTATTAACTTGTTTACTATCTCATTTTCGCTTGTGTTCATCGGTTTTCTCCTTCAATTAAATATGGCAGCAAGCACGATTAATAAAATAATTTTAGCACTACAATAAAAATATGACAAGCAGCACGAAAAAAACCGCAGAAAAATTACAGGCAAATGTGCAAAAATACAGGGCAAAGCTTAAATTTACACGTTTGCAACTGAGTATTCAGGCAGGTGTTTCCAAAGATTATATATATGATATTGAAGCAGGCAGAAGAATACCGAAACTAGATGTAATATGCAGGCTTGCAGATGCCTTTAAAATAGAACCCTACGAACTTTTAAAGTAACGTTCTGTTGTTTTAATTATCTATCTTGATGTCCAACGCGGCGGTATATTTTTTATGTTTGTGTTAAAATTTTACAGAAAAGTACTGCTTTTTTGCATGATGCTTTGTTTATTTGAAACACAAATTAAAATACGATTATTGGGGAGAAATTGAATAAATGGGCGTTGTTGACGTATTGCTTAAAGTTTTTAAAGATCCGAACGAGCGTAAAATCTCTAAGGTGATGCCTGTGGTGGAACATATCAATCATCTTGAAGAAGAATTTACAAAACTTTCTGATGATGAATTAAAAGCAAAAACCGCAGAATTTAAAGAAATTCTCTCTAAAAGAGAAACCTCAACAGATTTTAAAACAGACCGTGCCCTTGAAAAGGAAGCTCTTGATAAAATTCTCCCTGAGGCTTTTGCAACTGTACGTGAAGCCGGGCGCCGTGTTTTAAATATGCGTCATTTTGATGTACAGTTAATTGGCGGCATATTTCTTCATGAAGGGCATATTGCGGAAATGCGTACCGGGGAGGGTAAAACCTTGGTTGCAACTTTGCCTGCATACTTAAATGCTCTTACCGGGAAAGGTGTACATATAATTACCGTAAATGATTACCTGGCGCAACGTGACCGCGACTGGATGGGCAAAATTTTTGAATTTTTGGGACTTACCGTGGGGGTTATTTTGTCCTCCGATAGCTTTGATTTTCAAAAGAAAAAAGCGGCGTATGATTGCGATATCACATATGGTACAAATAATGAATTCGGGTTTGACTACTTGCGTGATAATATGGCGACAAGCAACCTGGCACTGGTTCAAAGACCTTATAATTATGCCATAATCGACGAAGTGGACAGTATTTTAATTGATGAAGCAAGAACCCCTTTGATTATTTCAGGGCGTCTTGAAAAATCTGCCGATACATACAGGCTTATGGCGAAAGTGGCTCCGCAACTGGAAAAAATTACTCACTATGAAGTTGATGAAAAGAATAAAAATATAATCTTTACTGAAGATGGTATTGATAAAGCGCAAGAGCTTTTAGGTGTTGATGATTTGTTTGATATCCAAACACAATATGCTCATCACCTTTTGCAGGCTCTAAAAGCAAAAGAATTATTTATAAAAGATACCGACTATGTTGTTCGCGATAATGAAGTAATGATTGTGGATGAATTTACGGGTCGTCTGATGCAGGGAAGACGTTGGTCTGACGGTCTTCATCAGGCAATTGAAGCAAAAGAAAATGTCCCAATTCAGGATGAAACCCAAACCCTTGCAAGTATTACTTTCCAGAATTTGTTCAGGCTTTATCCGAAATTATCCGGTATGACGGGTACTGCAATGACTGAAGAGGCGGAATTTGGGAAAATTTACAACCTTCCTGTTACTGCAATTCCAACCAATAAGCCCGATATCAGAATAAATGAAGCCGATGCCATTTTTAACAAACAGATAACAAAGTATAAAGAGGTGGTAAATGAGATTGTTGAAATGTCCAAAATCGGACGCCCTGTACTTGTCGGAACAATTAGTATTGAAAAATCGGAATTGATTTCAAATCTGCTTAATCAGGTTGGCGTAAAACATAATGTATTAAATGCCAAGCATCACCAAAAAGAAGCTTATATTATTGCCCAGGCTGGTCGTGTCGGGGCTGTAACCATTGCAACAAATATGGCAGGAAGGGGAACCGATATTCTTCTTGGCGGAAACCCCGAGTATCTTGCAAAGGAAGAACTCGATTCCATGGGAATAACGCCTGAAAATACAAAAGATTATGAAACCAAAAAAGAAGAGGCTCTTGCCCGCGCCCGCGCAATAACCGAGGAAGAGCACAAAAAAGTTATTGAGCTTGGGGGCTTACATGTTATAGGGACTGAAAGACATGAATCCCGCCGTATCGATAATCAGCTCAGAGGTCGTGCAGCAAGACAGGGCGACCCCGGGTCAACCAAATTTTTCTTATCTCTGGAAGATGATTTAATGAGAAAATTTGGCGGAAATATTATTGCGCAGTTTATGAGCGATGATATGGTGATAAATTCGCCTCTTATTTCACGTCAGATAGAATCAGCCCAAAAGAAGGTTGAAACCCACTATTTTGATATAAGAAAATCTGTTCTTGAATATGATGATGTTATAAATATTCAAAGAGAAAAATTCTACGCACAAAGAAAGAAGGTCTTAAACTCAAAGAATTTAAATGAAGACATTGTTTATATGATTGAAAAAGAGGTGGATAAGATATTGAGACAGTATATTTCTCCTGAAATGTCTCCTGCCGAGTACGTTCCGGATGAATTAAATATGCTGATGAATGAAATACGTTCAGTATTTCCGCAACTGTCCAGCCTTTCTTTGGATGATATTAAAAACTTTAGATACAACGAAATGTCTGCTCATCTGAAAAATCTTGCAAAAGAAGGGTATAGAAACCATGAAAAACTTACGGTTGACAATTTCAATATGGTGATTGAAAAGTATCAGCTAAATGAACCCAAACAAGTTGCTTTTTCTGATGACAGCGTTATCCGTTCGTTGGAAAGAGATGTGCTTTTGCAGGTGATAGATGCTAAATGGATAGACCATCTTGCAAATATTGATGATTTAAAAGATAGCATCGGTCTTGTGGCATACGGACAGAAGGATCCGCTTATAGAATATAAAAAAGGTGCCTTTAATCTGTTTAATTCAATGATGTCTGATATACAGTCTGAAACGGTAAGACATTTAATGAGAACAAAATTTGGCGTTCAAATTGTAAGCCAAAATAACGATGAGCTTGCCGATGTTGCGTTGAGTGATTCGCCCGTAGAGTTCAATCAGGGGCAAACGCTGCAAAAGTCTTCAAAGGAAATTGAAACAGAACTAACCAAGGCTTTAAAAAATTCTACCAATAATGAAACCCAAATTTCAGATAATATAGAAGGCAGGGAGACAACTGTAAGCCAGCCTGTGCATAATACAGATAAGGTGGGAAGAAATGAGCCTTGCCCCTGCGGGAGCGGATTGAAGTACAAAAATTGCTGCGGCAAGGATAATTAATTGGTGAATATTTCCGGTAATAAATATTTGTAATGATAAGACGCAATATTTTTTATTCAGGCGCATTATATATTTACCCGCTTTGGCATCCGTTTTGGAATTTAGAGAATGAGAGTAGGCAGTATAAAATTATCATTGAATAATAAACCAATGCGTTCCTGTCTTAATGAATCTTTTTTAAGCAGGAAAGACAGTATTGAATCCGGAAATTTTTCATCTTCCGGATTTAGGTGTCAAAATTCTTTGCATCCTGGCATGCTTGCATTTTCCGGTGTAATTTGCTGTTTTAGACCCGAAAAAGGTAATTATATAGCAGCGTCAAACAGAGAAGCGAAACGTTTAGAACATGTAAATGATTTTAAAAAAGATGAACCCCCTGCCGAGGAAATTTTATCCATATTCTCAAAGGCAAAAGAAGTTGAAAGTTCTCTTCCACTAATTTTAGACAGATTCAGACCGGTATATGAAGATGCAAATACCCTTGCTTCTTCTTTTAAGAGAAAATTTATGTTAGATGATACCCGGGTATGCAACTCAAGAAGAAATATAACCATGAATGAAACTGACGGAGATGATAATATCATAAAGACTGCATATTTTGTTGACAATGAACTAAAAATGGTAAAAGATTTTGAAAACAACAAAATAATACTTTTTAGTGAGGACTCCTCTGATAATAAAGGAAAAAGAATGGATGTTTTTCTGGGTTGCAAAGATATGGAAAATAACGACATTATAAAATCAGATGAAGCTTTTAGTTTTCTTTCCGGAAATTTATACAGATACAGTACAAATTGCGAAAAAGATATTTCCTGCGATAGATTTTTTGCAGATGAAGCATTTACTTTTAAAAGAAATGTGTTTGAATGTTATGATTACTCTTTAACTATTGCCTGTGGCACAGAGTATGCAAATGAATATATTGGCTTTAAGGTTCGCCCCGGTGTCGAATATACTGATGTCATAGGAAATTTAACTCCCATCCGGCATGTTGAAAACAAAGTTGCTGTGAAAAACCGGATAATTCATTCAAGTAAAGAAACCGTGCTAACCGGATACAGCGATTATTCCAAAATGGCAGAACAGGCTTAAAACATTCCTTTTTTATTAAAGAATATTGCAGCGCCAGCGGCAGCTATTATTGAGAGCGTGATAATTATTAAAAACCCATACGGAGTATGCCCGAACGGCACAACAACATTCATTCCCCAGAAAGTACCAAGCATAGTTGGAATCGAAAGTATAATTGTGATTGCGGCTAAGAATTTCATAATGACATTTACATTGTTATTTATAATTGATGCAAACCCGTCCATCATACTCTCCAAGATGGTTCTGTGCATTTCAACCATTTCAACCGCCTGTTTATTTTCAATAATTACAT
>CAJULH010000055.1 GCA_910587175.1 Candidatus Gastranaerophilales bacterium | reverse complement strand
ACAAGAGACTTTTCAAAAGTACCAATGACTGTAGCGTTTATAATATCATCTGCAGCTGCCCTGATTTTAAACCATAAAGAAAAATTAAATAAAAAAATAGAGATTTTTGCCCTTGGCATGGGAAACAAGGATATTATGATAATGTGTCTTGTATTTATTCTTGCAGGTGCATTTACAGCCACCGCCCAGGCAGTGGGCGGAGTCGATGCTGCAGTACAAATTGCAAGATATTTTATTCCGGCAGAATTCATGGTATCCGGACTTTTTGTAGTCTCTGCGTTGATTTCCCTTGCAGTAGGTACATCTTGCGGAACAATTGCAGCTGTTGTTCCTATTGCTGTGGCTCTTTCGCAAACTCTTGGTTTTAATCCCGTTGTTGTATTAGGTGCAACAATTGGCGGAGCCATGTTTGGGGATAATCTTTCTTTAATTTCCGACACAACAATAGCATCAACAAGGACGCAAAATGTTGAAATGCGGGATAAAATGATTTGCAATTTAAAAATCGTTATTATACCTGCATTAACATGTGTATTTTTATACATGCTGCCGATATTTACAAATATTCAGGCTGCCGGTTTGGATGCAAATGTTGCCCCCGAAACCTTTATAAAAATTGCGCCGTACGTTCTGCTTTTTATACTTGGAGTTTCAGGTATTAATGTTATGTTCTTGCTTTTAATCGGAATAATTTTAAACACAATAATAGGTATAAGTTACGGTATTTTTGATATATGGGGAGCATTTAGCCGGATAGGAGACGGAACAGTAAGTATGGCAAACACTTTAATAGTTGCCATGCTTGCGGGCGGACTTCTTTGTATGGTACGATACAACGGCGGAATAAATTACATCATTAGAAAAACACAATACCTGATTAAGGATAAGAAATCCTGCGAATTTGGAATAACGTTTCTTGTTGGTATCATAAACCTTTTTACCGCAAACAATACTGTTGCAATAATTACCGCAGGACCTATTGCAAAGGAATTATCAAATAAATATAATGTTGATCCAAGAAGGACAGCGAGTCTGTTGGATACTACATCATGTTGTGTTCAAGGAATGATACCCTACGGTGCGCAGATTTTAATTGCAACAAGTTTGGCATCATCTATTTCAATAAGTTCTTTTTCAATAATGAAGGGGCTTTATTACCCTGCTTTAATGGGCATAGGGCTTCTTGTTTCACTTTGTCTTGTGAAAAAATAACTTTACAACCGGCAATTTAATATTTCTGTATAAAAAGCTTTTAATTTGCTTCACGGTTTGGTTAAATACATTTTTCACCAGAACGCAACGAACTTTAAAAGCAAATGTGGTTTTATCCGAAATATTGAAAAATTCTTTCATCATAGGTGCATTTAGAACTTTCCAGGGCTTTTTACCGGCATAATGAATAATTAACGGAGAAACATTATCGTAATTTAGAGAAAAATCGGGAATATAGTTATACTTATAATCAAGCTTTTTACAGTTACCTTCAAATATAATGTTGAAGATATCCTGATCGGCACAGTTTAGTTTATCAGCATATTTAACAGTGGCTTTTATCAAGCTGTCAGAGAAGTTATTATCTATAAATTTTTGTATATCTAAAATTAAAACTCCGGCATTAAAATAATTATCCGGATTTTGATATTTGGGGTATATATTTTCTTTTAAAAATTCACCGTTTTTTTTATAAAAATCTTCAGGAACAGCGCCTAAAGGATACCCGGCAATGCTTTCATCAAAGAGGGCTGAAATATCGCCGGTTAAAATTGTATCAACATCAAGATAGATAGCCTTTGAAATATTGGGCGTTAGTTTCGGAATAAAATATCTTGAAAACGTATTTACAGAATAGTGGGAAATATTTGGAAATTTTTGAAGCTCAAACTGTTTCATATTAAAATATGTTATTTTTTTGTTATGAAACTTTGAAACCGATTTTTCTACCTTTTGTCTGGATTTTTTACTAATACCGCCATCCAGAATGTAAAATTCAACAAAAGAATTTGTATTCAAAAGGATAGAATACATTGTTACTGCAAGAAACGGAGTATAATTTTCATCGGACGCTAAAAATACCTGTATTATTTTTTTATCGACCATAATTTTCTCCATTCTTGCTTTTTAATAAAAAGCTGAATTTTCCTGAGCAGCACTGGTCTGTCGTCAATAAAAAACCACTCTCTAAACATTCTATTCATTATATTTTTTCTGATTTTTATTTTTTTTGGATGAGTAATTTCATCTATTTCGTATGCTTTTGTAAAGAATAAAGGGCATACATCACTAAAATGCGTACCATAATTACCAATGTTTTGAACCATATTAAGCTTTGGTATTATAGCAATGCCGCCATATTTCAACATAGTAAAAAACCATCTGTATGCCCAACTGTCGACTTTTTTTTCTTTTGTAAGTTCCAAAATATTGCACCAATATTTTTGAAAAACTTTGTTCGAAGTAAGGCGTTTAAAATTTTCTGTATTATAATTTGATATGTCGTATTCAAATTTTTTCCACCTGTTTGCCCAGGTTGCCCAACCCCAAACATGCGGCACGGAAGAAAAGTAGTATGATTCTTTTAAGTTTGGCAGATTTAAAAAATTGTAGCCGGAAATGTGCCATACATCTTGATTGTTTTTATAATAGTCAAGAAGCTCTTCACAATATTTGAAAAAGGATTGCGTTGCAACGCAATCGTCTTCAAGAATTACACCATTTTCTTCGTTGTCAAAAAACCAATTTAGCGCATCGCTGATATTGAGGGCGCAGCCAAGATTCTTATCCCTAAATTTTGTCTTTATTTCACATTGCCAGTCGATATTATTAAGCACAAAATCTCTGACAGATTTAACTATAACTTCCTCATTTTGAACGTCTGCACGCGCACCGTCTGATACAATATAGAGTCTTGGCGGTTTTGCTTTTTTAATCTGTTTAAAAACCTTTTTTGTCGTATCTAACCTATTAAAAATTATAAATAAAACTGCGCGTTCCATAAGATTAGATTATACCATAGATACAAATATGCTTGTAAATAGTAATTGCTGTTCTAAAATGTTAAATTTTTCCGAAAAGAAAAACCTGATAATAACCAATAAAAATATGCCGATGACCGGAGTCGAACCGGTACGTGGCGTGAACCACACCAGATTTTGAGTCTGGCACGTCTACCAATTTCATCACATCGGCATATCAATATTAAATTATCAAAGTCTTTCTGTAATATCAATGTGATGAAATTGGTCTACATTTTATATTTCGCTTTGCATAGAGCAAAGCTAGCATCACATCGGCATATTGCATATTATTAAGTTATCAAAAATTAAAAATCTATAACTATCTTTCATAAGGGTACCAGAAAAACATTTATTTTTCCAGTTCTTTCTTTAAAAGCTCATTTAAAAGCTGTGGATTAGCTCTACCCTTGGTTTCCTTCATTACTTGTCCTACAAAAAATCCAAACAGTTTATCTCTGCCGCCTTTATATGCAGCAACCTGTTCGGGATTATTGGCTACAACTTTTTGCACAACAGGTAAAATTTCATCAGGGTTTGAAAGCACACTTAAACCGCGCTTTTCAACAAGTTTTTCAGCATCATCCCCGGTTTTTAAAATATCTATTACGAGAGATTTTGCAATATTATTTGAAATTGTACCTTTTTCAAGCAATTTCATCAATTTAACAAAATTGTCAACAGTTAACTTTGATTCTTCAATCTGAACTTTTTCTTCTTTTAAAAATGCTGCAATTTCACCCATTATAAAGTTTGAAGCGGTTTTGAGATTAACTCCCTGGGCCACTACCTTATCAAAGAAGAGTGCCATCTCTAACTGATTTACAAGAACACTTGCATCATATTCAGAAAGACCGGAATCAATATATCTTTGAAGTTTTTGTGCAGGAAGTTCGGGCATGGTATTTCGCACCTTTTCAACCCATTCTCTGCTTATTTCCAAGGGCATTAAATCCGGTTCGGGGAAATATCTATAGTCATGAGCATCTTCCTTGCCTCTCATTGAAGATGTTATTCCTTTTGCATCATCCCAAAGTCTTGTTTCCTGAACTACTTCTTCACCGCGCTCAACAAGCTCGATTTGTCTTTCAAATTCGTATTCAATCGCTCTTTGAAGTGCTCTGAAGCTGTTTACGTTTTTAATTTCAGCCCTTGTTCCAAATTCTTTTTGTCCTTTCGGGCGAATAGAAATATTGGCATCACAACGCATAGAACCTTCTTCAAGGTTGCCGTCACAAACGCCTATGTATCTTAGAATATTTCTTAATTCTTCCATATATTCTCTTGCTTCATCAGAACTTCTCATATCAGGCTCGGAAACAATTTCAAGCAGGGGAGTACCAGCTCTGTTCAAATCTACAAGAGAGTAAGAGGAGCCATATATTCCTGCAGAACCGGCATGTACAAGTTTTCCGGCATCTTCTTCCAAATGTGCCCTTGTAATACCTATTGTTTTATTTGAAATTTTTATACTTCCTTTGCCGCAAATAGGTTCATCGTACTGTGAAATCTGATAGCCCTTTGGCAAATCAGGGTAAAAATATTGTTTTCTGTCAAATTTGCATCTGGATGGAATTTCGCAATTCAAAGCAAGACCGGTTAAAATAGCCATATCAACCACAGCCTTATTTAATACAGGAAGCACACCTGGCATACCAAGTGTAATTGGGGATGTTTGGCTGTTTGGTTCATGGCCAAACTCAGCCCCGTCCGGTGCAAATATTTTTGTTTTTGTTTTAAGCTGTGCATGGACTTCAAGTCCTATAACCATTTCATACTTTTCTTTTAATTCTTCAAATTCCATTAAATGCTCCTTTTGAAAGAAATATTTTAAAATCATTCTAGCATAAACATTTTTGCTCAAATAAAGTAAATTCAAAATTAATATTTCTTAATATTTATCTTAAATCTAGCACTTATTCACACTTCATGGCTTTTATTATTATATAGAACAAGGATTTTTATAAAACTTATGAGCGCAGGATTCAACCCACAATACCAACAATATCAACAGTATCAGCCTCAGCCGTCTTATTACCAGGCGCAAGGTGCAATGTACCAGAGTTATCCTGCTGCACCGCAATACCAGCAGATGCAATCATATCCTGCAATGCAAAATCCTTATGGAATGCAAAATCAGCAGGGATACAATCCGGCACCGAGTGCAAGTGCGGTAAATATTCAAATATTCAACCCGGTTGCAAATGCTGCACCGCAATACCAGCAGATGCAATCATATCCTGCAATGCAGCCTGCAGTGCCAATGTATCCTACAACAAGCCTGTATGACCCGAATAACGGCATGCAAAATCCTTACCCAATGAATTATAACTCACCAATTAACCAGACAAACAACACAACAAATGTAAACAATAACAATGAAACAAATAAAACCGATGATAAGAAAAAGGATGACAAAAAGAAAGAAAAAGTAATTCTGACAGATGATTATATTAGGTCTTTAGAAAATTATTTAAATAATCAGGATCCAAAAATCAGATTAACAGCTGCTAAAGAGCTTCTTGAAAGATTTAAAGAAGACGATACAAGAAAGGCAGACCCAGCTTTAACGGCACTTTTAAATAAAGTAATACAAGACCCGAAAGCTTCAGTAAGATATGTAGGTCTCACTACGCTTGATGTAGGATATGCACAAGGAAATAGTGAAACTGCGGAAATTTTAAAACAATTACAAAACAGACCAGACCTTGAATATGGCGAAGATTCAATACTTGCTTCCCAAATACTTTTGAAAATGTCCGGACAAAAAGTAACTATCCCGGATAATAACAACAGCAATACAAATAATAGCAATAATACACAGGGGGCAGCAGCATAATGACGGCATTTAATGTAGGAATAAAAGTTGCATCCGCCCTTGCGATAACAGCCACAGTACTTGAGGCGCATGACATTGCAAAAAGAAATTCAAAAAGAACCATGTCGCAAGTGTCTGCTGATAAATATGTAAACGACCAGATTGGCAGCATGAAGCTAAACGAAGACAGTGCAAAACATGGTGCCATAAAAAAATTCTTCCAAAACCTTGATACTACAGACAGAATTATGGAAGTTGGAGGTGCAATCGGAGGATATCTTTCCGGCGCCGGCAAATGCATAAAGAATAATATTCTTACTATTGCATTTGCTGCACTTGGATTATTGGCAAAATCCAAGCCGACACAAATAATTGCCCTTGCAGGCATGGGAATATCAATACTATTTGATACAATCGTGAACGCAACGAATCTGTTTGAAAAGACCGACTACCTTGATAAATAGTTTATTAAGAAATGTAAATGCCTGAAACGCAATAATAATAAGAAATTATTAAATTAATTAATAAAAGATAGCAAAAAACTAGCAATTAATATTATTTAGAACACTTAAAGAATTGAAAGCATAGCAACTAATATTATTTTCAAAGGAGATAAAGATGATACAACCACAATACGCTCAAGCATACACACAAGGAACACCAAGTGCAAATGCTGTAAACATTCAAATTTTTGAACCAAAAGCGTATGCATCACCTCAGCCTGCAATGCAGCCAAATTATACAAATCCTATTTATAATTACCCGCAAGCATCAATGTATGCACCAATGCCAGCTCCGCAGCAATATATGCCTTATCCGATGCCGCAACAATACCAGGTGCCACCAATGATGCCTCAATATCCGGGTTATCCACAGGCTCAGACTGTTCCCCAACCAATGATGCAACCGCAGGCTCCCTATGTTGAACAGCCACAAGTATATACTGTTCCCCCGCAAGTTGTATCACCACAACCGCAACAAATGCCGGCTCCGGCTATTGAGCCGCAACCCCAAATAGAACCGGCAGCACAGCCGGAAGTACAACCCGCTCCAGCAGTAGATGTACAACAACCAACACAACCCGCGCAAACAGTTGACGTTAATGCTTTAATAGCAGGACTTCAAAGCAATGACCCTGCTGCCCAGGAAAAAGCAATAACAGAAATTGCAAACTACAGCCAAGGTGAACCCGCACAAGCACAGCAAGTTTTAAATGAACAAATAATGAGCAGTCTTGCCGGTATTGTTGGACAAGATATTTCACAACTTCCGGGACCCACCCCTGAACAAACTGCTGTTTTAGAAAAAGCAGCAAGGGGCGAACAATTAACTCCTGAAGAAACCCAGCTGGCACAGCAACTAGCTCCGCAAACTGCAGCAGCAAAGAATAAAATAATATCAATGTTTACTCTTGCAATGCTTCAAAAGAACCAAAGAGATGAATTAGAAGCTTATATGGCATCTCAGGGCAATGCAAATATTAAACCGTTACAAATGCAGGATTTAATTGGTTTCAACGAAATCCAAAACGCAATCCAGACAAACCCGAACCCTGAAGTAAGACTTGCAGGCGTACAAGCAATATCATTCGTTGCAAAACCTGAAGATGCACAGACTGTAGCTGCAGCACTTCAATCAACACTCGCAAATGACCCTGAACCGTTAATTAAACAAGCTGCTCAGGAAACATTAGCAAAAATTGGCGCAGCGCCAGCTCCTGCACAACAAGCTGCATAAGACTAAAATGACACAAGTTATCAAAAGACCGCCTATCACTGGCGGTCTTTTAAGTTTATTAACATATTTGAGCATTTTTAGCTTTTATTGTTTAATTAAGCTATGAAAGACGATGATAAAATTAAACATTTTGTACCAAGAAAATCCAGAACGGGTTTTTTCAGCAACAAAAATAAATTTGCCAAAATTAAAAATTATCTTGGTTTTGAATATGTTAAATTAAAAAAAGATGTTAACGGAATAAGCTTTAATAAAAGAAGTCTTGAGGATTTTGCGGAAGAATTAAAATATAGTATTTCGCTGATGAGAGAAATAAAGGGCGAAGTTTTTCTCTACGAGTATTTTATAACCGGAGACAAATTGAAAGACTTCCTTGATGCATATATCAATGGCAAATTAGACGGAAAGATTATTCAAATAGAGAAACATATGCAGGATAGTCTGGCATGACAAATTTAATTGACTTTTTAGATGAGTATTCACCAGTATTATACAATTGTGAAAGACCCTCAAGATACATTGGAGGCGAGTTTTTATCTATAAAAAAAGATTTTAACAACGCAGACGTAAAGATTTTGATGGCTTTTCCTGATAAATATGAAATCGGAATAAGTAATTTTGGGCATAAAATCCTCTATCATATTATAAACAATGAAGAAAATATGCTTGCAGACAGGATTTATGCACCGGAAAAAGATTTTTGCGAATTGTTGGAGAAATATAATAAACCCCTCTATTCCCTTGATTCCAAGAAACCTTTAAACGACTTTGATTTTATTGGCTTTGCCTTGCAGTATGAAATGTCATATACAACAATATTAAAAATGCTAGATATGGGAAAAATCCCCGTGCTATCCAAAGATAGAACCAAGGAAAATCCAATAATTTTTGCAGGAGGTCCCTGTGCATATAATCCAAATCCCCTGAGCCGCTTTATAGACTTGTTTTTAATCGGGGATGGTGAGGATGTAATTATTGAAATCGCCAAACTTTATGAAAAAATTAAATACTTAGACA
Source organism: Candidatus Gastranaerophilales bacterium (assembly GCA_910587175.1). Classification (GTDB taxonomy): domain Bacteria; phylum Cyanobacteriota; class Vampirovibrionia; order Gastranaerophilales; family Gastranaerophilaceae; genus MGBC122484. Next base: position 3,336 of record CAJULH010000055.1, on the reverse strand, counting down.
GAAATGAAATTCTAAAAAAACTGTGTCAGATTGAAGGCGTTTATTCCCCAATGCATAGCCCTGAAAATGCAGTAATTAAAAAAAGAATATTCAATCTTAAATATGAAGCCCATCCGGTAAAATCACCAATTCCGCATTCACAAAGTGTGCACGACAGGGCAACTATAGAAATTCGCCGCGGATGCGGCAGACTTTGTCGTTTTTGTCAAAGCGCACATACAAATTTACCTATACGGGAAAGAAAAAAAGAAGATATAATCAGTCTGGTTAAGGATTATGTCAAAAATACAGGATATGATGAATATTCACTTCTTTCCTTGTCTTCTAATGACCATGGAAAAATTGAAGAAATAATAGAAGAATTAAATGAACACTTTAAAAATACAGATGTAAGTGTTTCCCTGCCAAGCCAAAGAGCGGATAGATTTTCAGTAAAGCTGGGGCAACTTATCCATGGAGTCAAAAAAGGCTCCGTTACAATTGCACCGGAAGCAGGCAGCCAGCGAATGAGAGACATTATTAACAAAAATTTAAATGAAGAGCAAATAATATCCGCCACACTTGCGTGTGTTGAAAATGGCTGGAATAAGATTAAATTTTACTTCATAATAGGTCTGCCTTTTGAAGAATATGCTGATTTGGATGCAATTGTCGATCTGCTTGATAAAATTAATCAAAAATGCAGGGAAAACGGTTTTAAGCTGCCAAAAATCACCTGTTCAGTTTCAACCTTTGTTCCAAAACCATTTACGCCGTTTGGAGTATGTGCACAAAATTTGCCATCAGAAATTAAAGAAAAGATTTCGCACATAAAAAATAAAGGTGCGCACTTAAAAAATGTAAAATTCAATTTCCATAATCCGATAATTTCACAGTTTGAAGCTTTTTTAACCAGGGGTGGAAAAGAGGTTTCAGATTTTATCTATAAAATGTATCAAAAAGGTGCATATCTTGAATCCTGGGAAGAAAATGTAACTTATGATGCATTTTATGAAACAGCAAAAGAATGTGGGCTTAATATAGATGAAGAAACAACAAAAGTGTATAATTATGATGAAAAACTGCCTTGGGATATGATAGATACTGGGATAAACAAGGAATGGTTAAAGAATGAATACAAAAAAGCAAAAAATGCACAAACAACCGTTCCTTGTGAGACAAAATGCTCAAACTGCGGTGTTTGCACAAATTTCAAAACCCATAAAGTTTTAGATAAATAAGCTTATAAAATTTGTTACTAAATAAAAAACCCGGGATAAATTTAATCTCCCGGATTTTTGATAATCTATTTTAATTTTTATCTCAAATTTAACATATAGCCTTCAAGGGCTTCGATTTTTGCAGCATTTTTTACAGCATCTTCTCTTTTTAAAACTTTGATTGCCTTAATTAAATCATTTTTGGCGCCAGCCCTGTCTCTTAAATAAATCTTAGTATAAGCCAGAGCTTCCCAGTAAGAGGATTTATTAGGATAAGCTTTTACAGCCTTTTCAAAATTAGCTTTTGCTGCAACATAATTACCCTCTTTATAATATGAGCTTCCAAGTAAATAGTACAAGAACCTGCCTTTCGGATAAATTTTCAAAGCCCTTTCATAATTCATTCTTGCAAGATTAAATTGTTTTAAATCGGTGTATATTACTCCCTTTAGGGCATATGGTTCAAAATAATTCTGTTTTAGTGAAGTTGCTTTATCAAGAGCTTGAAGTGCAGATTGTCTGCTTTTTAATTCATAATAGGCTGCACCCATATTAAAATATTCAACATATAAAGGTTCTTTGTTTGCCCGAATATTGCTCGTTGCATCTTTAATAACCTTGTCGCATTCCTGGCTTGTTTTACATATCCTCTGCCTGTTGTTTATAAGCTCTTTATATTTTGCGTCTTTAGTGAACTCGGAGTGCACAAAAACACCGATAACAATGCTTGCGATAATCACAAAAGCAACAAAAAGATTATATCGGCTTTCTTCTTTCATAACAATACTTACAAAATTATCATCCACAAAATCTGAAAGTATGTCCGGATTTTCTTTTACGATTTTATTGTTTAATACCATTTTTGTAAAATAATCCGCATTTGCAAATATTGCAGCATATATATGTATTAATATAATTAAATATGCAACAGGAAAATCAAAATAATATATAAGTCCCGCTTCAATTAACAAAAGGATTAAACCTTTGATAAACATAAACTTTGCAAGATAATAAAGCGGTCCGAATATTAAAGCAAAAAAATTAAAACTGGTAAAAAATTTAAATCTGTCTTTGGCACCAAGGCTCATGACATTCTGACCATAACGCCAGGTATGCACACTGTTTGATTTACCTTGATAAAAATTATGATAATAAGCAACCTGAATTTTTTTAAAAATATGTTTCCAGCTGTTGCTTACTTTTAATGAATCAATTATGCCGTAAATATTTTTAGTGTGTAGCATACTCATTCTATCCTTACTTTTAAGACTAGTTATTTTTTAATTTTACCACAAAAGTAGAACCGGTGCCCAATTTAGAAACAACGTAAATTTTACCCTTGTGCAGTTTTACATACTCTTTTGTAATTGCAAGCCCTAAGCCTGTTGAAGCCGTCGTTTTAGTATATATATTGTCTATTTGTGTAAATTTTTTAAATATGAAGTTATGATACTTTTTTTCTATCCCGATACCAAAATCTTCGACCTCTAATACAAAATATTCCCCATCTCTGCTTGTTCTAACACAAATTTCCCCTTTTTGCTTTGAAAATTTTATTGCATTGCCTAGCAAATTAAAAAGTATTTGTTGAAATTTTTGATAATCTGCATTCAAAAATTCTTTGTATGTATCCTTATAAGTAATTTTAATCTCTTTTACATCCAAAAGAGAAGATAAAAGATTTATAACTTCAAATACAGCGGTTTTGGGTTCAAATTTAGAAAGATTAAGTTTCATTGACCCTGATTCAATTTTTGAAAAATCCAGGACACTGTTTATTAGCCCCATCAAATGAATTGAGGAAAGATTTATATCTTTTATATATTCGGTTTGTTTTTTATTTAGCTTTCCAAAAACCTGATTCAAAAGAACATCAGAAAAGCCTATTATGGCATTAAGCGGAGTTCTTAGCTCATGAGATACGTTTGCAAGAAAACTTGTTTTTGCATTATCGGCTTCAATGAGTTTATTGTTTTGTTTTTTAATTATCTTATAAGCTTCCTCTTTTTCGGATATGACATCCTGCAGAATACTAAGCTGGGACTTCAAAACGTTGTTTAATTCAAAATCCTTGATTATATACGAATAAATACTCAAAGTCAGATTTAATACACATATTTCGCTATCCTGGAAAGGT
>CAJULH010000054.1 GCA_910587175.1 Candidatus Gastranaerophilales bacterium | reverse complement strand
TGTTGTTAATGCTTCGGCTAGTATGCGAATGGGGTGGAAACGCCCCTTTTTATTTGCCTTTTTGGCTGTTTTGCCGGAGTTTTGATTCGATTTATTTTTTGATACGTCCAAAAGGCTTGTTTTTACAGGCTATTTGACGTTTTTTGCAATTGTATCCGGCGCTGCATTTTTTACAAAATTTTATAAAAATAATCCGGAGCAAAAAATTATATATTGGTTTATAAGGCTTTTCGCCCCGGAATATATCTAATTGATTGGGTTTGATAATAGATATTATGTAAGAATATGTCTTTCAAAAATTCACAAAAATATCAAAAAAAGCCTTAACAAAATTTCACAATGGTGCTTATTATGTATACTTTTTCAAATAATTTTTCGGAAATGGTGTTTGTGAAGCACTATTTTGTAAACTTCAAGGCATGCTCTTCATAAAAAATTTACCTTATCCTAAAACCCTTACACGGCTTACAATAAGCCGTTTTGCAGCTGGTAGTTGATTGCGGGTTCATTCTTAATGAATTCAGCCGTGGACATTTTAGCTATTTCATCGCGTGTAAATGTCTTTTGGGGAGGGTTTTTGCTGCCTTTAGCGCCCATAGAGCCTGTCATAAGGCGCTCCTTAGCGATTTCATTACTTTTATTCAGCATATCAAAAGCGTTTTGCTTATTTTCGTTTTGATTCCTTTGTACTGCAAGCTTTTCCAGCTCCAATACAACGCTTTCAATTTTCGCTAAATCCTCGTAAGTGAGCTCCACATCAAGGTTTTTAAGATAATCAAGCAGACATTCACGCGCCTTCAAAAAATCGCTGTCGCCAAAGTTAGCCGTCTCAAATGCTTGCATTGCCTGGTTATTACCCGCATCCCCCGCTGTAATTACCCCATTTGACTGTGTATACAGCCTGTTCGCAGGCGCTGCAGTGCTCTCAGCCTGAAATGTAGCTGTCATGTTCTGTTTGATTGATTCTCCGGTCTTTTTGTCGATTATACCGGCTGAAACCAGTGCATCCGCATATTTTAGGTGTTCATCCAGGTTTAAATTACAGCGGTGGTTTGGGTTTTGAACTTGTGATGCCCCGTAAGAACTTCCGGGAGTGCTGAAAGCATTATTCAGATATCCTAAAATTCCTGCCATTAGAGCTTTTTGAAGTGCCTGGGGATTGTTTAAGAAATTATTCATCGATACCCCCTTATGACACTGTAGCCTTAATTACAGCCAATGCATCAGGGTTAATGGCTAGTGCCCCAAAGGTATACAACCCGCGGACAATGGAATCAAAGGAGCTTTGCGCCCTCAGAGTCTCGATTTTCTTGATTTGTGATGCATAGGTGATGGCATCCTTTGTACCGGCTAAAATCGTGTAACCGGAAGTCTCTTTGCCCACGTTGGAGCTTACAAATACTTCCAATCCTGCGATTTTACCAATTGAACCGGTTGTAATTGTTGTGCTACCAAGGTTTGAGGCTGAAACAAACTGGCTGCATAAAAGCAAAAGTTCTTCAACATCAGGGTGAACCACAACCCAGCCCTGCTTTTCAGCGTTTACAGCACCCGAATTTTTCAAAAGTTTGGCAAGTTTCACAAACTGGGTGTAAATATTCGCGGAAGTGAGCCCTACAGCTGTCGTTTTGCCCAAAATATTACCATCCGGGGCTTTGCTGTTTAAACCAAAAATATAAGTGTCAATTGCTTGCTCTACGGCATTTTTCGCCTTTCCGACTATCGCATCCATAATGTTTACATTTGACTGCGCCTGGTCGATATCCGGCACGCTAAAGCCAAAATACACACTCTGATTGAGTTCCAGCTGAAGTTTTTTTGACGGAGCCGCGCCGTAAGAATCTATCGAGCCGGTATAGGTGCCTGTAGTTACCTCTAATGGCGTAATAATGTTGATTTTGGCGGTTCCTTTGTCCGCATCGCCTTGGTAATCACGGTTTACGCACTGAAGCATAACACAGGTTTTATCAAGTCCGGCGTTAATTTTCTGGCTCCAAATTTCGCCCTTAAAGGCGTTGTAGTTTGGGGTTTCAGTGTCTGTCATAGTTTGTCCTTTCTTTACAAAAATTAATACAAATGGCGGATTTTAAAATCCGGGTTAAATATACTCCAAATTTCGATATCTTTCGGTCTGTTTTGAACAATAGTCTCGCATTTCAGGGTTGCTTCATGTTGAAAATCAAGTTTGGCAAGGAAATTTGGCACAAGTAAATTGTCAGAATAGCATTCCGCTTTAATTTTAGTTACCTTCAGTTCCCGAAACATATGATTCATAAGCCTTTTAGCCCCCACATATGCACGCATACCAAGAGCCTTTTTGGCAAAGCAAATACTTGCAAACGCAGAATATATATGGTTTTTCCCGGGTACAATATCGTAAAAGTAGCAAAAACCAAGAATTTCGCCCGTTTTAACGTCATAAAACAGCCAAAAATAAGGGAGATGCTCTTGTATAATCTCATAAACCCGCTCTATATAAGGCTTATTGCCTGCAAAATATTCATCATCAAAAAGCTTATGCCGATGCCGCAGCATGAGGGCAAAAATTGTCTGAAAAGCTGCAAAATCAAGCTTATTGAACCGTTCCTTATTCAGATTTAAAAAATTAATTGTTAACATATTGAAATATTCCGAAAAATTTTGTATAATAAAATCGCATTTTAAAGGAGTTTACAATGGACGATAAAGAATTGATTTTAGGGCAATATCAGGCTTATAGCGCCGCTAAAGAAAAATATATCGACAGGAATTTTCAGACAAACCGTTTTTATATGATTGTAACTTTCGTGTTGCTGTTTGTGTGCTACCTGTTTATGTCTTTGACCCCTGCCTACGAGCCAATCCTTCTAACATCTGCGTTTGGGGTAGTTGTATCGGTGCTATGGTGGTTGAATATTGACTCTTACCAATTTTGGATTAAAATCAAGTACGCAAAAGTTTTAGAATATCTTGAAACTAAATTACCGGAAAGACCTTATAATAAAGAGTTTGAAGAGTTCAAAGAAGCCAAAAAACGCAAGAAAGCTACTGTTTTCGCTGATTTTCAAAAGGGATTAACGGTATTGCTGCTTTTGAGCTTCCTTTTGACTTTTGCATACAATCTTATCCAATATTTAAACCAGCCAAAAGGTCTGTAAACGCAGGCTTTTAGGTTATTTTGATAAAAGGCTCGTCCTCCGCTGCGGACGGGCTTTTTTGTCTCAGATTCGCTAAAGCCTGAATATACATAGTATTCCAGAAACCAAATTTCGGATAAGCCGGATTAGCCTTGACTTTTAGACAGGCACCATATAGCAAAATGTGCTCTGCCCAAGGCATTGGAATAGTTGAAACATCATCCCCTTCCGTCATTTTTTCTGCATATTCGCCATTAGCCTTTATTACGTAATCTTTCGAGGCATACATTACCGTAAAAAGCTTGTCCGGATTGCTGTTAGCGGATAGTGACCCGTCCAAAGCCCCTTGCTGTAAAATTTTCGTCTGCTGCATTCGCCTTTTTTCATCCGGCACAAGGAGATGCACCCCTTCGGGCGTTTCAATCACGCTGTAAAAATCCCCGGAAAAGCTTGTAGAACGGCAAATTTTCTCTCCAAGTTTTGTTGGCGGGCAATATGAAAGCCTTTTTTCGCCTTGGTATACCTGGAGAATACGCCCGTTGATAGTCCGCTTTGCAGTATCTTCAGAATTTTCGGGGTCAACCTTTTCCAAAAATGCCTTTTTTAAAAGAAAATCCCACTCAAAAGAGCTCAAAACCTCTTCATTGACACGGTTTATGGCATCAAGAATCTTTTTGTGCTCGTTTTTATAAATATCCTCAAACACAGACACAGCGCGGTAATTCAGCTCCAAAAGTACCTTGTTAAAAATTTCAAAAAATGTCATTTTAATTTTCCTTTTTATAATCTTTTAAAACATAAGGGCGAATATCGCCTTCTATAAGGTTTTCAGCGTATTCGGGACAAAAAATTTCATCCTCCGGGTGGTGCAGATTTTGCCCGAAAGCGTCATTTGATGTGCGTTTTTCGGCACCACCCGGCTCTAATTCCTTATTATTACTCATTTTAAGCTTCCTCAAAAATCATTCCTTTAAACTCAAAGCCAATAATACCAATGTCCTGCCCGGGGTTATTACCCTCGAAATGCAGCTGCACCGCCTTATTCGCCTCAAAAATATCCAGCTTTATACCTTCCTGGATTGTGTCAGACCAAATGCCCCCGCCTGCAAATTCGCTCCCTGACCAGCCTGCAGCACCCACAGAACCCTTATTATCCTCCCAGGCAAGCACATTCGGGGATATTTGCCGGACATTTTCAGGTTTTGTCGCGTTTTCCGCCGCGTAGTCCGTGCTTATATAAAATTCAAAATTATTCTCAAACCCGCCGTCACAGATGATTTCAAAGTCTTCAATGATTTTTTTGTCCGTGGGTTTCGAAAAGTTGAAAAATGGGGTCGAAAAGCCGAATTTTATTGCTTTTCCGCTGAATGTATTACCCGTATTTTCCACAAAAATTTTGCCGCCATTTTCAGGCGAAACTGAATATATTTCCCCGAAAACCGTTGCAGCCGTTGTTATTTCATACGGTATAATCCTTATAAACCAGCATTCAAGCTCAAAATCATAAATCCAAACCTCCTTTTGCCCGCTTTCACCTGTAATTGGGGCAAATATCCAAATCTGGTTTTTCATCTCAAGCGCCAGGCAAACCGTCTCTGAAAGCCTTGTCTTATCAAGCTTTTCAAACATTTTTGCAATGTTTTGCGCCCTGTTTTGGCTCATAACTATTTGATTTAATTCCCCGGCAAGCGAAAGGCTGAAAAGCCCGCACTCATTGAAAAAATACTGTCTGTTATTGCAGGTAAGAACGCACCCCGCCCCGGGGACACCTTTGTCCGCAAACTTAGTAATGGCAAAGCTTTCAGGGTCTGTACCCGTTAAAAGAAAGACTTCGTGCTGTTTATAGATAGCAAGCGAGCCGCCATACTCTTTCAGCGCAAGGATTTCAGATGTACTGGAGTGAAATTTTGAGATATAGCCTGCATCATGGTCGGTTGTCCAGTCGTTGTATGTGCCAAGCGCCGTATAATAAAGGGTGTCGCCGCTTGAAATCCACAGCCTGCCTGCATATTGGCACACAGAACCGGCTGCAATCAGCTCACCTGCAGTATTTTTGAAATTTAAACAATCTGCCTGGGGCGATGCCGCAGCATTAAAATAAATGCCGTCAATCGCTTTTCCTGAAAGGGTTTTAGGCAAAATTACAATTCCGTCGAGAAAATATTCAAAAACGGCGCCCGAAATTTCTTCCCCAAAATCATAAATTTCCTTTACGCTTGAAATTGCGGCATCAAAACTAAATATTCTGCCGTCAGCATGCGCCATAATGAAATTTTTGTCCCCTTTAGGATATGAACATAGTGCAACCGGCACAGCGGGGCTTAAAAGCTCTTCTGCGGGCGCTCCTTCTTCCGTATTTTTCAAAGGAACCGATTCGGCAGCATTAAAAAATACTTTATTGCCCTTTTGCCTTGCCACGCCTTGGTTTTTGAATGGTTCAACGTTAAAACCGCTTGCCCAGTACATCTTTTTGGTGTTAGCACCCATCATAATCGGCGTCAATTGGGTATTTAAGCCCCCGCACAGGTTATAGAAAAAATTACTCACTTGTCCTCCTTGAATTTTTTCGGGATTCAGGTTCAGATGCCCTCTGTTTAAGCTTTTTCAGGATATCCTCCTTTGTACTCATATAAAGCATAACTGCCCCAACGCGCCCGCTGGTATGGGTTTTGGTATAAATCCGCGAAAGATGGTTTTGCACGGTACGCACCGAAATCCCCATCCTTTCTGCGATTGAACGGTCTTTCATTCCGCGGGCTGCAAGCAGCAAAATCTGTTCCTGTTTAATTGTCAAATTCATTTTTTCCTCTCTCTCAACCGTAGCTCAATGCCTGTAAACGGCTGGTTTAAGCTGCCTGCAGAGCTGTATAACCGCGCAGATACTTAAAATAATGGGGCATAAATGCCCCAAATTGAGGTAGTGTGTATTTTGCGCTTCGGTTCAGGGAGAATTTTAAATAGAGCAATGATACCCCCTAAAACATTGTAACAAGGGCGTTTTAGCCTAAAAATTTCTAAGTTTTCAAACCGTCTTTTTTCAGCTTTTATCATAACTCTATCCCGTTTAATCCAGCTTGCAGAGGGAGCTTACAGGCATAATGCGTCTTAATTCCAATCTGCGTCTACTGTTCAGCCGTTTCTATTTTTAACTATACCAAAATAATCTTTTTTGTACAGAGAGTAAAATTACTCACACTTTTTTTCAAAGAATACACCTAAAAGCCTTTTAAAATAAGGCTTTTTCGGAATTCCAAATAAGCGGTTTTTCAAAAAACTTTTACATTACTTTACATTTAATTTTATTTAATTCCAAAATGCTTGCATCCGGCATATTTTGAAAATTTTTCAATACCAAACGTCTTGTCTTGAAAGGCTTTCCAGGATTTTCCAAATAAACCCTGTCCAAGAATTCCTTTGTTTTATGGAATTTCCTGGAATTCCATTTCTTTGTTTCCATCATTTGGCAACTTTTTAAAAATCGCCTTTGCGCGTTCGGAGCAAACAGCCAAAACGTCCTATTTTCAAGCATTTCCGGCTGAATTATTTAAATGAAAATTTTCGGGCGCTGTATCCGCCTTATCTTTCAAAACGTAGAGAAACTCTTTGAATCTGTACTTATTGACCAAAAAGTTTGCGAGATCTGATTTTAAAAGCCAAAACTGCGGAGTGGCTTTCAGCCACTGGAGAGCGTCTTTGCGGCTATACTCATACGGATTGAAAGCCATTTCGCGAATTTTCTCCCGCTCCTCAATCATTTTCCTTGTCTCCTCCACGCTTGGCACCATTTTCTTTGCTTTCAGCTCCTCAGAATCATTGTTTTTACGCCATTTTTCATTTCCACCATAACTTTTAAAAGAAAAATTCGCGTGTTCTTTTCTTTTTTCATGTTTATTTGTTTGACGGACATTTTGACCCCCCTCTGAAAGGACATTTTGACCAATCGCGCCGGACATTTTGACCAATTCAAAAAATTTTGCGCCAAAAGTATAGTGGTTGACGCGTTTTGTCTCATACTCAATCAGACCGTGCATTTTGAGCTCTTTAACCGCCCTTTGTGCAGATTTTTCGCTAATTCCGAGCTTTTGCGCAACAGTTTGCTGGGAAGGAAACATAGTTTCATTATTCGGATTATAATGGCTGCAAAGCGCCCACAGAAAGAGTTTTGCCGATGCGGTCAAATCAATTTTTGACAACATTCCGCTTGAATAAAGTATTTTTGTTAGCTCAAACTGGCTTATATTAAGCCTGATGACCTTTTTATCCGTTGCTGAAGGCGTATTTACCTTTATTTCGGGCAATTCCATCACATTTTGACTGCTCATTTTTCCTCTTTCATTAATACACTAAAACCCTTTTGCAAAAAGGCTTTTGGGACTGCCGGGGATACCGGAAAAATTAACCCCTCCCCCTGTAAAAACCATTCTGCAGTGATTTTACAGAAATTCACAACTATTTTATAATTCAAAAAATTGCCTGAAAACAGCCCGACGCCGGCAAAACCTCCAAATCCCAACAGTTTTAAAACTGTTAACACAATTAAAATTAATACAAAAATTTGCATATAAAATAAATATATGCTATAATCTAGAAAGTAGTGTGAGTGCTTCGTTTGGGGCACTTTTTCTTTTGCAATTTTTTATATAATCCCAATTTTATTTAAAAATCTTATACCTCCTGATATATTAAACACCCGTAATACATTTGTATCATTGATTTTCAGAGCATCGGTACAATTTTCAAATTATACTTTAACTCTCTTTACAATATATATCATGGGAATACTAATTCATGATACAATATTTGTCAAGGGGCGTATTTGTTTCTCCGAGCTATTATTTTTAGGAATTTACAGGAAAATTTTAGAATATACAGGAAAATAAAATGAATGAACTTAAATTATCCATACAAGAAGCTCAGGAATTACTACTGCTTAGCCAATCTTCGGTATATTCCTGGATTGACAAAGGCAAACTTCAATCCCAGGACACACCTGGCGGGAAAGTTATTGTAATTTCCAGGAAAGAAGCTGATGAAATTCGTAACTTTAATTTAAAATCCAGGAGAAACAAGGTTGCAAGGCAGGTTGTTCAAAATTCTTTGAAAGAAGCTGCGGTCGAAGAAGATTCTGTAATCAGTGCGGAAATTCTTGAAACCGATACGCCCGATATCAGGCAGAAAACCTCTCCTGATATGACTTTACAGCTAATTTCAAGAATTGAGGAACTTGCAGTAGAAGCAGGGCGATTCAAACAGCTGGAAATTCTTAGAAATGAAGAAAAAGAAAATGTAAAGTTCTGGCAGGAAAAATACCATGAATTAAATGCAGAACTTAAGAAAAAAGATCTTGAAATCAGCGCGCTAAAATCCGAAATTGAGCTTATGAAGAATAATTCCGGGGTTCGTTCCGTTTTAAATCTTTTCAAAAAGCACTAAAACAAACGATGCAATCAAAATACTGTTGATATCCTTGTAACCCAGACAGCATCTGCATATACACCTTATTCTTACTCTTGTTTTTTACTCAAAAAACAATTATAAATTTTATCAATTTTATCTTTTATTTCCGTTATCTGGTCTTTAAGGTCATGTACTGTAATCCTTGAAGCAAAGCGGTTTTCAGCCTCAAGGAGAATTTCTCTGTGCTTTTTCTCCAGCTCCTGCGGTGTTACAAATATTTTCAATTGGATAAAATAGACCAAAACCAGCATTATTACTGGCGAATACTGTAAAATTAAGTTTGAATTTTCCAACAATTTCCATCCTTTTCCAGCGTTTTTACGCAATTATTATTAAGTTTTATGAAGAAAATCCCGTTTTTGAAAAACAAAAGGGATAAATCCGAAAAATCCATGCCCGTGATGTTTTAGACAATCGGGAAATAGTACTCTACCAGGTAACTTGCGGCATCAAAGGGATGTCCGAGAAATTTTAGTTCCTGGTTTTGCCGTAATTTGTAATACCCCGGTAAATCCAGCATTGACGAGCCTTCCCGGTATTTCAGATTGTTAATATTATATAGCAGCTTTTCGCATTTTGGGTCTACAAACAGCCTGCGTTCGCCGTTTTGGCTTTTTACATGGCAGTTAAATGCGCTTATTCTGTTCCTTATGGGCGGATTAAAGCCCCGAATTTCAATGTCCACCTGCCTAAACCCGAGATTGGAAAGGCATCGCTTCATTAAGATATAATTTGTGTATTCGCTTGTGCAGGAACGGTTATCGCCTGATGCATCGCCGTTAATTATGATTTTACCCCGGTGTTTGCCGTATCTGCGTCCAAATTCCTCGCAAGTCTGCACTGTGGTTGAATTTTCGAGTATTATTTCGTCGAAAAAGTACGCCCTTTCTGAATCTTTGTAAGCTAAAATCCAGCACATAGGATCTACGTTGAAATCACAGGTTATATGAAGCGGAAACTCGCTTCTATAGCGTATTTCCCGGATATTTTCCGTAGTGAAATTTTTAACCACTAAATTGTCCGAACTATCGTCAAATTGCCCTAAAACGTTCATTTTATAGTAGTTTTCGTCATACAGATTTTTCATATTTTCCAAAAAAGCCCGCGGCAAGTGGATATTTTCGGTAGAGGGTGCCTGAATAAACCTGAAATTGGGTAATTTGCTGGTAACAAATGTTTTATATATCCACCCTTTCCGGGTTTCCGGGTTCGTATGCCCGAAAACCCGGTATTTAAAGCCTTTCCAGCCGGGTGAAATGTGCTGCCGCATGCGCCCAAGAAGCATTTTAAAGGTTTCATACGGTATATCGCTCATTTCCTCAATCTCGACAAAGCCTAAATTCAAGGATTTCAGCTTGTTTGGCTCATCAAAATGCCGGAATAAAATTTTTGAATTATTTTTAAATTCCAATTTTTGGGTGCTTTTGTTGTAAAAATAATCTTTTCCAGGTTTCATTCCAAAATTTTCCAGATGTTCAAAATAGCTTAAAAGCGTTGTATCACGTACCAAAGAGTATGTTTGCGCGCCTACAAGCCCTGTAATTCCGGGAAATTTTAGCGCAAGCAATAACCCAAGCAAAGAGCCCGCCCAGGTTTTACCGCTTCCAAAACCGCCTTGATACACGCACACGTCCATTTCCAGGTCATGCGGTACTTCCAAAAATTCCTTTTGACTTTTTAAAAGTTCGTATTTCATTGTCTAGCCTGCTATTTGCCGGTTTGCAACGTCTGTATTGCCCTTTTTCAGGTATAATTCGGTATTTTCTACGCCAAGAGTTCCTAAAATTAGGCGGAAACACTCTTCCCAATTGATTTTTTCACTTAGCGGTGCCGCATTCGCGAATGTTGTCATACAGTTTACGATTTCGCGCTGTCTGGATTTACGTTCCAGAGAGGCTTTCCGGTCGCTATACCTGTAAATATAATCGCCAAAACGTACATCATCGTTTATTTCCACGGTTTTTAATTCCCCGGATAGCCTGTACAAAAGGTTTTCTGTCCCGAATTTAAAATTTGAAATTATATCAGCCGTCTTTTGAACAACGGGCACAATAATTTTACGGTTTATAGCGTCCAAAAACATATTTAAACGGGCACTTTGACCATTTGCAGTAAGGTTAAGTTCTGTTGCTGTGCGGTTTTCAACCTCAATATTACCCGCCATTGTCTTGAAAATCCCCGTCGTGCTTTCGATTGAGCTTTTAAAATACTTTATAAAATCCCATCCGCAAAGCGCCTGGCTGAAGTTAAGCGGAGTTGGCATTTGCGGCAATAGTGCAGAGTCATATTCTATGATTTTACCGGGTTTCACCGATTGTTCACCCTTGAAAGCCCCTTTTGGCGCAAGATAAGGCGGATTGACAATTAAGGAATATGCCTTCAATTGCGTGTTTAAAATCTCGTTTTCAGCCTTGTTCAGGTCGATTGCAGCCTTTAAAGGGCTTACACCCCGCCCTGTGAAAGGGTCTTCAAGAATATTGCCATAAACAAACGGACAATTCATATAGGGATTTGCTTCAAAGCGAATAATATAACGCCTTTCAGCTATAACAATCAGCTGATTCTGAAGCAATTTGCCGTTTTCTGTCCTGATATCGCCCCAGAATTCAAGTATATCAAGCTTTGGCTCCCCGTTATCATTTGACTTTGCACATGCCAGGGCTTGCAGATTTTCGCGGGTTTCAGGGGTCAGGCAGTTGTTGTTTTTATCGCTAAAAAGCTCTTGTAGAGTGGATTTTGAGTGATAAATTTTTGCTGCTTGCTCGAAATCTGTCGATGTATCAAACACAAAGTCTTCAGGGGCAATGGTTTTGAGCACCGGACCGTCATAAACCAGCTTGTTATCAGGCATAAAACTGATTTCGCCGTTATTTTCAACCGCGCGTCTGATTTTTTTAAAAAGGCGCTTCCAGCCAATAAATACAATGCTTTCCCCGCATTCAACTATATCATTTACAATGTTTTCAAGCTTATCAGCAAGTTTCATATTTTCAAAGGCGGAAACCAGCATGGCTTTTTGTTTTTGGGCATTTTCTGAAAATTTTAAATCCTTTGGAAAGACCTCAAACAGCCCTTCCGGGTGGGATGAAAGACTGTCTAGCAGGTGCGCCTTCAGTGTTTGCGCCTGTTCATAGATATCCGGCAGCCGGAAATTATTTAAATTTCCTGAAGTCCTGTAAATATAGTCTTTTACGCATCTTATATCAGCCAATTGGCTTGTTCTGTCTTCGTTAAGGGCATCATATAACCTTGAAATCTTTTCAGACAAAGTGTTTAACGTATTTATATCGTGATTTTCCATATATTTCTCCTAAATTTTTTCTGTATCAAGTCCCTTAATCTCTGTTATAATAGGGATTTGAGCCTCTGTATTTCCTGTAACCCCCTTTTTTGAGGCTGTTTCGCTGCCCAGTTGCTTTGTAATGCCGTCCAATGCGCGTAATGCGAGTGCCGGGTCATTTGGTTTTCCCCCTTCATCCGCTGATAGTGCCCATTTCAGTACTTTTAAATACCCTCCGATTATATATCCCAGGCACACCTCTAAATGCTCTGTTTTCCTTTCACAGAGGGCGTTTAGCTCCTTTTGTATTTTTTCGGTTTTTAGCATATTCCGCGCAACGGCAACACCTGTACGCTTTCCATACCTTGCAGCCAGCGCAGAGGCTCTGATATCAAGCGTATTAGAATATTCATCCAAAAATTTCCGCTGCATTTGTGCAGTATTGGTCTCTTTCATGGGTTTTTACCGGTGCCTTTCTTAACATTTCTTAATATATTGAATAAAATGTCGCAGCCTGTGCTATTATGAATGTGTTGTTAATGCTTCGGCTAGTATGCGAATGGGGTGGAAACGCCCCTTTTT
>CAJULH010000053.1 GCA_910587175.1 Candidatus Gastranaerophilales bacterium | reverse complement strand
ATAACATATTTTCTCTCCTTTCAGCCACTGTTTTGTAGTTTAATAAATGTTTAATTCCCACGTTTTCGCTCACGGAGTTTCCGCCCCAGCTTCCGCATCCAAGTGTTAATGATGGTTCCAGTCTGAAGTTATAAAGGTCTCCGATACCGCCCTGGGATGATGGAGAGTTGATTAAAAGTCTTCCTGTAGGAAGCTTTTTAGCAAAGTAGTTAATTCTATCTTGTGTTCTTGCATCTGTATAAAGAACTGACGTATGACCTGCGCCACCAAGAATTACAAGGTGATATGCCATATCTGTTGCTTCTTCGAAGTCTTCAGCTTTATATAAAGCAAGGATTGGAGAAAGTTTTTCGTGAGAGAACGGGTTTTCCATTGCAACTTCTGTTTCTTCTCCAACAAGAACTTTGGCACATTCAGGAACTGAAATGCCTGCAAGTTCCGCAATTTTATAAGCAGGCTGACCAACGATTTTCGGGTTTACGGAGCCAGCTTCAGTTAAAATGATTTTTGAAACTTTTTCAGCTTCTTTTTCATTAAGAATATATGCGCCTCTTTTTACAAGTTCTTCTTTAACGGCGTCATACACATCTTTGACTGCAACGATTGATTGTTCTGAAGCACAAATCATACCGTTATCAAAAGTTTTTGACATAAGGATTGAAGAAACTGCCATTTGAATATCAGCTGTTTCGTCAATTACAGCAGGAGTGTTTCCTGAACCAACACCCAATGCCGGTTTTCCTGATGAATAAGCAGCCTTAACCATGCCGGGACCGCCTGTTGCAAGAATAGCATCAATTTTAGGGTGTTTCATAAGCATATTGGAAAGTTCAATTGAAGGAACATCAATCCAGCCTATGATATCTTTTGGAGCACCTGCTTTAACTGCAGCATCCAAAACGGTTTTTGCAGCTGCTATTGTTGAATTTTTAGCTCTGGGGTGGGGTGAGAAAATAATCGCATTTCTTGTTTTTAAGCAGATTAAAGATTTAAAAATTGCGGTTGATGTCGGGTTTGTAGTAGGAACAATACCTGCGATAACACCTAAAGGTTCACCTACTTTTTTAATACCGTTTACTTTGTCTTCTTCTAAAATTCCGCAGGTTTTAGCGTTTTTGAATTTGTTGTAGATGTATTCTGAAGCGAAGTGGTTTTTAATAATTTTATCTTCCACAACACCCATACCTGAATCAGCTACAGCCATTTTTGCAAGAGGAATTCTTGCTTTGTTTGCAGCAAGTGCTGCTGCTCTGAAGATTTTATCAACCTGTTCCTGTGAATAGCTTGCAAATTCTTTTTGCGCAGCTTTTACTCTTGAAATTAATTCTTCAAGGTCTTCAGCAGTTTCAACAGGTTTTCTTGCTTCCTGTTCATTGCATTCGCAAACGCAATTGCAATTTTTTTCTTCTGTCATAGTTTTCTCCTTAAAAATATAAGTATTGACGATTGTTTTTAATTGTATTTTTAAAACTTATTCTTTTTGCGGTGATTTAAAAGTTTTAAACTTTGGTTACCTGTAAAGATCAGGGTTTTAGTGGAGATCTTTATTCGTGATTTATTTCACAATAATATCATATTACAAAAAACATAATTTGCAAGTGTATTTAATACATTCTTTACAATTTTTGTGAAATATTTCACAGATAAAAAATAGCTGCCCGTCAGTGCGAGGGAAACAGCAGCGACGAAGCAATCCGGTAAAATTAAACGCCGAAACTCTTTTATGCAACGGTTCCGCCTCCTTATATGCTTTTAATACCAGGTCTGCAACACAATCAAGAGCCTTAAGCTCATTTTTTATTGCTTGCAAACTCAACCCTGTCTTAAGCTAAAAGGAGACAGAGTTTCAGGCATGCTCACTTTATGCATTCGCTAAAACCTTTTAAGATTGCTTATGCTAATGGTATTAAAAACATATAAGGAGTCCCCATGGGCTGGTCATTGGTTAGAATTGCCAGACGGTGCTTAACCTGCAGATTCTTTTTTGCAATGACGGTGTTTATTTTAAGATTTAAGTGTTTATCGGATGAATTTGAAATTGTTTTTTCAAAATATCGTTTCTATTATTTTCTTTGAAAAAATCCTGCAAATTTTTTCCCACAATTTTTTATTTATGTTAATATTGTCCTATGTTTGAAGTAA
The DNA here is from genome assembly GCA_910587175.1 of Candidatus Gastranaerophilales bacterium. GTDB lineage: Bacteria > Cyanobacteriota > Vampirovibrionia > Gastranaerophilales > Gastranaerophilaceae > MGBC122484. Next base: position 11,175 of record CAJULH010000053.1, on the reverse strand, counting down.
AGATAGAGACGCATTTTTCAGCCGCACACCACCTTCTGAATTACAAAGGAGAGTGTGAAAACCAACACGGGCACAATTGGAAAGTTGAAGTTTACGTGCAAGGTACAGAGCTTGATAAATCAAATATTCTGATTGATTTTAAAGTGTTGAAGAAAAAAGTCAATGAAATAATAGACTACCTTGATCACACTGATATTAATACCCTGCCTGAGTTTAGCGGAGTTTCACCAAGCTCTGAATTTATTGCAAGGTTTTTATACGGCAGAATAAAAGAAAGAATTCCGGGTGTTTCTAAAGTAAGCGTTTGGGAAACACCTTCATCCTGTGCTTCTTACTTTGAGGTATAAAGCGCACAGACGCTATAATAATAAATGCAGCAGGTTTAACCGTATACCGGAAACACCTGATAGTAAGAGAAGAAAGAGAGTTTATGCAGACAATCCAGGCTGTAATTATGGGAGCAGCACAGGGAATAAGCGAATTTTTGCCTATTTCGAGCTCGGCACATATAGTTTTCAGCTCTATGCTATATAAAATATTTGCCGGTACCGGCTTTCAAAATGTGGGTAGCGAGGAAATTTTCTTTGATATATTGATTCACCTTGCATCCCTTTTTGCTGTTATAATCTTCTTTTTTAAAGATTTAAAAGAAATTGTTACCGGCTTTTTCAGGGGGCTTATAAATAAAGACTACGAAAGCCCGGAGTTCAAAACAGGTGTTTATGTGCTGTTTGCAACGCTTGTCACCTGTATAATGGCATTTTTTATAAAGGATATGGCACACAGGCTGGTTGAAAATACGGCAATTGTTGCGGGGCTGCTTTTAATTACAGGGTTCGTGTTGTTTTTTAGTGAAAAATTAAAACGTCCGGAAAAAAAGATGGACTTTAAAACAGTATTGTTTATAGGAATTGCGCAGGGGTTTGCTATTTTTCCGGGGTTATCCCGTTCCGGACTTACTATTGCGACAGGAATATTTAACGGCGTTGAAAGGACAAAAGCTGCAAGGTTTTCCTTCATTTTGAGCATACCGATTATAATAATTGCTTCTCTGATTTATCCGCTCTTAGAAATTAACCCTGCAGAAATTCAAAATTTTAATTTAAAAGCCATGGCTTTAGGCTGCCTTGTTTCTTTTGTAACCGGTTTTCTTTGTATAAAATATTTTATGAAATTTTTAGAAAAATTTAATCTTAAATGTTTTGCATACTATTGCTGGGCTGCGGGTATTTTGATGATATTTGTTTCTTTAAAGTTTAATTAATGCAGTTTAGGCTTTTTGCTTATGCCTGTACGATTTGCACCCTGCCATCGTCTGTAATTCTTAATTCATCTTTATTTGGTAATTTTTTAATATAGTCAATAAGTGCTTTATCTTTGTCAAAATCAAAGTTTTGGCTCTCTTTAAATTTGCGCGCAGAAGGTATCATGCCTGGGTATTCAGGGTTTTCTCTCGGTTCTGCAACAAACGAATCGTGTGCTACCGTGTAAACCTTGTCTTCTGACGGGTTATTGAAGTCTATTGGGGTTTTATTTCCCTGTTTATCTACAAAATTTAATTCTATCAAATCGCCGTTTGGTGTAATTTTATAGGTTAAGCCGCTTACCATCATAAGCCCCGGTTCACCAATTTCGCTTGTCATAGTTGTTTTTGCTGCATCTTTTATTACCCTTACAATTTCTTTTTCGGTCATTTTTGAAATCATAAGTTTATTTTTCATAGGGGTTGTTTCAGAAATATCTCTTTCTGTCAGGCTTCCCGCCCTTGGCACCTTTCTTGTGTTTGCAGAATTTATAAAGGCGATGTCTGTGTTAAGCTCTGCCCTCATGCCATCACAAAGGAAGCCTGTCCAGGCACATGGGGTTGTCCTTCTGTTTTCAGGAAGCGGGTCAGCCTCCTGTAGTGTGCCCAATTTTGGAGAAGGACCAAGGGCGGCTGATTTTATGGCTTCAAGAACCGGATCTTTTGCAAGTTCCGAACGGCTTATATTAAGCGAAGCTGTTGTTATGATGCCATTTTCGTCGAAATCTACATCCAAAATGCCTGCGTATTTACCGTTTTCACCGCTTTGAACAATTATTACAGGCTCTCCTGTTTTGCTTTTTACAATGTTTTCGCCCTGTTTTAATTCAGGGGTTAAATTGTGGGAATGTCCGCCCTGAATAATATCTACGCCATCAAGCATAGGTGCTATCCGCATGTCTTTATCAATTCCAAGGTGGGATGTTAAAATTATCTTGTTTATACCCTGTGCCCTTAATTTATCAACTTCTGCCTGGACAAGCTTTACGGACTCTTCAAGGGAATATGGTTTAATTCCTTCCAAAGCTTCTTTTGTGCTTGCAACGGTTTCAAGATCAACCGGCATCAAACCTACAATGCCGTATTTATTTCCGTTTTTCTCAATTATTGTTGATTTTTGGATGTTGTTATAAAATTGGCTTCCCTGAGGCAGGTTTGCATTTGCTGCAAGGAACTGTGTTTTTGTATTTGTTTTTGTTTTGTAAAACTCACTTGCACTAGCATCGTATTCATGGTTTCCCATTGCAGAGGCGTCTATTCCTATATAATTCAGGAAATTCATCATCAGTTTGTTTCTCTTTGGGTCACTTCCTGCGACGTTATCACCTGCGGAAAGTTTTATGGTATCAGCACCTTTTGTCTTGGCGTCTTTGTCAAACTGTTTTGAAGCCCCTAAAATGTTTGTCATGTTGTCAATATGCCCATGCATATCGTTTATAAAAAACAAACTCAACTTTGCTTTGTTTGTTTTTGGGGTTTGAATGTTTTGCTGTAATATGCTATTTGTCTGGGTTTGCGGTGTGTAAGTATCCTGTGTCAGGGCTGGCGCCATTTGGTATTGTGCATAGTATCCCTGGGTTGTATTTAATGCCGGGTATACAGGCGGATAATTTAAAGATGCGTAATTTGGCGCTGCATAGTTTTGTGCTGTATATGGTGCTGCGGTATAAGAATTTGTCATATATGCAGGCTGGGGTGTATAAGCAGCCTGAGGATAAACCACATAAGGATAAGGGTTTTGCATATAATTTTGATTGTAATACACACCATTTACCATACATTTAAAAAACGCGTGCAGATAAAAAATTGTTAAAATGTGACAAAATGTTAAAAACAAAGCACCCCTTAAAATTTAAGAAGTGCTTTTGTTTTGAAATTTAAACCGTATTTATTATTAGAATACGATTGTTAATTCTTCGTTCGGATTTAAGCTTGAAGAATTTGACAAGCTTGGAACAAATACATAAACGATTTCATCAGCAAGTTCGTAAACAACGCCGAATGTTCCTGAAACGATTAACTTAGCGAAGTCAAAAATGCCTTTGCCGGTTGTTGAAAGAACATTTCCTGCAGATGCCATGCCGCGTCCGGGATGAGCTGTAAGTGTTTCAACAAATGTATTGCTTAAGTTGTCGCCGATTTCTTCCAAACCGTTTGCAGCAACATTAACAACACCGCCGGCTGTTCTTCCTGCAACACCAACGATTCTGCCTGCACCTGAGAACGGGAAGCCTAATAGTCTTGCAACGAAATTCGGGTTTTTAACAGCATCGGCATTTGCAGAAGCGATAGATGACGGAAGAGCTGCTTCACAGTTTGTTTCAAGGTCTTTAATTTTCACAAATTTAACCTTGATGTAACCGTTTTTGCAATTCTTTAAGCCTGGTCTTTCAACTTCGATAACTTCACCTCTAACGATGGAGCCGGCAGGGAAAGATTGACCTGCAACTACAACATCCTGACAGGTTTTAGCCGTGAAAGCATCACCAACGTTTGCAGTTTTTGCACTTAATCTGTCTAAAAGTTTAATTCTTAAAGTGGTTAAACCTTGTTTAGCACAAGCTTTTGAAGCAGACTGGCTTGCTGCAACATTTTGAGCATATAAGCTGTTTTTTCTTAAAGCACCAACAATATATGCAACCTGTTCTTTTGACAGATATTCTGAATTAATGATTTTGTTTGTATCAGGTACATGGTTTAAAAGACCTGAAGCAACAACTTCGTTTGTAGCGTTATAAGCCCATTCCGGGATATATTTAATAGTTTTGCCTTTGTATGTCGGTACGCCGTTTTCATATTTAACATTAATTTGTTTTGCAATTGTAGCAAACACTTCAGCCTTAGTAATCGGTTGATCCGGTTTGAAAGCGCCTGAAGGATAACCAATCATAACATCAGCATTGGTTGCTGAATAAATCCAGTCTTTTGCCCAATAGTTATCAGCTATGTCTGTGTAGCCTTTTGTTGTAGAGGCTGCCTTTGTGTTTAATCCTTCTGCCATAGCAAAAGCAAGTTCTGATCTCAAGATAGGCATCTTGGGATTAAATAAATCTTTGGAATATCCTGCTTTTTCCTGGGTTTCTTTGATAAGTTTTAATAAATCTTTTGACCAGGAGCTGATATAAACGTTATCTTTATTTTTAACGCCCAATCTGTTTTTTGATTTTAAAATCTGACCGCCGATTTGATAAGTATCCTCACCATCAACCAGAGTTTGGCTTTGTGTGCCGAAAAGTGTCGGGTGGGCATAAGCTTCAACTTTTGGTTCATCAGCAAAAGCTGCAGTACCGATAGCTGCAAAAGCAACAGTTGCTGCAAACAGTTTCTTAACTATTTTCATCTACTTCTCCTATCCTTTCAAATATCATTTAAATACTGTTAAGGTTTAAGTAGATTGTCCTAAAAAATGGGTTTATAGTCAAGTCTTTTGTTAAATTTTACATATGATTTTATAACCTGCCGGGGTTTTATTTGTATTACAATAAAAAGTATTTCTGTTTTGTCAATTTTTAACCTTAGAAAGTTTTTATCTTTATATAATATTATGCCTTAAAAAGGATTATGGATGGATATTATTAATAGCATAAGCTTCAAGGGTATAGATAAACTCAATAAAGCAAACGTTATACAGCCAATAACAAATACTTTGGCTGCTGCTATTTCAAAATGTGCAGATTCATTTGAATCCATAACAAATAAAAAAGCGAATGAAAATGCAATGCTGGAAAAGATTCTTTACGCTTCTGACAATCCGTATTCCTGTAAAGAAGTATGGCAGCAGCTGAGTGAAAAGCTCCATGAAATAGGAGAGGATAATTTTCCTGAATATTTTAAATTTTTACAAAACGCTTTTAAAGATACCGGTGCGCAATTTACAGGAAGAGTAAAAGAATCAGCTTCTATTATGCCAAAATTACTCAAACGTTCAGACAGAATTCTGGTGGGCAATTGTAATATTGCTGATACAATACCTGATTTATACGGTTTTAAACTTGTAACTACGCCGGGGGGTAGAGCTGCCTCAATTGAAAAAATTGTAAAAAGGATAGAATCCCTGGTTAATTCAGGGGAACTTATACCGAGTCATTTTATAAACCATGGTAAAAAACCTTATTTTAATGATGAACAGGTAGAACGTCTTGTGAACAAAGGTTTTCTGCATGCTGGTCATATTGAGAAGAAAACAGGCTTTACCGGCGTAAATCTTTATTTCAGAGATAAATTTGATACAACTACTCTTGAGTTGCAAATAACGGGCGACAAAACAAATCTTGTAAACCTGAAAGAGCATCTTTTTTATAATTTCAAAACCAAAGGGGCTGCAACAGAACATGGTGTAGTGAACAAAGAGCTTCAAAAGATTTTTGAAGCAATGGATGAAGATGACATAGCTGCATACAATGATTATATTAATCAGTGTTATTTATATTCAAGAGCAGAAGAAATAGGCGAAAAGCTTAAAAAGCCCAGTCTTCCTGAAGGGTTTAGCAAAGTCCTTTCACTGATATAATCATTTTGCTGCAGAAAGTACCTTTTGCACTTCTTTTCTTTTAACTTTTCTTGTAGTTGTTCTTTCAAGAGGCTCTTTTCTTATTATGACATTGCTTGGTCTTTTATACTGGGTCAGTTTTTGAGAAAGAAGCTTAACCTCGTCTCTTACCATCTTTTCCACTTCATCATCTGAATGCTGTTGGTAAAGTTCTTCTTTTGGAACAATTACGGCAGCCACTTCTTCCGTACCGTCTTTTACGCCAAAAGTTCTTGTTTCTCCAAGTACGCATACTTCAGCTATAAGGTTGCTCTTTTCAAGAACCATTTCCACCTCTTCGGGGAATACTTTCTTGCCTCCTGAAAGAGCAATCATATTCTTAATTCTGCCTGTTATATATATGTGTCCGTCAGAATCCTGCTTTGCAATATCACCCGTGTGCAGCCAGCCATCTGCATCTATGACTTCTGCAGTTAAATCCGGTCTGTTATGGTATCCTTTCATAATGGATGGTCCCTTTAGCAGTAATTCTCCGGTGTTTTCGTCTATTTTAACATCATACTGGCTCAACGGGCGCCCGACAGAACTTAGAGCGGAACGCTTGTCATAATTAACGGAAACCACAGGGCTTGTCTCAGAGAGTCCGTAACCCTGGTATACCTTCATTCCTATTCTTTCAAAAAATCTGGCACAATGAATGTCTAAAGGTGCACCGCCAGACAGAAAGCCTATGAATTTGCCGCCAAATTTATTATGGATTTTTTTAAATAAAAGTTTTTTAACACAATAGAATGGTATAAATTTTGCCATATGGTATACAGTTTTAAACACAGCCTGCCTTCTTTTTGAAGAGTTTTTAATTTCGTTTTCAATTGACGCTTTTAAAAGTTTTAAAAACGCAGGAACTGTAATCATAAACTCAATCTGCTTTTCAGACATAATGCCTAAAATATCCTTTGGTTTTAAACTTTTTGTGTAATAAACGGAAAATCCGAAATTTAAAAATGTTGAAAACCCGACGGTCATTTCAAAAAGATGATTCATAGGAAGAATAGAAAGAGTTTTCACTTTATCATTAGGTAATATCTTTACAAGTACTCTTTCTAAATCTTCCAGCTGGCTTGTAATATTTTTAAAGGAAATCTCAACACCTTTTGGAGAGCCGGTTGTACCGGATGTATAGATTATAAATGCAGTTGCTTTTGAACCCCTTATTCTCCATTTTGCATTGTATTCGTTTGGCAGCTCGTATAAATTTACAATGTTTCTGTCTTCAAAATATTCATCAATCATTATTATATGTTTTATGGAAGAAATTTCAGACTGCAGATATTTTGCCATATCAAGATATTTTGCGCTGACAAAAACTACTTCGGGCAGTGCATCTGAAAGTATTGATTTAAGTTCATATTTGGTCAGTTTTATATCTAAAGGTACACATATAAGTCCTGATAATACCGATGCAAAAACGCATGCTCCGTATTCGGGTTTTGATTCTGATAAAATTACAGCTCTTGATTCTTTTGCGACATTTAAATCTTCAATCAAATATCGTGCAAGTTTTCTTGATATAAGCCCCAGACCCTTGTATGTAAAATCTTTCCATCCAAAATCATCTTTTATTCCAAGAGCAATCCTGTCTTCGTAGCTGCAGGTTTTGTTTTCCAGGAGCGATAAAATACTGCGTCTTTTTAATTTCAATTTTCCCCCAAAGTCAAGCACAATCCTAAATACTTTTCTAGAAATTATACCACATTTCAACATTATGGAGAAAAATGTAAATATTTTTTATAAAAAAATATTTTTATGCAACAATATAAGTGACTTTAAAAAACGGGTTTTGAATAAGTTATGGAAAATAATAATAAAAGAAAAATGAAGGTTGCCTTTCCTCATATGGGGACCATTTCAATAGCGTGGGCTGCTGCACTTAAAAAAATGGGTATTGAACCTTTTATACCGCCTTATACAAGCAAGAAAACACTTTCTTTAGGTACGAAAAATTCGCCTGAAGCCATTTGTTTGCCGTATAAGTTAATTTTAGGAAATTTTATTGAAGCAATTGAAGGCGGCACGGATTACGTTGCAATGATTACTTCTCCCGGCATCTGCAGACTTGGAGAATACGGAAAAAGCATCAAAAATGTCCTTAAAGATCTTGGCTATGATGCAAATTATATTGAATTAAACCTCTATGACGGTTTTAAAGGAATGTACAGATTTTTAACGGAACTTACAGGCACGAAAAACCCTGTTCCCATAATCAGGGCAATAAATATTGCAGTAAGAAAAGTTTTTGCAATTGATGAACTTGAAAAATTCTTATCTTACCACAGAGCACGTGAAATCAAGACGGGCGATGCCGAAAAGGCATTTAACAGAGCGCTTAAAATGGTGTCTGATGCAAACACTACACGCGAACTCAAAAAAGCTCTTAAGGCTGGATTGAAAGAGATTTCAAATGTAAAAATCGACCCGGATAAAGAAGTGCTCCATGTGGATTTAACAGGTGAAATTTTTCTTGTTTTGGACAGATTTTCAAACCAGAATATTGAAAGAGAGCTTGGTAAAATGGGTGTCCAGACAAGACGCAGCCTCACTGTTTCAGGCTTTTTAAAAGATGCTATTATTCCAAAAATGTGCAAAAAAGGCGAAACCCACCTGGAGCGCGCATTCAGAATGGCAAAACCTTATCTTATGAGGGATATTGGCGGAGATGCGCTTGAATGTATTTCAGATGTAATGTATGCAGAAGAACGCGGTACAGACGGACTTATCCACGTTTCCCCATTTACCTGCATGCCCGAAATTATGTCCCAGAATATTTTTCCAAAAATGAGAGAGGATGTGGACTTGCCAATTCTTTCTTTAATTATGGATGAACAGACAGGAAAAGCGGGTTATCTGACAAGGCTGGAGGCTTTTGTGGATTTGATGCGAAGAAAGAAAATGCGAAACAAATTGAAATCCCAAAATTCAGATAATGCAACAGCTTCCAAAGAAAAAACTGCTGTATAACTTATGGATTCCGGTGCCTCTAAAAACAAGCTTTACAGGGAAATTTTTCTTAAATCTAAAAGAGCAGTTGAAAAGAAAATTGCAGGGTTTAAAAGTTCTGATGAAGCAATATTCTATTTGGATGTGACGCTGAAAAATGAAATTTTAAGCTCTGAGAATGAAATAAAAGCCGCTTTTAACAAAATAAAATGCATACAATGCGGGGTTTGCTGCCGTTTTGCTGTAAGCGAATTTTCGCCTGGGGAGCTCTTAAAGCGCGCAAAAGCGGGTGATAGAACATCAAAAAGCTTTCTTGAAACCTTTGAATTATACTCCGAAAATATTCCGCCCTCCGGATTTAAAGACCTTGCTGAACCTTATTCTCTGCAGGGATGTTATTTTTACCACTGTAAAAAAGCAGAAATAAAGAATGGTAAATATTTTTGCCCTATTTACCATAAAAGACCGGATGTTTGCAGAAATTTTCCAGATACTCCGCTTGAAAGGCTTCCAAAAACCTGTGCTTACAATGTTTGGAAGGATGAAAATGAAATAAAGGCAATGTATATAAAGGCGCTGAATGATGTCAGGAAATTCTACCTGGATGAAACAAAGAAGGATAGTACAAAAAAGCGGAGTAATATGGTATAGTTTAATCTATGCATGACATTCAAAAATGCGGCAGCAACAATGAAGATGCGGGCAGCAGCCAAAATATTATAGAAATAAATAATTTATCTTTAGGGTTTGAAATTGATGAAAAATTTTACCCCGCAATTCATAGTGTCAATTTCGACATTCAAAGAGGAAAAATACACGCTATTGTGGGTGAATCCGGATGCGGCAAAACGATGACCGTGATGAGTATTTTAAAGCTTCTTCCAAAGAATGCCAAAATCACGAACGGGGAGATTTTGTTTGAAAACAGAAATATCCTTTCCCTGAAGGACAAAGATTTAAGGAAAATAAGGGGCAGAAAGATAGCACTTATTCCGCAAGATCCGATGACTTCCCTGAATCCTTTATATACCATTGAAAATCAGATGATAGAGACGGTTTTGCTGCATAATAATGTATCCAAAAAAGAGGCGTATAAGATTGCGCTAAATGCGCTTGAAGATGTTGAAATTGTAAATCCAAAGGAGCGTATGAAGGCATACCCGCATGAGCTTTCAGGCGGTATGAAACAAAGGGTGATTATTGCGATGGCATTGTCTTCAAAAGCCGATGTGATTATTGCAGATGAGCCCACAACTGCTTTGGATGTTACTATTCAGGCACAGATTTTAAAACTTTTATCCGGCATTAAAAAAAGCGGAAAGTCCATTATTCTTATTACCCATGATTTAGGCATAGTGAAACAATACGCCGATTTTGTATCCATTATGTATTTGGGAAAAGTGGTGGAAGAAGCCCCTGCCGATGCACTTTTTAGCAATCCAAAGCATCCTTATACAAAGGCTCTGCTTGCAGCGCTGCCCACAATTAAGGGTAAAAAACTTGAAAACATAAAGGGTAATCCTTCGCCAATTACAAAGCCGGTTGCAGGATGCCCGTATCATCCCAGATGCAAAAATGCAAAAGAGGTATGCTCTCAAAAAATATTTACTTTGAAAACCCAGGCTGATGGCTCTAAAGTGGCTTGCAAACTGTATGAATAGTTTGCCTCAAAACTGATACATTAAATATTTGTAAAGTTTTTTAAAGATTAATTTTTTATAAGTGTTTTTCGGGGCAATTTTTAAACCCGGCTATACTTTATTAAAATATATATAAAGTATAGACAAAATATAATCAAGAGAGAGAAAATGGAGATAAAAGGAAACCCTTCGTATCTGGGTAATAATAGGGATTTTAACACTATAAAAGGTTTATTTGATGAAAATTGTAAACTATCATCAAAAAGCGTGATTTCTACCACAGCTCCTGCCTGCTGGGAAGGAAAATGCTTTGAGATTAAAATTGAAACTGATGATGGCACTCCGGTTACATTTTTATGTGATGTGCCAAATAAGCCAAACGAATCGGGAACGCCGGAAACTGCCTGGTATGTGCCTGAAGAACAGCTTAGTAAAATGCTTGATACAAATATTTTTGATTTAATAAAAGAAGATAAATTTCAAGGCGCTTATATAGACAGGGACAATGACGGTAATGCTGAATTTAGCTTTGGCGGTTATTGCTATGGTTCTGATGATGCAGGTTTTTATACCGCAAGCGAAATTACTGTTGATGAAAATTCAAACGGCAACCCTGAATACAAAACTGCTTTTTATTATGATGAAGCAGAAGGCGGCTTTAATATCAAACAAAGAAATGAACAGTTTGACGAAGATGATGATGGCAAAATAAATACCTATAATGAATACAGCAAAGGAGTTCTTAA
>CAJULH010000052.1 GCA_910587175.1 Candidatus Gastranaerophilales bacterium | reverse complement strand
ATTCATAATCTTATTTTATACTTTTAATTCTTTGTAACCTTTAGATATTTAATCTTTAAAGAAGACAGGAAAGCTTTTTATATTTTTAAACCAAAGTATTCCTGTCTTTAATATATTGGAATTAAATTCTTGTTATACAAGCTGTAATAATAATTTTGTATTTAATTATACGGTGTAATACTACATAAAGTCAAGTGTAATACATCATTATTTTTTATTCAAATATAAATTACTATTTCCAAATAGGGAAGAAAGCATTGGACGGACAGGAATTTAAAAAAATTTTAGGTGGAAGAATAGTTGCATTGAGAAATGCTAAAGGCTTAAGTCAGGAGCGTTTGGCTGAATGCATAGATATCAATCCGCGTTCGCTATCTGATTTAGAATCCGGCAAAAGTATGGCATCTGCTGAAACTTTTGCAAAATTAATGGAATTTTTTAATTTAGAACCATATGAATTTTTTCAAATTCCAAGCTTTCAAAATGCTAAAGAAGTTGAAAATGCAATATATAGTAGGATTTCAGCCGTGAAAAACAATAAAGAGCTGCTTACCAAAATCTATATGTATTTAAATACTATAATTTAATATGAAGCTGTTTATATCTCTTTTTAAACTTGCCATTAAAAACAAGTGGTTGCTCCATAGCTCCCTTCGTATGAACATATACTGCTAAATTTATAAAAAGTATTGAGAATTTTAATATTAGTCTTAGTCCGAGACTTTCTGTACCTTTTTGAATACTGTTAGCATAAGGGAATTAGAGATATTTAGCGAATGTATAAAGTGAGCATGTTTGAAACCCTGCCTCTTTTATAGCTTAAGGCAGGGTTGATGCTTCAATCGTTGACGAAGTATTGAGTCTTACGAGTGAAGTATGCGCAGGGAGCGTAGTAAAATCGAGAACTTTTGTTCCGATTTTCAAGCTAACCAGAAGTAAGACGAACAATAAAAGATGAGCTTAATAGCTCTATGAACGTTGCAAGCCGGTATGAGAAAAGGTACAGAAAGTCTAATTTTCTGGATTGCTGCGCTTTAACGGATTTATAGTAAAATTATACAAAACATTTAAAAGCCCTCAATTTCAGGAGGGCTTTTATTAAGAACATATTAGTATTCATTCATTTTCAAATTATACTTTCAACAATTCAAGATACTTTTCTTTTGCGGCATCAAGAGCTGTAAGTTTTTCACCAAAACCCGGAGTCTGTTCAAATTTGTTAAACAAATCTTCCAGTGCACCCCTTTGTTCTTCGCTTACAAGCCTGTGGGTCTGGTTAATTTTATTTTCAGGATTTAATGTCCAGCCGCCCATCCCTTTAATTGAATCAGAATGATTTTTAAGCCAGTGGGATGCATACTGCTCTTCAAAATTCAAATATTCCCGCATCTTTCCTTCCGGCAAGCCGGCTTTTGCAGTCTTTAAATCTTCTAAATACTGCATATTTGCTTTTACAACATCAAAATACGAAATAACCGCATCTGTCGTCCTCGTTTCATCCGGTGTATGACCGCATGCACCAAAGCCTTCATCCCAGTCCGTAAACATTTTTCTGTGCCCGTATTGCATCTCTATGCGTTTTTTAAATAAATCTGTAATTTCAGAATCAGGCTCGTTGAATAGTTCCGCTTGAAGTTTTTCATACTGTATCTGTTCCGGCGTGCCTTTGTGTGATTGGATTAAGAAATCAGCACGTTTTTGGTGAAAAATACTGCTTTCTTTCAAATATTCAGATAAAAAGTTCGTTTTTTCAGTATCATCCGAAATTTTTGAAATATAATGCCCGAGGCTCAAATTCTCAAACTGGGTTGCATTTGTAGGATACATAGCCTTTGGAAACTCTCTTTCAATCTCCCACGGTTTTTCGCTAAAAAGATAGCCAAACCTGAAGCAATCCACTTCTGCTTTCCCATCCTTTGAATAGAATATATGGGCTTTTTCCAGGTCGCCATGGTAAATCTCCCCTTTATCCATTTTAAAAATGTCGTCTAAAATACTTTTAAAATGCCTGCCATCAACCGGATTTGTTTTTGGATCTGCTTCCATACCATATATTTTATATTTTTTGTCCGCTGAAATTTTGGGAGTATTGATTCCCAGTTTTCTTGCAATAGACGATAATCTAAACTCGTTTGTTATATCAGCTTTTTTTCCTGTCACTTCAAACTTTCTGAAAGAAGGTCTCTTTCCGGCAAAACCAATTGAGCCCATTTTTTGCACCGGAAGTTTTCCTGAAGCAAAAAGCATTGCACCGCCAAATGCAGCAGCACCCAAAAGATAGAGGGGAAGTTTATTTACAGGTTTATTTTCTTCCTTGTTTTCTTTTTTGCCCGTGAATTTTGTAATTTTTTTTGAAAATGACAAAACAGCGCCGTCATTTCTAATTGATGCGATTTTCATAAATTATTTTCCTATATACCTAACAAGCTTGAATATTTTATAGCTAAAAAACATTCTTTGCAATATACGGATAAAAAAGTTTACAATTTTGATAATCCGGCTCCTAAAAAATCTTTAAATTGAAGATTGATTATCTTTTTTATATAATAAAACTCATAAAAGAAAACCTGAACAATAATAGCAAACTGCGGATATAAAAGGAGAGATTATTTATGAAAAAATCAATCAAAGATTTAGGTGACATCAAAGGCAAAAAAGCTTTAGTCAGAGTTGATATCAATGTGCCTCTTGATGCAGACAAAAATGTAACAGACGACACCAGAATCCAGGCAATTTTACCAACAGTAAATTTCCTTAAAGAAAAAGGTGCAAAAATCATTTTAATGGCACACCTCGGTCGTCCAAAAGGCGAAAAAAATCCTGAATTTACACTCGCACCTGTTGCAAAATATTTATCAAAAGTTTTAGGGGAAGATGTTATGTTTATTCCCGATGTAGCTGATGCTCCTAAAATGGTTGAAACTTTAAAAGAAGGTCAGGTTGCACTTTTAGAAAATATCAGATACTACAAAGCAGAAGAAGCAAAAGATGATGATATGACTTTTGCAAACGAACTTGCAAAACTTGGCGATTTCTACGTAAATGATGCATTCGGCGCAGCACACAGAAACCATACATCTACAGCAAAACTTGCAAAAGTTTTAAAACCTGCAGTTTCAGGGCTTTTAATGGAAAAAGAATTAAGGTGCCTAAGCCAGGCACTTGATAACCCGACAAGACCTTTCACGGCTGTTGTTGGCGGAGCAAAGGTTTCATCCAAAATCGGTGTTTTAGAAAACCTTATCGACAAAGTTGATAATCTGATTATCGGCGGCGGTATGGCATATACATTTGTTAAAGCAAACGGCGGCAAAATTGGAAATTCAATTTGCGAAGATGACCAGATGGATGTTGCAAAGGCTATTGAGAAAAAAGCTGCTGATAAAGGTGTAAAGCTTGTTATGGCAACTGATGTACTTGTAACTGATGATTTTTCAGGAAACGGCACAAACAAATTTGTAAAAATCAATGAAATTCCTGACGGTTTTGAAGGCGTAGATGCTGGTCCTGAGTCAAGAAAAGCTTTTGCAGATGTTTTAAAATCATCTAAAACAATCCTTATGAATGGTCCTGTGGGCGCATTTGAAAATCCTGCATTTGCAGAAGGCACAAAAGCAGTGCTTGCGGCAATCGTTGAAGCTACCAAAAACGGTGCAACATCTGTTATAGGCGGCGGCGATTCAGTTTCTGCAGCAAAGAAATTTGCAAAAGCAGAAGATTTCACCCACGTTTCAACAGGCGGCGGCGCAAGCCTTGAATTCATCGAAGGCAAAGTGCTCCCGGGCGTTGCAGCATTGGATGATAAGTAAAACGCATGAGCCGGTGTTTCCAAGGCACTTGTATGAGCAAGCAAACTGGAATACAACGATGGTA
Organism: Candidatus Gastranaerophilales bacterium; assembly: GCA_910587175.1. GTDB lineage: Bacteria > Cyanobacteriota > Vampirovibrionia > Gastranaerophilales > Gastranaerophilaceae > MGBC122484. Next base: position 10,131 of record CAJULH010000052.1, on the reverse strand, counting down.
AAACTCAACCATTAACATTATTTAATAATCGCCCAAAAACTGGTATAATCCTGTTTAAGGGCGATTTTTAATATTCAGAAATTGTCTTTTGAGATTGTATTAAAATTGCAAACCGCACAAAAAGCCCATGGAGCCTGCAAAATGGAAAAATTAATCAAAAAAATTACAGAGTGGATACTAAACTATCAGGAAAAATATTACGCAAAAAAATATAAAACAGCTCTTCAAAACGTGCAGTATTCATCCAAAAATTCCACCACCAAAACCCACGCGCAGGCAGGAATTAAGCTTATTTTAAATTCTAAAACAGAACAAAATAAAAAAAAGCTCAACGAAGAAGTAAAAGAAATTGTTGAAGAAAACATTAAACACCCGGAAAAACTTCTTGAATATATTGAAGAAAACGGAACAAAAGTTTATAAAATTCCTTATGCAGACAAGCTTTTGAAATTTGTAGGCGAGGAAGAAGGGTTTATAACACCGGTTTCTGGCATAAATGCTCTTGTTCTAAACATTGTTTTAGAGCATAAATTTGCCTTTAAAACAGCTCCAATGTTTGTTTTAAGGGATTTACCTGTAAATATTTATATAATGACCCATCAGTTCCATAAATGGTATGGATACAAAATGCAGCTGCCGGGGTTTGACGAGGTTGCACAGCAAAAGTTTAAAAAGATTTGGGAATATGAAATTGATACAAATGTGCAAACTTTAACATACGAAGAAATTCTTTCCCTGAAAGAAGCTATAGCAAGGGATATTGAAGCTATTGATTTTGTGACAAAACTTGCAAAAGAGCATGACGGCGCTAAAAAAGTATTTGAAAACATTAAAAATAAAGGCAATGAGACAAACATATAACTCATCCAAAAATCTTCTTGAAATGAATATTGTGATATGATATATTGAAATCAGAAAAGTTGTTTATACATTAGAAATTGTTTATCGTAAAAAAGGTTAATTATGAAAGAAAATTTTTTGTGCTCTAAAAAGAGCTACGTTTGCAGTTCGAAAAATCGTCCTGCTTTTTCCCTCGTAGAAATGCTTATGGCTTTGCTTGTGGCATCTCTTCTTTTGGCAGCCTTAGCTCCAGTGATAACAAGGAAAATGGATGATAGTATGACAGTATCCATAGAAGGTACTTTACCAGGAAAAAAAACTAAAACACATACAATCGAATACGGCTCCGCAGAATGCAGCAATGTAAAGACCGACACTGACGGAAGCCAGTATTGCGAAGGAGAATTTATCGTTCCTGTAGGATATAACGGTGATATGAAAATAACGGTTGTAGGCGCCGGCGGGGGTGGCGGCGCAGCACCTTCTGCAGGATACAAAGAATACACAACTCCGGGTTCCACAGGTACTTTTACAGTTCCTGCAATGGTAAATCAAATTGAGGCAACTCTTGTATCTGGTGGTGCAGGCGGCGGTGCAGGAGGTCAGATACTTACCAATATAGATTATCTTGCTCCAGGCGAATTTACTTGGAATGTTCCAAATGTTACAAAAAATAAGAATATTCTTGTAACCGCATGCGGTGGTGGCGGTGGTGGGGGAGGATATGCTTCGGGAGGTACTTTATACATCAGTGCAACAGGAAGCGGAAACGGGGGAGGCGGAGGATACATACTAAATAAAGTAATAACTTTAAATAACGCTGCTTCGCAAAATATAATAATAGGCGGCGGGGGCGGCGGGGGCGGCGCATTCACATCTATAGAAAATGCAAGAGGTTTAAATGGCAGCAGCGGAGCTGGCGGCGGGGGAGGCGGAGATAAATGGGCAGATGCCGGAGGTACTGGTGGTTTTGGCGGAAGTAACGGAGGCGCAGGCGGCATTAGCAGGGAAAGCAGTTCATATTTTGGTTGGGGTGGAGAAAGAGGTGATATAAAATTAACCTCTAATGTTGATGGTCAAAATGGAGTTATTGGTAAAGACACTGATGGGGGTACAGGAGGGGGTGCCGGTAACGGAGGAGCGGCAAAGTGGCTAACGCTTTTAGATTCTAATGGAATATCCATTCCCCATGGTCAAGGTGGTGGAGGTGGGGGAGGCAGCATTACTGGCTATGGCGGTGGAGGTGGAGGTGGTGGCTGCGGAGGTGCTGGTGGCGGTGGCGGTGGTGGCGCAACAATATTTGGAACAAGAAACAATTCTCTTGCTGTCGCCCCGGGTGGTGGTGGAGGCGGGGGTGGTGCAATTGATGATGTTGATTTCGCCAACAATAAACGTTTGGAAATAGGGGCACCCGGAGGAAGCGCCAGAACTCACGCGGGAGGAGGTGGAGGTGGCGGTGGTGGGGGCAATGGAGGCGGAAATGGGGGTACAGGCGGCAGAGCTGCTGTAACTCAGGCTGGTTCAGGCACTAACGGTACAGGGTACCAATCATCTACAATTTTTGGTTCAGAGCATTGTAGCGGAGGCGCAGGATATCAAAACTACGCAATTAACTGGCAAAATTATGTACAAAAGGGTAAGAATGGCAAACCCGGTGCTATGAGAATAACATATCTTAACTACGGTCCCGGCGGTGGCGGTGGTGGAAGCGGACAAATAGTACCCATCCAATCTGTAAATGTAGCCGAAAAAGAAGTCTTACATATTTCGGTGGGAGCGGGAGCATCAGGTGGGAAAGCGGGTAAAATTGATTCTAGCAATGAAATTATAAAACCTACTGCAGGAAAAGGTTTTAATACAAAAACCGAAAATACAACTTATGTTTCCAAAATACTTAATGACACAGATAATACATTATTAACATCAACACCTCTCGTAAATGGTAATTTGACATCTGTTGGCGCTTATGGAGGCTCTCCAGACGGCGTATCATATGTAACTTCATCTCCGTACTATGCAGCATATGGCGCAATAACTACAGGAAATAACAACTCTGTTAAATATCTTGCCGTAAATGGCTTTTCAAACACCGCAGGACACAGCGCAAATAACGGAACAAAAACTTATGCCGAAGGTGCCACTTCATTTGCCAATGAAACAACCGGAGGAGACGGAGGCGCTGCAACAATATTTGGAAATATTACCTGCACACCCGGAAAAGGCGGTACATTATCTAACCCCAAAGGCGGTAATGCATCAGGCTATGGCTGCGGCGGCGGAGGCGGATACGGATTAGCTGACGGAGGCAATGGAAGCGGCGGCTATGTAAGGATAAGCTGGAATAAATATTGGGATGCTGCAAAAAGCATTTATAAATATGCGGAAACCGGCACTGCAGGCGGGGGTGCTTCCGGAAATGTTATGACATATACAATACAAGGCGCAAAAAGTGGAGACATAATAAAGATAAGGATAGGAAAAGGCGGTGCAGGAGCATATATCAATAATAACGAACTCATTCCTGCAAAAAATGGCGGAAACACCATATTTGGATACGGAACAACAAACAAAATAGTATCCGCAGGCGGAGGCGCTGCCGGAGGCTCTGCCAGTGCAGATTCCAATGCAAACAGCCTGGTCAGCGGAAAAGGCGGCAACACATCAAATATATGTAAAGGTATAAATAATAAAGATTATTTGAATATTCAATGTACCGCAAGCCTTACCACAAACTGCTGCATCCAGGGAACAAAAGGGGAAGATGGTATAAACGGCAGTAATGCAAATAACAAATTAAGCGCCGGCGGAAACGGCGGAACATTGAATAAATACGGAGCTGGCGGAAACGGCGGGACAACAGGCGACAATGCAAACGGAAAAAATGCTGATGCTGCAGGATATGGCGCAGGAGGAGGAGGCGCAGGCATTTTGGAAGTAGGAACTCCTTCTGTTAGTACATACAATCCAAACACCGGAGGAAACGGCTCCAACGGAAAAATACTCATTGAATGGTGGGAATAAACAATATGTTGTCCTGTAAATGAAACAAATTCATTCAGGACAACATCAAATATTTAGATAAAACAACGTTATCGGGGCGAAGATACATAGTAACCGCTTTGCCCCTTTTTTTAACGGATTTTGCAATCTATTTGATTGCGCAGGTAAATATACAGATTGTCAAGTTTCAAAGCATCAGTCCTTTTTCAGGGCTCTTATTTCATTTTGTAATTTTTTAAGTTTTTTTTCAAGTCTTTCATCAGAAATTTTCCCGGAATTTTCATCATTCAGTAATATCTCTTCAAGTGCCTTGTTTAAAGTATCGTTTATTGCTTTTTTATTCTTATAGCCAAAATCTTCCTGCACAAGGGAATTTAGCTGGCTTGCGCCGATACAGCGGGATTTTTCAGTCAAATCATCAGGACATTCAATAAAATAATCATCTAAAAGCACCTCAAGATTTGCAGGAAGAGTATTTGTAAGTTTTGTAAACTTCAACTGGTTTTCTTTATTCAAAAGCATAAAAGCAAACTCTTTTGCAAGAACTTTATTTTTAGCATTTTTTGGAATCACAAAATTCATTAAGCCTACATCATATTTGCCATCGGGCGATGTCAGCTGGTTTGTAATTTCAGAATTTTTATAAACATCAGGTGCATTTTCTTTTATCATTTTGATAAAATTTGACCCCGCAACAATAAATGCCGCATTTTTTGCCATATATTGCTCTATAACTTCCCTATGGTTTAGTGTCAGCGTATCTTTTGGCAAATATCCTTTTTTATACATATCGTCAAACATACGCACAACGTGAGTCAGCGCCTTTGATTCCTCTTCGGTTTCAAATTTTGAAATGTCATATTTATTTAGAATTTTGGCAAAAGTATCGTTTTCATTCAGATTCATCACAATTGCAGGCTTATCAGTACAGTTTTTAATTTCACCTGACATGCTATAAATATCTTCATAGCTTGCAATTACAGGATATCCATGTTCAAAACATTTGTCTAAAACTCCTGCATTATATACAGTTACGGGACTTGTAGCATAAAAAGGAAGGGCAAAAATGTTGCCGTTATACTTCAATTTATTTATAAGTTCCGGATGGAAACTTTCAGTTTCATCTTCTGTAAAATATTCAAGAATCCCTTTTTGGGCAAGAAGGGAAGAAAAATCCGGGTTGAGGTTTATTAAATCCGGCGGGTTCCCGGAAAGCACAGCTGCAAGAGTCCTTTTTTGAGCCTCTGCAATAGGAATATCAACCCACACAACTTCAATATCGGGATGAAGTTTTTTAAATGCTTCAATGTTTTCATCCATAAAATGCCCTGCAGGAGCCTTAAGCTGAATTGTCCAAAATGTAAACACTGACGGTTTTTTTTGAAACTTAAACATTTTATCAAACAAATTTTTAAACTGCGGCTTTGGAAGTTTATCTACAACACATCCGTTGGGCAAAATACCCTGCTTTTTTATATCCGGAGTTTTAAATAACCCCAAAGCAGCATTAAACCCGCCTTCTTTATAAATATAATATCCTGACGCTGCAATTCCGCCAAGAAGACTAAATAAAACCAATATTATTAAAATTTTCTTTACCATGATAAGATTATACAATGAATTTGTTTGATAATCTTGAAGAAAATAATAAGCAAACTCCTCTGGCGGCACTTTTAAGACCCAAAAATCTTGATGAATTTCTGGGTCAGACAAATGTAATAAACGAAAATTCGCCAATAAATAATTTACTAAAGGCAAAAAGATTGTTTTCCCTGATACTTTGGGGTCCTCCGGGTTGCGGCAAAACTACTCTTGCAAGACTAATTGCAAATTATCATAATGCAAATTTTCTGGAGCTTTCTGCGGTTACGTCCGGGGTAAAGGATGTAAAAGACGCGGTTTTAAATGCTAAAGAAAATTTAAGAAGCGGGGTTCGTACGATTCTTTTTATTGATGAAATCCACAGATATTCTAAAACCCAGCAGGATGCCCTTTTGCCGCATATTGAAAACGGAACGTTTCATCTGATAGGCTCTACCACAGAAAACCCGTCTTTTCAGGTGGTACCGGCACTTTTAAGCCGTGCACAGGTCATAATGTTAAACAGAATTGATGAAACAAGCATTAGAAAAATTGTTGAAAAAGGATTTAATTATCTAAAAGAAAATTATGCTAAAATGCCTGTAGTGGTTGAAGAAGAAGCAATTGATACAATTGTAAATTTATCCGCAGGAGATGCAAGATACGCACTCAATACTGTTGAAAATTCTTACTTTGCAGCATACGGAGACGGTAAAAACCAAAATGCCACGGTCAATAAAAAAATTGTTGAAGATTTGCTCCAGAAAAATACGGCAAGATATGACAGACAGGGACACTACGACTGTCTTTCGGCTTATCAAAAATCCATGAGAGGCTCAGACCCTGATGCTGCAATATATTATTTGGCAAAAATGCTTGCAAACGGTGAAGATCCGAGAGTCATTGCAAGGCGTTTGATTGTTTGCGCCAGCGAAGATGTCGGAAATGCAGATTTTAGAGCATTTTTAATTGCTGAAGCCGCTTTGAAAGCTGTGGAAACTCTTGGCATGCCCGAATGCAGAATTGTTCTTGCGCAGGCAACAGAATTTACAGCCCGTGCCAAAAAATCAAACAGGGCTATAATGGCTATAGATGAAGCTATGGCGGATATACAATCAGGACTTGATTTCCCGCCGCCAATGCATTTAAGAGATGCACATTATAAGGATGCAAAAAAATACGGCTTTGGCGAAGGATACGTTTATACACACAATGACACTGAATACAGACAACAGTTTATGCCCGATGAGCTAAAAGATAAAAAATATTTCCACTAATTTACATTTTGTTGTATAATAATGAAACGTTAGGAAAAATTTTCGGGAGAATTGTAACAATTTGTTTACAAAACTTCATGAAAATAGCAATATTTAAGATTCATACGCTTTTATCATGGTGTGTGAAAGGAAGAAGATTATGTCATCTGTAAATGCAATAGGTTCAAATGTTAGTTTCGGACGTGCAAAGAAGGCTGATAAAGCTGAAAAACAGCCTAAGGTTAGCAAACACATTCAAAAAAGGGCGATGGAGAAATATGGTGTAGACTATATGAGTTTATCACCGGAAGCTCAAAAGATAATTAAAAAAGATATAAATTTTGAATATGCAGCAATCGGACTCAGTGTTTTGGGTACGGCTGGTCTCTCTTTAGCATTTGCAAAAAACCAAAAATTATTGAATGGATTAACTGAATCCGTTATCAATACAGGTAAAAAAATTGCAAATAAAGTTACCGGTACAGAAAAATTCCAAGTTGCAGATGATGCAAAAGACTTAGGTGGTTTTTTATTACAAAAGGTTCAAACTGTATTAAACGGTAAAGAAATTAAAAGAGCCGAAACTCAATCCAGAGACTTTTTCAGAGATGTTCTTGGCACAATTACAGAAACAAGCAAAAGTGGCAAAAGAGTTAATGTTACAGCCGAAGATTTACAAGAATTTGTTGATAACAGCGAAGGTCTTTCAAAAAGTGCCCAAAAAACTGTTGAAAACATTAAAGATATAATTAGTAAATATACTAATCCTGAAGAAAATATTGCAGTCGAGGATCTTGATGGCTTAGCAGAAGGCATTAAAGCACATTTAAACAAAGCCAATGGTGAATTTAATACAAGTAGTAAATTACATGGTTTTATTACAAAATTATTTGGCAATACTGAAGAAGGTCTTGAAAACGCTGCAAAGGTTGAAAAAGTATTAAGCGGACATGGCATTACAGACGGTGCAAGCGCTATTGATTCAACGCTCGCAGGTGCAGGTGCAGTAGGCGCAGGCTTAAAAGCAGGCGACGTTATGGACGATGCAACAGACCTAAACAATAAAGAAGTAACGGAAGAAGCTGTTATTGCACACATTCAGGCAAAAGGTTCAGCTGCAACGTTAAGAGCAATGGGCGAAGAAGCATTGCACACATTTACAAAAATGGCAAAAGAAAACCTTGATTGCTAGATTAAAGGAAAGTAATGATTACACCTATACAGTCAAATGGCTTAAATGCCCTGAATGTTGAAAGAGTAAGGGCTCCAAGAAGAATGAATACCTCATCAGGCGCATTAAATTTCACAGGCAGACCTGATATGGGAAAAATGCAACAAGGTGCCAAAAATATATTTGATGCTGCAAGAAAAGGATTAAGCAATTTTGTAAATTCGGATATATTTAAAGCGGCAGTTTCGAAAATGCATAAACTTTTTACCCTGACAATTGAAAACATTAAGAAACTACCGGAATTAATTAAGCAATTTACAGCGAAAAAAGCATAATTTAATTGATAAGAAAAACATTTTAGAAGAGAGGCTCTTTGAGAAAATCAGGAGCCTTTTTAATATTCAAAATGGAAGATATTTAAGTTATGCGCTTAAAAGATTGCAACGCATAGATTAAACAGAGCTTGCGAATGATATGGGGCTTCGCGCCGTGTCTGAATAACTTAAATATCTAAAGCGGAGAATATTGTGCCGCATCATATTCATTAAAAGCGATTATTTCTTCATCCCTTTAAATAATTTTGTCATTTTTAAAAGAGATGTGTATGTTGTTAAAATTACAAGCTTTTCGTTGAAATGCAGCTTATCAACAGCATCTTCCAAAGAGCGTCTGATATTTGAATCAATTAAAATAGAGCCTGTATCACACCCTGCATATTTTAGCCGGAGCGCCATATCATCCGCACGGGAACCTGTTAAAAAGAAATTTCCCTTAAAATCTCTCAGACTTTCAAAATCAGAATCCCAAAGCCAGCTGACATCCCTGCCATCTGCATAATTATCATTTATGGATATTAAAATATTTGTGTTTTCAATATTTTTCAGCCCGCGTAAAACTTCACTTGCACCTACGGGATTTTTAATTAAATAAACAGTTGCAGGTTTTCCTTTTAAATATACGGTCTCATTTCTGCCAAATGCGGGTTTATAATTTTCAAGAGCTTTATCAATAAATCTCCGCTCAACCCCGTTTATCAACGCACATGATATTGCCCCAAGCGCATTATAGGCATTGTATAAACCTGTTAAATTTACCTTAAAATTGTAAGATTTTTCTTTGTATGTGATGTAAAGATAAAAATGGTCAGGAAAAACCTTCACATCTGCCTTTATATCGGGCTCCGTGCGCTTGTTCCCGCAGGCACAATACCATTTGCCAAGCTGGGAATAAAACCTTTTTTTATATTGCAAAGGCAATGTGCATTTGGAACAATATATAGTCTCAGACGGACTTTTTGAAATTTTATCATATCCTGCAAAAGTAATATTTTCAATGCCGTAGTAGATTTTTTTTCTTTGTCTGCCATCGGCTAATTTATGGTCAATATCTGAAAGTGTCGGATCATCTGCATTTAAAATTAGTGTTATATCTTCGTTTAACTCAATGCCTTTTTGAATTTTCTTTTTTGTTATATCAAGTTCGCCATATCTATCCAACTGATCACGAAAGAGATTTGTAACAAGAAGATAATCAAACTTCATCTCTTCAAATAAAGTGGCAAGGTATGCTTCATCGCATTCTATAACATAGTTATCTATGCGCTGAACCGGATTATCTTTTAAAATTTTGTACAACCCCAAGGCAACGGCTGTCGCAATGCCGTTTGGCATATTTGCGCCAAGTTCGTTATGAATAACAGAATGCTCGGCTTCTTTTAAAATTTGGGCTAAAATACCCGCGGTTGTAGTTTTTCCGTTTGTGCCGGTAATTGCAAAACGGTCTGAAATAGCATAATCCTGTGCGTCTGTCAGAAAATTTTTATAATTTTTTCTTAAAATTTTCCCGGGAAAACTTGTCCCTTCAAAGTGAAACTTCTTTAGAAGCGAATAAACTCTATGGGTATTTTTCAAAGCTTTGTTAAAATTTGGCACGGTTCTAAAATAATCCACTTTATGTATAGAATACTCCTTTAATATAAATTATAATACATGAATGATAGAATTTGGCTACATCTTAATAATTATATTTGAACTTATAATCACAAGTTTAATAGTTTGGGGATTAATTTACCTTGAGGATAAGGCTAGAAATTGTCTTGAAGCTGTAAATATTGAAGCTAAAGGCACCCTTGAAACATTGAAGGATGTAAATTTAAAGTTGAAAAACTTTAACCAGGGTTTTTCAACTGTGAAAAAAATAAATTGCGGAAAAATAAAAGATACCATACTTTTGGTCTTAGACATTATAAATTTCATAATGCTTGTTCGTTCTATGGATTAGATC
>CAJULH010000051.1 GCA_910587175.1 Candidatus Gastranaerophilales bacterium | reverse complement strand
CTGCAAGCAGCAACGATGCAACCAAAAGAGCCATGAGCATTTCAACAAGAGAAAACCCCCGTTGTTTTGACATGAAATTACATGCCTTTTTTGCCGGCATTTGCCGTTTTAGATGAAAACTTTTAATCATAGTTATTACCCACTTGTCTATATATAATTACGCATATTTTTCGTAAAATATAATCTAATAACTATATTATATAGTTTATTCATCATAAATCAAGCAAAAAAATAAATATAAAGTTATAAAAATTTTCATAACTCAATACAAAATCTATATTAGGAAGTAGTGGAGGAGGATTTTTTATGGCTATAAAAGAGTATAATCACCCTGATACCAAAGAATTTGAGGAGAGTTTTGCCAATTTTAGAGTTGCATTTGGCAGAAAAATTAAATATTACAGGGATTTAAAAAATTATACTCAGGAATATCTTGCAGAACTTATAAATATAGAACAAGCAAGTCTTTCTAATATTGAACGCGGAAAAGTGTATCCGACACAGCTAACTTTGTATCGTTTAGCATCTGTATTAGGGGTGGAGCCGTATCAGTTTTTTACAGTGTCACCAATGATTGCTGTGCAGGATATGGCAAAAGAAATTACAGAAGCCATGTACAGAGATAAAAATTTGGCGGACATGATTTATAAATTTTATTGTTCAGTTCATTAAAAAACCTCTCCAGGATTTTCCAGAGAGGTTTAATTCTATTATGCAAGGTCTGCTTAACAACCACAGGAAGTGCAGTCGCATGTGCAACCGAGAGCTTCCTTTGCTTCATTGATACGAACCTTGATTCTGCCGTCTACTGCAATGCCTTCACCTGTTTTTTCGCTGATAAGAAGCGGGTTGATATCCAGTTCATCAATGAATTTGTAATCCGAAACAAGCTGTGAAAGCCTTAACAAGGTTTCCTGGATTTGATTAATTTGTGCCGGGGTTGTACCTCTGGCGCCTTCTAAAAGCTTGTATGCTTTTACTGATTTAATCATATCAATGGCGTCGTTATCTGTTAAAGGTGCGATTCTGAATGTTACATCCTTCATCACTTCAACAAACACACCGCCAAGACCAAACATCATCATAGGACCATATTGCGGGTCTGTTGCAATACCGCAAACCATTTCGCGGCTTCCTTTTACCATCTCCTGAATAATAACACCTTCTAAGCCTTCAAGTAAGCCTTTAGCTTCTAACCTTGAAATCAGACCTTTATATTCGTTTCTGAGCTGTTCTTCGGATTGAATGTTAACAATAACACCGCCAACATCTGTTTTGTGGGATGTTGTTTTTGATGTCATTTTCATAACAACGGGATAACCAATGTTATTTGCAACAGTTGCAGCTTCATCTTCGTTAACAGCTAAACCGTATTTGCAGGCTCTGATGCCGTAAGCCTGAAGTACATCAATAGATTCAAGGGTCGTAAGCTGGTCTCTGCCTTCTGCAATTGAAGACTTAATAATTTTTTCAACCTTAGCTCTGTCTACATCGAAGCAAGGAACTTTGCCAACAGGTTTTTCCATCCACTGTCTTTGTTCATCAAGTCTCAGGAATGCCTCTGCAGCTTCTTCTGCGTACATATAGAATGGCATATTGACATCCATATTTGAAATTTCAGTGAAGAAATCAGATGTTGTCATAAATACGCCGACAATTGGTTTTTGAGGATTTTTAGCCTTAATTTCCATTAATGCTTTTGCAACGTCTATATCCTTCAAACCAAGGAACGGCAGGTAAATTACCATTATCATATCAACATTTTCATCTGCGATTATAGTTTCAAGAGTTTGAATATAGTGTTCAATAGGCGCTGAGGCTATCATATCCACCGGGTTTTTAACGGAAGCTGCTGCAGGAAGGAAACTTCTGAGCTTTTCTTTCGTAGCATCCGTAATTTTTGCCATTTGCATACCGTTTTCGCAAATAGCATCCGTTGCCATAATTCCGGGACCGCCTGAGTTTGTAATGATTGCAACACGGTTTCCTTTCGGAATAGGGCAGTTTGAAAATGCTTTAGCGTTTGCAAAAAGGTTTTTAAGCGAAAATTCCCTGATTACGCCGGATTGTTTTAAAAGAGCTGCAGCAGCTTTATCTGCACCTGCAAGTGAACCTGTATGGGAAGATGCAGCGGAAGCACCTGCTGCAGAGCGACCTGCCTTAAGGGCTAAAATCGGTTTTTTCTTTGTAATTCTTGAGGCTAATTTTCTAAAGTTTGCAGGGTTTTGGATTGATTCCATATAAAGCAAAATTTGTTTTACATCATCATCGTTTTCCCAGTATTCAAGCATTGTTTCAGCATTAACATCTGCCTGGTTTCCGATTGATACAAACTGTGCAAAACCAAGGTTTAAATCTTTTAAAATATTTAATATGCCGCCGCCAAGAGCACCTGATTGTGAAACAAAACCAATATCACCCCTTACGGGAAGAGATTCTGCAAATGTTGCATCCATTGAAACTTCCGGTTTTGTGTTTAAAACGCCAAGACAGTTTGGACCAACGCATCTCATGCCGTATTCACGTACTTTTTCAAGCAGCTGGCGTTCAAGTTCCGCACCTTCTTTGCCTGTTTCTTTGAAGCCTGCAGTGATTATACATAAACCTTTTATGCCTTTTTTGTTACAATCATCAATTGTTTGAAGAACAAATTTTGAATTTACAACAATAACAGCCAAATCAACTTCACCCGGCACTTCTAAAATTGAAGTATAAGCCTGAAAACCTTCAATTATTCCGCCCTTTGGGTTTACGGGGTAGATTTCTCCTTTAAATTTATAATCTCTAAGCCTTTGCATAATTTCCGAACCAATTGTTTTAGGCTTTGTAGATGCGCCTATAACAGCAACTGATTTAGGTTTCATGATTTTGTCCAGTACGTTCATTTTTAAAGACCTTTCTAAATCTTCTCCTACATTTTATAAAATTTCGGGTTCAATTTTACTTGAACCCCTTTTATCTAATATCCGTTTTGTATCCATTCTCTTGCTCTGAAACCCGCACCAATTTCCAGTGCAATTTCTTCACATGTCTTGAGATCTACAGGATAAACTTCGCTTTTATATCCTGAAACAACAGATAAAGTTGTTTTTATGCCTTCTTTTACACAGAGTTTTGCAAAATCAAGCATGGCTTCATACGCACCTTCAAAGGAAGGTTTTGAGATTTTATTATACAAGGCTTCATTTTGCGCATTAAGGCTTATTGAAACCGAATCAATCAAAGGTGCTAAATCAGGCACTATATTTTTCTTTGCAATAAAGTTTCCATGACCGTTGGTATTGATTCTTATTTTAATTTCAGGCATGGTATTTTTAATATATCTTGCAACCTCTATGACCTCGTTATAACGGACTAAAGGTTCACCGTATCCGCAAAAGACTATTTCATCTTTAATATTTTCTTTGTTTTCTTCAATTTGCGCTATAACATCATCAGCTGTAATTTTAGCGCCTTTGTGCCACATATATGCACCTTTTACATTATCCTTATCGTTTCGAAGGCAGAATACACAGGAATTTGTACAGGCATTTGTGATATTAATATAAGTTTTACCATCCAAAAAATAAACAAGATTCAATTTTGTATCTGTATTTGACAATTAGCGCCTCTTTTAAAATTTTAAAACTTTATAAGTTATTTAAAATTTTCGCACAAGAAAACGCTGAAATCAAGTATATATTTAAATAATTATGGAGATGAAAATAATCTTAAAATAAATATTTTAAGGGTAAAAATGAGGATAGTAAAGGATTGTTTTGCCTGAGTTCTAAAATCTTAGCAAAACATTTTGTTTGATGTTGTACCTATTTGCCGAATTTTTGAAGAGCATAATCGTTTAGCGCAGCAAATTCTGCGTCTAAAGCAAGATCTTGAAATTCTGCTACATCAGCAGCTACATTTTTATGGTCAAATTTGTACGGACCTTTAACAGCAAGCTGGGCACGTCCTGCGCTTTCCATAGCTTCCATCGCAGATGCTTCCGTTTCGATGCATTCAGGGCAATCGCATTTTGGAGTTTCTTCTTTTTCGGGTTTTCCTTTACCGCTAAAATTTATAGCATTAAAGCCGTTTAGATTGTTAATGTTGTTTGACATATTTTTCTCCCAATCGTGTTTATTTTGGAGTTATTTTGAAAAAATGCACAAAAAAAATTCTATTTTTCGACCATTTGCATTTTTTACTTTCTCATATAAAACATGAAAAAAATATTTTTTGCTAGTATATGTATAAAATATATACTATTTTTTTACAAAAATTTTGCTATTCTTAAAATAGCCCTGCAGGACAAGCTTTTTGGGTAATATTTTATCTTAATAAAACTTAATAAAAATAAGAAAACCGAATATTTTGATTGTCTTGCCAATGGTATTTTATTTTGGCAAAATTTTTTATTCATATACTTTTGATTAGCATGAAAATTTTTAATTCGGTTTATAAAAATAATATTGCTTTTGAAAGAAATCTTGCCGCCAGAGCATCGGTTCTGTCTGAAAATGGGGATGCGCACAGTGTGAAAATATATCATCTAAATAAGGAGGATGATGTAAATTGTTTAAAAAATGTAATAAACAATGCCAACTGGCAAAATAATTTTTATTTGGAAGAGGCGGCAATTTGTTTTCCGGATGATTACGAGAGTGAAAAATATTATGTAATGGAAGATGAATCCGGAGAGCTTCTTTGTTACGGTATATTAAATTGTGATGATAAGACGAGAAATACGCTTAAATGTATTGAAACAATGCCGAGCCAGTCTTGTTATTCGGATAAACCGAGAAGATTGAAATATGTAGGCGAGACAATGTTAAGTTTTTTTGTAAAACAAACACAATGCGAGTATAAGGATTTTTATATATCAGCCATTGAAAAACGTCCGAAAACCGAGAAATTTTATTATAATCAATGCGGATTTAAGCCCAAAGGAAAAACCGGTGCAATAATGGAACTTTCTGAAGAAGAAAAATTTATTTCTTCAAACGAACACCATACTAAAAATAAAATTGAATTAATTGCATAAATAAAAAAGCCAAATTTCTTCTGAAAATTGGCTCTAACAAGGATGACAATAAAGTTTATGGTGTGTAATAAAAACTTTTATACAAATGTTTTCGGATATCCGAAAATAAACTTTTGTCTTTTTGTTAAAATCTCATCCATATAATGTAATTTAGTGTATAATCTTTTTATGAAATTGATTATTCAGATACCCTGCTATAACGAAGAAGAAACACTTTCTGAAACCATAAACGATATTCCGGAAAAAATTGACGGTATAGATGAAATTGAAATTCTTGTTGTAAATGACGGCTCTACAGATACTACAACGCAAGTTGCCAGGGAATTAAAGGTAAATTATATTGTTGAATTTCCAAAAAATCTCGGGCTTGCACGTGCATTTGATGCGGGGTTGAAAAATTGTGTTAAATACGGCGCCGATATAATTGTAAATCTGGATGCAGATAACCAATATTGTGCTGAAGATATTCCGAAATTAATAAAACCCTTACTTGAAAATAAAGCTGATATTGTAATTGGTGCAAGACCTATTGAAAAAATAAAGAATTTTTCACCCGTAAAAAAAATTCTTCAAAAGCTGGGCTCTTATGTTATGAAAAAAATATCCGGAGCTGATATTTTAGATGCCCCGAGCGGTTTTCGTGCATTCAGCAGATATGCTGCAAAACGGATAAATATTTTTGATAATTATACATATACAATGGAATCCATTATCCAGGCGCAGAGAAAGGGCTTATCAATTGTAAGTGTGCCAATTCGTGTGAACGAGAATGATTTTGCAAGACCTTCAAGGCTCATCAAAAACAATTTTCAATACATATTTCGTTCTGCAAAAACCATGATAAGGTTTTTTATAATCTATCACCCATTTAGGTTTTTTGCTTCACTTGCGGCGTTTTTCTTTATTCTTGGCTTTGGAATAGGTCTCAGGTTTTTATATTTTTATTTCCTTGGGGATGGTGCAGGGCATATCCAGTCTTTAATTTTATGCGGTCTTTTGATTACTGTAAGTTTTCAAACGGCACTTTTAGCTATAATTGCTGATTTAATGGGGATAAACAGAAAACTTATTGAAGATGTACAAATAAAGGTGCAAAATATTAAAAACGGGAAATAAATTATGTTAAAAGAGAGAGCAATCGAAAATTTTAAAACAGGATATTCATGTTCTGAATCCATTGTAAAAGCTGCAATTGATGAAGGATTGGCACCTGCCGAATTTTTATCCTGTGCAACAAGTTTTTCAGGAGGCATGGGCTCAGGGTGTCTTTGCGGAGCAATTGCAGGAAGCCAGATGGTTATAGGATATATCCATGGCAGAGGTAAAACCGAACGTGCCAGAGCTCTTGCAAAAGAATTTATTGAAAAATTTAAAGAAAACCACAAGGCTACCTGCTGTAAAGTTTTAACCCACGGTTTTGATTTTCATTCACCTGAAAGAAAAGCTCACTGTGTGAATATGGTGGCAGCGTGCGCCGAAATCTTAGAAAACCTTTTGAAAAAGGCTCAAAAAGAGACCGAAGGAACCGCAAAGGAAAACGTCTAGCTTTTAATGCACATTAATGAAACTGGAAAAATGCACACACTGTCGGTGCTATATATCGCGTATGCAAAATTTGGAAATATGCCGGAAGTAAGTTCCAATCAAAGGAGATAAGATGAATAAATTTTTGAACTTAACATTTAAAATTGGCAAGGTGTTCAGTTTGATACTATTAATCATAGTGCTGCTGGTAATGATAGGAAGCGGTATAGCGTTACTGACATCTAATAATGCACCATTGGAAACGCCAAGTTTCAGTGATATAAAGCAGTCATATTTAGAATGGAATGCAAAGTCGAAAAATACTGCCAGTGCTGTAAATAGTACACAACAAAGCAGCAAAGATGCGCTACCGTATATGAATAAAATAAAAAAAATTGTGCGCAAACACCATTTAAATAATGAAATACCGTATTTGATTGCAAAAAATATTGACAGTGATATTGATGATGAACTTATAAATCAGTATTTAAGAGGGTTGGATAAGTTTTACGCAGACAGTTTAAGATTTATAAATTCATCCGAAGAATTTAAAAACGATGTTATATCTGAAGCGGTATACAGCATTGAAAGAGAAAAACGCATCTCATACGATCTTGAAGAAGTGAAGAAAAATTTTAAGGTAAACGGTACATATCACTATTGCGTAGGTGCCGGGCTTGCCATGGGATACCATGAATTGTTTATGGATTCAATACAAGATAAGGAAAAACTTTTACAAGAAAAAGCTGCAGCCAAAACGACACAGCAAATAGTATTAGCCATATCTGTATTGCTGTTTGTTTTACTTTTATTCCTGCCGGTGCTAATTAAAATAGAAGAGAACACAAGACCGGTTGAAGAAAGAGAGACGGCTAAAAAGGGAGAAGATACCAAGGCTTGTATCAAGTGCGGCAAACAAATAAAAGCTGATGCCAAAAAATGTCGTTATTGCGGCACATGGCAAAATGAAACCGAGCAAAATAATGGAGGCAATGAATAATGAAATGTCCATATTGTAAGGAAGAAATTGAAAGATTCGCAGCTAAATGCAACGTATGCGGCGAGAAAATTGCAAAAGTGCATGGTTGTATTGATTATTTAAAAGAGGTTGTAAGCAGTTCAACAACCAAGAGAATGTTAAAAAAGACCTCAATAATTTTGACTGCAATAATTGCTGTAATAATATTGGCATTAGCAATGGTAAAAACAGTTTCCTATGCCATGAGTGAAATTGAGAACAATAAGCTTACTGATAATGGTTACAAGTCTGTAGTGCGCAGTGATAATTACACTTATGCCAGCCACTCGGATGCGGATTTAAGTGAATTGACTGACAGAATTGCAACATTATTTAAAGATGTTGCAACTGAAGAAAAAGATCTTATGGAGTTTTTCAAAAAAAGCAAAAGTAAAGAAGACAATGTTAAATTATTTACAATATTTATAAATAACGTTGATAAATATAGAGAAGACACCGAGCTTATATATAATAACGCTTCTAAAACTTTTGACGATTTAGGTATTAAAATATCAGAGCCCGTAAAAAGTAATCAATTTAAACATATTGCGATAGTTAAACCGGCTATTAAATGTTTTTACCTGATAACCGAAAATACAGAAGCTGACGGCTATGTCTTCTTTAGATATGACTATAAATATATGCTTGAAACATACGCGCCTTATCTGTCTGACGACTGGAGGGAATATTTCAGGCTTCAGCATGAAAGCGAATCTGCATTCAAGAACCTTGATTGGGATAATCCAAAAAATAGACCGACGCTAAGAGCATGGGGCAAAAAATGGGGAGATTTTCTTGATAAATATCCAAACTTTATCTATGCATCTGAATTTGGAGAATATGTATACGAGCTAAACAGCTATTAAGATGTTTTCTGGTATGTTTTATAATGTTTCGGATTTAAAAGTTATCTGATAAAACAAAACCTGCAAGACAGTAAAGCTAAACAATGTTTCTTAAATTGAGCTTATGTTGGATAGGTTCTGATTCAAACAGGTCTCCTATAGTGCAATTGAGTGCATCGCAAAGTTTATCCATATTTTCATATGAAGGTTGTGTTCTGCCGTTTGCCCAGGAATAAACTGTTTGTTGGGGAAGTTGAAGTTCTTTTGCAAGCTTATATAAGCTGTAGCCTTTATTTTTTTTGGCAATCTCTCTGATTTTGATTTTCATCTTAAAATTCCTGATACTATACAATTTTTTGTAATACCAAAGTTAATATTATATAATTTAAATTAAAAATAAATCATACAAATACATCAGAATATATTTTGAAAGCTTGATTATAATATTAGTGTAAAAACTTATACCTTTTTTTAAAACTTGCCATAAGGTATAAAATAATTATAAAATAGTTAGTAATAATATAAATATTAAGGATATGAATCAATGATTAAAAAAATCGCATTAGTATTAGCACTTACAGTTATAACAGCATACACTACAAATATTTCTCTTGCTGCTGCAAAACAACAACGTTCTATGACGGTTAGCTCTCCTGTTTATGCTGCAATATCAAAGTATAAACAAAAAAATTATGTAGGCTGTATTCAGGATTTAATCCCTGTTGTTGAAAAAGATGATAACAATGCTGTTGCACACTATTATATGGGTATTGCTTATGCGCAGCTTGGAATGAAGAGCGAAGCACAAAATTCTTATCAGAAAGTTATAGGCATAAATGCTGATACAAAATTAACTGAATATTCAAAAAGAGCAATTGCATGTTTGAACGGGCGTCCCGAATGCTCTGCAAACTATGTGGATAAAAATGCTCCTGTTGACGATATGACAGTATTCATTAAATCCGGCAAATTTCTTGATGATAGTGTAAAACAACAAATTCAGGAAAAAGCTCTTGAAAAACAAAAAGACAGAATTAATAATGATTTAGCACCGGATGTAGGAAATTATAAATTATTAAACGATGCTTCAAGTGAAATTAAAGCACAGCCTACAGATAAAGAAATTGCTGATGCAGTTAAGGTTTTGGCAAAGGTTGGTGTAAACCCTTTTATCTAATGCAAGCTGGCGGCGGGTATGGTCAGTATGGCGGATATGGAAATCCTGAAATGGCACAGCTTGCAGCAATGTTTGGCAGCATGAATCCAAACAGCAATAATATGAATAATATTAATGCATATTTGCCTTATATGATGTCTCAGGGTGCAAGCAACCCGGATAATATGAAGCAGATGATGCAGGCAATGATGATGAGTCAAATGATGCCTGAGTTTGGATTTAACAACAATTCAAACGGAAGTTTCTAGACCCCGATGAAGAATATTGATATTGATTTTGCAAAGTTTTGTTTTGAAAATAAACACTATGATAAAGCAAAAGAGATATTTTTAAATAATGATATGCTATATGAAGCCGGATTTTCAGCACTTTTAGCTGGAAACTTAAACAGTGCAAGACTTATCTGGAAAGAAGTAAAAGATCCTTGCCTTGCAACAGGCTGGGGTCTTATTATATTAGATGTTATTGAAAATAAACCTTTTACAAAAAGCCCCGGATATTTTCAGACCCGTGCTTTCTATGAAGTTTATCTGAATCTTTTTATCGAAAATAAGCTCTATGATTGGGCAGATAATATGATAGATGCGTATAAATTTTTTACACGTTCAAACAGTGAAGTGCCAAAATTTATTGCAAGAATTTTGGCTTTTTGGGGATATTCTTCCCTGGTGCATGAGTTTGCTGAAATATCAAAGAAAATCTGCTATTTTGATCCGGAAATTCATTTTATAGAGGCTGAGATGTATCTTGCTGAAGAAAAATACAACCAGGCATATGATGCTGTAAAGGAAACACTGAAAGTATCTCCTGGGTATTTTCCTGCAGCTAAAATGAAAGAGATGATTGAAAAATCAGGATTTGTGCTGTAAAACCCGGTTTAATCGATATATTGGATTTGTACAGTTGTCAAGATTTGCAAAGTCTTATTTTTAGTTTGCTCTGCATGTGTTTATATTTTAGGTATGTTGTTAAGCTTTTTTATTAGGTGTTTTTTTAGCTCATCTCCAAGTTCTTTTCCCTGTGTATAGCCTTGTTTTATAAGGTCTTCGCCTGTGATATCAGATTTTACATCCTTTAGTTTTTTAAAGTAAAAAAGAGCGGTGTTATCGCCTAAAATGGAGTAGCGAAGTGCCAAATCTTTGTTTGAAATGGGTTTGTAAAAATTGTAAATCTCGTAATTTGAAATGTTGCAGGCTAAAGGTTTGCCGTTGCAAAGATTCTCAAAAATTGCTCCCAAAAAAATTCCGGATGACGGTACTTTGAATATTTCAACAGAATCATAAAGCTTTTGTGCCCATTCTTTTTTAAAGCTTGGCTTATTTTCCCAGATTCTGTAATATTTATCATCTAAAATGCGTAAATATGCTTCTTTTGCCCTGTCCGTTCCAGAAAAAAGTTTTTTTAGGGTAAGTTTTACTCTGTCTATGCTCAAACCTTCTCTATTTGGGCTTTTCAGGTACTCTTCAATTAAAGCCTTATCATTTTGGGTGAAGTCAAATCCAAATCTCAAAATAAAATCCAAACCCCTTAAAATCCTTGTAGGGTCATCGATATAGCTTTTATTATGCAATGCTTTAAGCTTTTTTTCTTTAATATCTTTTGTGCCAAAATACGGGTCAATTATTTCATATTTCAACCTGCCATTTTCCGGAATAAGCCTTGCAGCTATTGCATTTACGGTAAAATCTCTTCTTTTAAGATCATCTTTAACAGGGCATCCCGTTTTTGTGACAACAGGCAGACATCCTGATTTTGGGTATTCTTCCTCTCTTGTAGAGGCAAAATCAATCTCTATATTGTTTATTACGGTTTTTGCCGTATTGAAACTTTTGTGGATTGATTTAATTTTAATATCCGGTTCTTGTTCTATATCGTCGGTTTGGCTAACGCAGCTTATATTACTGTAATCATCAGGGTTTTTGCTATCATGGCTGCGGCTTTTAGTATTGTAAAAATTGTAAAAACCTTGCACAAAATCAATTGCAGAGCCCTCAATCAGGATATCAATATCCTTAATTCCAATCCCCATAAGGCAATCGCGCACCATCCCGCCCACAAAATATACACAAATTCCGGTATGCTGCGCATATTCTGCAATGCTTTGAATAATCTGCCCGGTCTTTTTATCAAAATTAAACATTTTCTTTTGAAAGAGCTTTTTTAATTTCTTCTTTTGAATAATATTTTTCTATAAAGCTTGTATCAAATTTGCCTGAAATGAATACATCGTTATTCAAAATTTCCTTGTGGAAAGGAATTGTAGTTTTAATTCCTGTTATAATATATTCATTTAATGCCCGAAGAGCCCTGTTTCTGGCGTCTTCGCGGTCTACACCCCAGCAGATTAGCTTTCCTACCATTGAATCATAATACGGAGGAATTGAATAGCCGGTGTAGACGTGGGAATCAATACGTACTCCGAATCCGCCCGGTGCGAGATATCCTTCGATTTTTCCTGCAAATGGTATAAAATCCCTTTCAGGGTCTTCAGCGTTAATCCTGCATTCTATTGCATGTCCCCTAAGAACGATATCATCCTGTTTTACAGATAATCTCTGTCCTGATGCCACGCGCAGCTGTTCTTTTACGATATCAACGCCCGAAATCATTTCTGATACACAGTGTTCTACCTGAACCCTTGTGTTCATTTCCATAAAATACCAGTTTTTTCTGCCTGAAGGATCATTTTCATCAAGCAAAAATTCAATAGTTCCGGCACCTTCATAATTTATGGCTTTTGCTGCGTTTACTGCAGCTTCGCCCATTTTTTTGCGTACATCTTCGCTGATGGCAGGGCTCGGTGCTTCTTCCAGGAGCTTTTGGTGGCGTCTTTGGATTGAGCAGTCTCTTTCGCCCAAATGTACAACGTTTCCAAAGCTGTCTGCAAGGATTTGAACCTCAATGTGCCTTGGGTTGATTAAATATTTTTCAACGTAAACTTCGGGGTTTGCAAAGGCGTTTTTGGCTTCGTTTCTGCATAAATTAAAGGCGTCTTCAACCTCGTTTTCATTATGCACAATTCTCATGCCCTTGCCGCCGCCGCCGGCTGTAGCTTTAATGATAACCGGGTATCCTACTTCCTTTGCAAAGGTTTTAATTTCATCAACGTTTTCAACCAAGCCGGTTCCCGGTGTTACGGGAACGTTGTTTTTAATCATTGTCTCTCTGGCATTTGCTTTGTCACCCATTTTTCTCATAGCATCTGCAGAAGGACCTATAAATTTTATATGATGCTGGTCGCAAATATCAACAAAATCAGCTCTTTCTGACATAAATCCATAGCCCGGGTGAATGGCATCTGCACCTGAAGTGAGCGCAACGCTTATAATTGCAGGAATGCTCAAATAGCTCTTTGCACTTGGTGCAGGACCTATACAATATGCTTCATCTGCAAGTGAAACATGTAAACTTTCACTATCAGCTTGTGAATAGATGGCAACTGTTGCTATTCCGAGTTCTTTGCAGGCTCTTATAATTCTTAGGGCAATCTCGCCTCTGTTTGCAATTAAAACCTTTTTTATCATAACAATTTACTTATTTAATTATTCTACATACATCAGGACTTGTCCGTATTCAACGCTTTGACCGTCTTCAACGCAAATTTGAACCACTTTTCCTGATACTTCAGATTCAATTTCGTTCATAAGCTTCATAGCTTCAACGATACAAACTACCTGACCTGCCTTTACAACATCACCTACTTTAACATAGGGTTCAGAACCAGGGCTCGGTGCTGCATAAAATGCACCAACCATAGGAGATGTTATCGGAGTACCCTTCGGTGTATCTGATGTTTGAATTGCAGCAGGAGCACTTTCGGCAGCTGCCGTGGCTTGTACTGCGGGGGCTGACATTGCAGGAGCAGCAGGCTGCATTACAACCGCACCCTGTACACCTTTTTTTATGGTAATGGCTTTATCACCGTCTTCAAGGGTGATTTCGCTTAATTGATTGTCGCTGACAAGTTTTGCGAGCTTCTCAATATAATCGCATTCAAAATTCATAATTTTTATACCCTATCTAAGTATTCGTTCGTTCTTGTGTCAATTCTTAATTTATCTCCAACCTGGATAAAGAAAGGAACGTTTACAACAGCTCCGCCCTCTAAAGTAGCAGGTTTGGAACCGCCTTGCGCTGTGTTTCCTTTTTCTGCAGGAGGAGTATCAACAACTTCCAGTTCAACAAAGTTTGGAAGGTCGATACCAATGATTCTGCCGTCATGCATTAAGATTTGAACATTCATATTTTCTTTTAAATATTTAACACCATCGCCAATTGCAGATTCTGCGACAGGAAGTTGTTCGTAGCTTTCTAAATCCATCATTACAAAGTCGTTTCCTTCTTTGTAAAGATATTGCATTTCGCGTCTGTCTAACATAGCTTTGGCAACTTTTTCGCCGGCTCTGAATGTTTTTTCAACAACCTGTCCTGTTTCAACGTTTTTAAGTTTAGAGCGGACAAATGCTGCACCTTTTCCGGGTTTTACGTGTAAAAATTCAACAACAGACCACAAGCCGTTGTCCAGTTCTAATGTTAAGCCGGTTTTTAAATCGTTTACTGAAATCATAAAATATCCCTATTTCATTTCTACTTCCTTTGATGTTAACATAAAAGCTGATTTTTTACATAAAAATTTT
>CAJULH010000050.1 GCA_910587175.1 Candidatus Gastranaerophilales bacterium | reverse complement strand
GAGCAAGTGCTGCAAGCAACAATGATGCCACAAGCAAAGCCATAAGCATCTCAACTAAAGAGAAAGCGCATTGCGCCATTTGGGGCTTTTTTACCCCGGAACAACTTTTCTTCATAATAAACAATTTCCCTAAAATTTCTATTTAATACAACAACTTTTCGTATAAAATTAGATGTAACTAATTGTATTCTATATTTATTAGAACTAGTTGTCAAATAAATATGATTCATAAGATTGTGTTTCATTTAGTGAAATGTCGCTAATATTAAGTAATAGTAGGCAAAAAGGGTATTTATATGACAACCCTCGTTAATGTAAAAAAGCTGCTGGGAAGCAGAATAAAAGAAGTCAGGCGGCTGCGCAAAATGACCCAGGAACAGCTTGCAGAGCTAATAGATATAGAACCAAACAATGTTTCCAAAATTGAAAATGGTAAAAATTATCCTTCGCCTGAAAATCTTGCAAAAATAGCATCAGCACTGGATATTGAAATTCATGAACTATTTATTTTTAATCATCATAAATCTATTGAAGAAATCAGATCATTTGTAATAAATGAAGTGCAGCAAAACGACGCGCTTGCACGTGTTTTATTTAAATTTTGCCAGGCTGCAAGGCAATAATACACCACCTGATTGTTTATTGTAATTTTATTTAATAAAATTTAAGTTTTGACGTTATAGGTTGATTATATTCGGTTTTATTGATGGAACGGGCATCTACAATTGGTGCCGGCGGCATGATTGACCATTTAAAAAGTGCTGTCTGCATTCTTTTGAAAAATTTATCCAACCAGGCAATTTTAGTGGCTTTTGGCAGGTTGTGCTTTGCTTCGTACAGAAAAGTTTCGCAAAGCATATCTTCCTTGCACTGGTGCAGGTTTTCAAGCCTCCAGATAACTTCATCCAAAAATTCATAAGGCATAAGTGCATCTTCCGCAAGCAGTGGTTTGCCTGTATTTGGGTCTATGGCAAGCTCTGCACCCGGCGGCTTGCTTAAAATATTCTCGGGGATAACGTTTCTTTTTTGTCTGTTTTTATTTAGCCAGCGTGCAAGCGCGAAAAGTTTTGTCTTTGTAACGTCGGCAATCGGGGCAAAGCCACCGGACATATCGCCGTTTATGGTAGCATAGCCCATATAAAGCTCGGATTTATCGGAAGTTGCAATCGGCATGGTTTTCGGGAATTCGTTTGAAATGCCCCAAAGTATAATAGCTCTTGAGCGTGCCTGGATGTTATCCGGCGTTAATGACGCCTTATATCTGTCCTGCCACTTGGTTTCGACATTTTTAAATACCTCATCAAGTGTGTCTTTAGCGGTGTGGAACATTTTCGAAATCGGGATTTCCGTATAATTTACGCCAAGGCGGCTACATAATTCTTTAGCGTCGGATTTGCTTTCATCGCTTGTGATGCTGGATGGCATTGAAACCGCAAAAACGTTTTCACATCCAAGCGCATCAGCCAATAAAACACAGCTTACAGATGAGTCCAATCCTCCTGAAACTCCTAAAACTGCTCTTTTAAAACCGTTTTTGTGGAAATAATCCCGGATGGATGTAGTGATAGTAAGATATGTACGCTCTAAATCCGGTTCATAATCAAGACTGAAAGCCTTTTGAGAGTTTAAAGTTTTTTCTAAACCGTTAGGAAGGGGGAAAATGCGGTTAATCTCTTCTCTATTCTTCGCTTTTGGGTTTGGTTCCACTATAAAAAACTGCTCTTCAAAAGATTTTGCACGTGCCGAAATCTTTCCGTCAGCGTCATAAAGCCTGCTTGCGCCCTGAAAAGTTATATTATCCACTGCCCCCACCTGGTTCACATACGCAATCGGGGTTTGGTATTTTTTGCTTACAAAAGAGAGCATATTATGAAGGAGCTGCTCTTTTTTGGCACGGGTCGGCGAAGAGGAACAATTTATGATTAAATCAGGTTTTTGTTCTTCTATGATTTTATCTACGGGGTCAAAGCTGTAAACAGGATGATCAAAGAAATCTTTATCTGCCCAGTTTTCTTCGCAAATTACAATTCCCACGCGGTTTTTACCGATTTCTATAATTCTTTCTTTTGAGTCAAACTCAGCTGATTGGAAATATCTGGCGTCGTTAAATTCGCTGTATACGGGTAGTAGCGTCTTTCTTATAATAGTTTCAATTTTTTTGTTTGAAAGGACTGCAACAGAGTTAAAATATCTCTTTCCTATATAAAAACGGTTAAATTCGCAAAAACCAATGAGCACCTTTGTTTTGCCCGTACATTTTGCTAATTTTTCAAGATATTCTATATTTTTTTCAACCAATTTCGGGTAGCGGTCTATAATATCAAAGACGGGATACCCAAATAAAAAAAGCTCAGGAAAAGCAATAGCGCCTACTTTCAGGTCATTTGCCCATTCTATATATTTTTTGGCTTTATTAAAGTTATATTCAACATCTCCAACAATAGGGTCTACCTGTGCAAGGACGATAGTTTCAGGGGATAAAAACGGTTTAATCTTTTTAATTGCTTCCTCTTTTGTAAGGTCTGAAACAGTGTCAGTGAGTGCATTATGGCAAAATTCCTGTTCTGCAAGTTCCTGTTTTATTAATTTTGTGATATTAATCATAGTTCCGCCTTTTATTTTAAAGCCCGGAAAAGCTGCCTTTTAAAGCCTTTTCGGTTTTCAAATGAAAGTATATCACAAAAATATCAAACAAAACGTGCACGAAAAAACACCTGCCATATATGCTTTTTTATGCAAAGCCGGCAGGTGTTTTTATTATTTAAATTTATCTGTTATTCAGCTAGTTCGGAAGCGGCTCTTGCTGCTGCATCGCCAAGACCTTCAAGTACATCTCCTGCGGCACTGCCAATATCTCCAGCAAGATCATCATCAAAGAAATCATCTTCAAAGTCGTCAAGTACTTCTTCTTTTCTGAAAAAGTCTGCTACTTTTCCAGGGAAGGATGTAATTTTATGCCAAACGTTTCCAAGACCCGTTGTCACGTTTTGCAGGAATTTGGCATCTGCACCGTTTATTTTCTTTCCTGAATGAGCCAAACCTAATGTTGCAAGTACTAAAACTGCAGCTGCTGTTATTGCTGCGCCGATGCCGGCTTTCTTTTTACTTACTTCTTTGCCGAAGATTGTTACTGTATCACCTTTAGGAGCTTTTTGGGGTTCCTGGCTTTCCGGTGCCACCGGTGTTTGTGCTGCGCCCGGGGTTCCGCCTTGCGGAGCTTGTGTAGTGTAGCCCATTTCTGCAAATGTATAAAGACGTGGCTGACCGGCATTCATGTTAGTACTCATATTAAATCCCTTCATTAATTTATGCTTTTATACCTACATGAAGTCAAAACCGGTAAATTTTTTGTTATTTTACTGCCTCAAATAATAAAATTGTTACAAAAATTAACAACTATTGTAAAAAATGCGATTTTACGTTTTTTATGCTTTTGTGTGTTGATTTTCACACCGGCTTGCAACACTCATAGAGCTATTAAGCTCATCTTTTATTGCTCGCGAACTCAACATCGTGCCAAGCTAAGGGCACGATGTCTCAAACACACTCGCTTTATACATTCGCTAAATATCTCTAATTCCCTTATGCTGACGATGTGAAAATCAACACACAAAAGCTTTATCGCAATTGTAATATTAGCAAAATGAACAATTTAAATTTTAAATCGTTGTAGATAATGTAAGATATAAAAAAAATAAAAATGAGGCAATTTAAAAAATGGATGAAAAAAAATGCACCAAATTTGAAGAACTTTTTATAAAAGAGGATGAAAGTGAGCTTTTAGAACATATTAATAATTGTCCGCAATGCATGGCAGAATATAAAAATATGAAAAAAGTTTCAAATCTTGTTAAGGAAGTTTCTTTTGTGTACAGAAGAAAAAAAGCGCTGCAGGTAAAACTTTTAGCCACTGCTGCTACATTTTTTATCACTTTTCTTGCCTTTTTCAGTATCCAGCTTGCAACTCCGGATTCTTATGTAAATGAAACCATAGCCTATATTTCAGGAAGCGATTACACATATGAACAGATGGGGCTTCCTGTGGATGATTACGGATTTATTATGGTGGATATGGATTATTGATTATTAATAATTAAAGCTGCGGCAAAGACAATTTTAGGATAAAACTAAAAGATGAATTTTAGGGAAATTTTTAATAAAGACAAGCAAAAAATAAAAAATATAATAAGGCTTGTAACCAAGGAAAATACTGATGTTTGTGAAGATTTAGAACAGGAAGTATATCTTAAAGCCTTTAAAAACCGTGATAAATACAAAGAAAATGGTAAATTTTCAAACTGGATAACAACAATTACATATAACGTTTCAAGAGATTATCTTAAAAGTGCAAGAAAGAAAAATGAAACCCTCCCGGGGGATGAGATGCTCTTTTTGAATACCAGAGATAAAAAAGCTAATCCTGAAGAACGTTTACTTCAAAAAGAAAGACAAAAAATAATACTGAATGCAATAGAATCCTTAAATAAAAAGCACAGAGAAGTGGTTATTTTATATGAAATTCAAAATATAAGCTATGAAAATATTGCAAAGAAATTAAATTGCCCGGTGGGCACGGTAAAATCCAGAATATACAATGCAAAAAAAGAGCTCTCTTATATATTAAAAGATTTAATGTAGACAATAATTTTGAAAGGAAATTTTAGGATGAGAAAAAAATTTTTAACATTGGCGCTTGCTGCAACGGTTGTAATGGGTAGTTTCTGCGCTGCTGATGCGGTTCCATGCAAAGTTGGCGAGACTGCAAACCCCGCTACACAAAATGTTGCAAAACCGGAACCTCCTGAAGCTTGTAATTTACCAAAAGAAAACCGCATGAAAAAACTTACACCCGAAGAAAGAAAGGCTATGATGGAAAAAAGGGTGGAAGAATTTAATAAAACCCTTGGGCTGACAGATGAACAGGTTGCAAAAGCAAAAGAGATAAGAATGAACGGACACAATAAAATGAAGCCTTTAATGGAAAAGAAAAGGGCAAAGTTTCAGGAAATGCGCAATCTGGAAGCAAATAGTTCAATGAGTGTTAAGGCACAGGATAAAAAGGCGGAAACATTGCGTAATGATATTGGAAAAATAGACCAACAGATGCGCCAGATAAGAAGGGACAATGAAAAAGAATTTGAAGCAATTTTAACACCCGAACAAAAGCTAAAATACCAGCAAATAAAAGAAGAAGGCAGAAAGCATTTCAGGGAGCACAGAAAACCCCAGGGACCGGAAAATTTCGGACACAAGCCGCCTGTGGGAGATCACCGCTACAGACCTGAACCCAAGAAATTCTAGAACCACACTTTTTAGACACTTTACTTAAATTTATGCCGGCATCCTCTGTTTTGAATGGATGCCGGCATATTTTAATCAAACAAATTGCAAACATTTAAAAACTATAATATAATTAGCTTAAAGAATTTGTATGGAGTTTTCTACAATGAAATTAAATAAAGAAGGTAAAAAAGGTTTTACACTAGCAGAATTATTAATCGTACTTGCAGTTTTGGCTGTAATTGCAGCAGTTTTAATGCCAACCGTTTTCAATTCCATGCCGGATGAAAACAAATTAAAATTCAAAAAAGGTTATTATACCTTGAAAAGAACAATTGACGGCATGGTTAATTCTGATGCATACCATGGTACCGGCGGGCATTTTGGTAAAGTATTGGAAGAAGGGGAAGAGTATCCCTATAAAGCCGATGGCGATGATAAGGGTGAATTATACTTCTGCATCCAGTTTTCAGAAATGTTAAACAGTGTAGATAACCAGTGTACAACTTTTAAAAATACCACAGGTTTAAATACGGTAAACTTTGATACTATTGATATTTCAGGTACTGCAACTGCTCCCGATGCAAGCGGTAATGTTCAGCCAAGCCAGCTGGATAATCTTTGCGCAGGTTTCCCTGCTGCTGATAAAAGTGATGTCAACATAAAAACCCAGGATGGCATTTACTGGTCTTTGCCTAAAGAAAGCTTTTCTGGTAAAGCCGGAGATAATCAGGTAAAAAATCTTGAAGGTGTTTATGCAAGTATCCCGTCATACTACGCTGTAATCTGTATGGACGTTGACGGACCAAACGGTGATGCGCCGTTTGCATTTGGAATCAGACGCGATGGTAAAGTAATTGCCGGCGCAAGAGCAAAACAATGGCTTCAGGAAGGAACTACAACAACTGTTCCGACACCTGAGGAAGATTAAGGCAGGCAGCAAGGAAAGATTTTATAAATGAAAAATTTAGCTACAATAGGTGTTTTTGGTGGTTCCGGTTTTTATGAATTTTTGGAAAATGCAACGGAAGTGACCATTGAAACACCATACGGACATACGAGCGATAAGATTACAATCGGAGATGTTGCAGGAAAGAAAGTTGCTTTCATGCCAAGGCATGGCAGAAACCACTCTATAACTCCCGAAAATGTAAACTACAGAGCAAATGTTTGGGCAATGAAACAAATTGGCTGCAAAAGAGTGATAAGTCCGTGTGCAGCAGGCTCTCTTCAAAAACATATAAAGCCCGGTGATATTGTTTTTTGTGACCAATTTGTGGACTGGACATTTGGTAAAAGAAAAGACACTTTTCTTGAGGGACCTTTGGTGACACACATTAGTGCTGCAGACCCTTATTGTCCGAAATTAAGACAGGTGGCGATTGAATCTTGTGAGAAATTAGGCTTTAATTTTCATAAGACAGGTACTGTTGTTGTAATTAACGGACCCAGATTTGCCACAAAGGCTGAAAGTAAATTCTTTACAGCACAAGGCTTTGAAGTTATAAATATGACACAGTATCCTGAAAGCTATCTTGTAAAAGAAATGGATATGTGTCCTTTGAATATTTCTCTGATAACAGACTATGATGCCGGCTTGGTTTCAGATACGGAACCCGTATCCCATGCTGCTGTTATGGAGGTATTTAAAAATAATATTGAACATTTGAAAAAGCTTCTCTATGAAATCATTTTAAATATAAAAGAAGAAGAATGTGAATGTCATAGTATCGTTGAAAGATCCAGAGTATAAAGTTTCGGGTATAAATATGATATCATACGGCGTTTATCAATTATTTAATCTAATAATGTTTTTGATGCTTATAAAGGTTTTATTGAGCTGGTTTCCAAATATTAATTGGTTCAATGAACCTTTTCGCTCTTTGAAAAAGTTTACGGATATTTTCTTTGAACCCTTTAGAAAAATTATTCCTCCTGTCGGGATGATAGATTTTTCACCAATTGTGGCATTTTTGGTACTCAGCCTGATACAACAGGGGCTTTGCAGACTTCTAATGAGTTTTGGACTATAGTATGCAATATGCTTTGGGATAATGCCAGGGATGATGTAATGTTTTTGTGTGAGTTTTAATTTAAACACTTGCGCATCAAATCTTTTTCTGGTAGATTATTTTTGTACTTATTGTTCGAAGTTATATCGGATTATGAGGCAGAGTTTCCTGATTTGGGAAATCTGGTTTGGTATATATGCCTGTAGCTCAGTTGCTACAAAAGCGAAAGCTTTTAAATATGATAAGCAACCAGTTGCTCTATCTGGCTGAAGTGAATGGCTTTGATACTTTGACAAAACAATAAATATTATGCGCCTGTAGCTCAGCTGGATAGAGCAACTGCCTTCTAAGCAGTAGGTCGAGCGTTCGAATCGCTCCAGGCGTAAATCTTTAAAATAAAATTATTTTACTTTTCAGCTTGTTATACAGGCTGATTTTTGTTTATAATATAAACTTGGTGTGGTGTTATTAATTAAAAAAGGGCAAAAATGACCATAGAGCTAATTTCTGTTTTACATGGTGTTGGTAGTAACGGAAAAACGTCAACATTGAAAAAACTGTGCGAATTTTTAATTAAGAATGATGACCAATGTAAGAATGATATTATCGTAAAGCAAGGCAAAAACGAGTATACATGCGATAAAAGCGCGTATACACCTCCGTCCGGCGATATAAGCATAGTTATAAAAGTTGGCATTTCTGTTGACATTGAAATTAATATAGGAATTGGTACAAGCGGAGATAATCCTTATAACATAACAAACAATTTTAACTTTTTTAAAAAACATAATTGCAGCATAGTATTTTGCGCTACCAAATCAACGGGCGAATCAATTAATTATTTCTATGAAAAGTTGTTGCCTACCGTTAAGAAAGCTGTTGTATTGCCATTTTATAAATATAAAACAAGCGAAGCCAAGAAAGATAAGTTCAATGAACAATTGGCACAAAGAATATTGCTTGTTACAAAACTGCAGTGGAATAATTTAAACGAAAACAATTCACAAATAAAGTTTTAAAATAATCACAAATAAAGTTTAATTAAACTTTGTCATGTTTTATGATTAGTTAACCAGGTTCTGAACTCGTAAATTCTGTGGTTTTTGTTTTCCGGGTCAGCCGGGTATATGCTTTTGTCTTGGAAGATACAAATTGGAATATGGAACAAAGATAATGCTTTTATGGGGCTAAATATCGGTATTATAAATTCAATGCATAAAACACATAAGGTTATTTGAAACAAGAATAATTTGTATCATACTTCATGCCAAGTTCGGAAGCATATTTAAGCCAAAAGTTATGTTGCGCCAATGCTTCTTGCATTTCAACATAACTTAATTTAGAGGCAAATTGAGGGTCTTTTTCGGCTAAGAGTCTAAATGCCAAATATAAATCTTCCTCTGTTGGATTTTCAGGCAGTAGAGATTTTATTTCATCAAATTTACTGTATAACATTTTTTCGTAAAGTTCTTGACTATTGGTTTCATTATAATTTTTTACTTCATAATTTAAAACTTTTAAAGCTGATGGTCTTTGTTTGCCAACTTTTTCCAAAAGAGAGTATTCACCCTGTTTATTTATTGCATAGATACTTCTTGCAGCTTCATAGCTGTTTATGGAAGCAAAATCCTGATATGAAACAGGCATGGTTGATGCACCAAAATTGCCGGGATGAGAATGAACAACGGCAATCCTGTTTTTCGGGTTATTCAATAATTCTTTCATTGTATCTGTAATTTTAACGCTGCTCATATCGCCAAGTTCATGGTGAATTATTTTATCATCCATAATATAAACAAGGCTTTCTTTTGGTTTTGCACCTGTAATTGTTTCCATTACTATATCTTTTGCTTTTTCAAAAGTAGCTTTTGAAAAAGTTGCATTTTCGGACATTTTTTCAAAGGTATCTTGTTCAAGTTCACGAAGCTGGGCGCCTATATTGGAAATTTTTG
Organism: Candidatus Gastranaerophilales bacterium; assembly: GCA_910587175.1. Lineage (GTDB taxonomy): Bacteria > Cyanobacteriota > Vampirovibrionia > Gastranaerophilales > Gastranaerophilaceae > MGBC122484. The sequence goes on along the minus strand of CAJULH010000050.1, from coordinate 5,036 downwards.
CAAAAGATGTTTTTGGAATTTGCAATTCATTAATTACTTTTGATGTAATGCTATTAATTGATGACATATATACCTTTGGATTGTTATTAATTATATTGATATAAAACAATCAAAATTAAAAAATTGCTTAGTCAGTAAATATATTTACCTTTGAATTGTGTTTATTGTAATCAAGTAAATATATTTGTTTAAAAATTTATGTAACATTATCAAACAATATTTCCCAAAACCTTGTCAATGCTGTGGTGAATTTTAAAAAGACGGGATTTAATCCCGTCTTTTTAGTTTAGAATTTCTTTTATATCGTTTTCTGCCGTAGTTATTAGTTTTATTTTGTATTTATCAACAAGGATTTTTAAAATATCAGGAGATACAAATGCCGGCAGTGTTGGTCCCAGCCGAATATTTTCTATGCCCAAGTAAAGCAATGTTAAAAGTATACAAACAGCTTTTTGTTCATACCATGAAAGTATCAGTGATAACGGCAGTTCGTTAACTGAGCAATTAAAAACTTTTGCAAGCTCCATTGCAACCTTAATTGCGCTATAAGCGTCATTGCATTGCCCCATATCCAATAATCTCGGGATTCCTTTGATATCTCCTAAATCAAGGTCGTTAAATCTGAATTTTCCGCACGCAAGAGTTAAAACAAGGGTATCCGGCGGAGTTAATTTTACAAATTCCGTGTAATAATTTCTTCCGGGTTTTGCGCCGTCACAGCCTCCAACCAGAAAAATATGTTTTATTGCGCCGGTTTTTATTTTATCAATGATTTTGTCTGCTATTGAAAGTACTGTGTTATGTCCAAAACCGACACTTAATGTATTACCGCCGTTTATACCAGTCATTATTTTCTCTTCATTATAGCCGCCCAGTTCAAGCGCTTTGTTTATTAAAGGCGAGAAATCTTTATCTCCCCCGATATGATGACATTCGGGATAATTCACAACAGAAGTTGTAAAAACCCGATCTTTATAGCTTTCTTTAACAGGCATTATGCAATTTGTCGTAAAAAGTATCGGGGCTGGAATATTATCAAATTCTTTTTGCTGGTTTTGCCAGGCTGTGCCAAAGTTTCCCTTCAGATGGGAATATTTTTTTAATTCGGGATAAGCATGAGCGGGGAGCATTTCGCCATGGGTATAAATATTTATGCCTTTATCTTTTGTTTGTTCCAATAACAAAGCCAAATCCCGTAAATCATGACCTGTTACAACAATAAAGGGTCCCTTTTCTATGTTGGTAGAAATCTTTTGCGGAATTGGCATTCCGTAAGTTTCCGTGTTTGCCCTATCTAATAGCTCCATGCATTTTAAATTGATTTCACCTGTTTTTAAAACCAACGGAAGCAATTCATCAATGGTATTATTTTCGGCAATAGCCCGAAGTACTTCATAAAAATAATCGTCTATTTCATTTAATTTATATCCTAAAACCTTTGCATGATGAGCATAAGCAGCCATTCCTTTTAAGCCAAATAATATTAGGGATTTCAAGCTTCTTATATCTTCACTGCAATTCCATATTGTTTGAATGTCAAAATCAGAGTCGCATTTTATTTTTTCTTTTACTTTTTTGCTAAAACTTTCTATTGAATCATTATTAAAATTTACATTTGTAACTGTTATGAATAATCCTTCAATTATTAATTCGGTATTTTCTTCATTAATATCATTACATACTGCAAGTTTAATGATATTGCTTGTTAATTCATCCTGAAGATTTGCAGTATCTGCCTTTTTGCCGCAAACTCCCTGTATTTTGCATCCTTTACCCTGAGAAGTCTGTTCGCATTGAAAACAAAACATTGACATATATTTTCTCCCTTATTTTGGCTAAGTATAAATACTATAATGAAAATTGTAAATTGCCGTATTTGCTATTATCAATAGATTTAGAAAAATTTATTGTGTAAATAATATAGAATTTTGCAGATAATTTCAGAATATTTTTGTAACGTTTTGTAAATATTTTTTTTGAAATTCCTGAAAAATTTTTATTTTTGGAATAAACTTTTTTCGGTGAATTAATTGCGTTCTGCAATTCAGCTTTCAGCAATTAGATAAAAGTCCGGGAAGACTTCCTAAAAAACTACTTAAGGTCATTTTTATGTAAAGCCGGTTAGTATAATGTTTTAAGAATTAAGATATTTATCAAACCAAAACCAATCAATTTTCCTCATTCTATCTAAACTTTGAATCTGATCCGATATTTTCGGTGACTTAAAAAGATATCCGGGTCAAAAAGGGTCAAAGTTAAAGCAGGGTATATGCCTTTTAATAGTGCAGTCATTCCCTGCTTTTTCTTTTGTTTTACGCTAAAATGCTTTTATGAGGCGGGTTTTAACAAATTTTATCTTTTTTAAAGATAACTAGCAAAAAATTTTTATTTCATGTTTTATATCATCCCACCCTTTTTGACCTATAATAAAATAAATTAATAGTTCACCCTTTTTGAAAAAATAATAGACACGAGGAAATTAATGAGAATAAACCCGATATCAGTGGCGTACAACCGTCAAAATTTAAGACCACAAAATCAGAATAAGCAAAATCAAACTGTTAGCTTTGGAAACTTTGAAGATAAAAAGGCTGACAGACTGACTTATGAGCTTTTAGGGTTGTCAGCTGCTGACGATGATTATATGTATGGATTTTATGAATATCTTAAGGACTGTCCATTTGTAACGGTAAAGAGCGCAAAAGACATTAAAGGTAAAGATTTTCTTTATGTTGTTATGAATAGAGATATTACAGATAAACATGAAAATAAACACAGATTTGATGAATTGTTTCAATATCGTAGAAGATGGCCTGATAAAGTTGCAATAGAAACCGGAATAATTGATAAAGAACCTAATTATTTAGATCTACTTGATTGCGTTTCCGGTATTTGTTATTTGCATCGGGATTTGGTGAAAGCCGAAGAGGATATTATTACTCATACATTGCGTGAATGCAAAAGAAACGGAATATATAAAAGAGATAATTTTGACTGGAACAAGTTTGTCCGTATTTCAAAATTTAATCCTGAAGAAAAACTTGTAAGCTTTGAATTTACAAAAGACCCATTTAACAAAGATGAAAAACCTTCAGAAAACCTCGGCAGAATTAAACGCTATTTCTTTAATCGTGAATTGCAAAATAGACAGCGACAGCATGTGCGATATCGGCAAATATTAAATGACTTTAGAAAAGAACATAAATTAGATAATAATTGGAGAACAAATATCGATTGCAGCACAGAAGATGGAATGAAACGCCTCAGGCTAATTATAGAGCTTAGCGACAAACTATACGATACATTCTTCCCGCCTAAACCCGAACCCAGAGAAATGACCTCTTACGAACAGGATCTTGAAGATGCATTCTATATGAGGCGATAGTTTTGTAAACTTTTGTTTCAAAAATATCTTTAAATTCAAATTTAATAGCAAAACTAATTTTTTATCACCTTTGTACTCTCGATTTATATTTTTCAAAAAAGGTGAAAAATTTCCCTGAATGGAACTATTAACAAAAAGTTACAGTGCGTCTTCATTCGCTGTGCCAAAAAATAGTAAAAATAATTTAAGTTTTACAGGTCTTAGCACAGGAAAAATTGTCCATTTAAATGCTATTCAAAAAATAACTGAGCATAATCTGGGCAGAATGTATGACAAGTTGCTTGATGCTGTCGGCAGTGATTTTATTCAAAAAGTCAACGGCGAGGATGTTTTTAAAAAATCAAATGCTTTTGTTGAAACCATAAGTTATCCTTTTACAAAGATGTGGAAAGGGTGGCTAAATTCTTTTAGTGAAAAATTTAATATTGAAAGTTTATACAATAAACAATTCCTTGCGAATTACAGGAAAGCGGGTGAACATGAAAAATACGAGAGAGCTTTGCGGGGTCTGCTCCAAAATGGCGACACTTTTCTTAATGGTGCAGCTAAGGGTAAAAACATTGAAGAAATCTTATGCAACAGTAAAGGCAAAGACAAGTGCGGAGAATTTGGTACAATATGTGATGAAGTAACAGACAATTTCTTCAAACTATTTGATGAAAATCTTGCAAAGGATAGACCTAAATACAACACCACCTATGAAAGAACAACCAACAAAATAATTTTGGGTTTAATTACGGCTTCCATTATGGGTAACGATTTTTACAATAAATCAATCCTAAACGGTAAATCTGAAGAAGAAGCCAAAAAATCCGCCAAAGGTAAAAGAAAACAGGAATTAATTGAAAGCGGACAAGAGGCTTTGGCTCAATATATAACTCTTGGTTCGTTTTCTGAATTTACAAACAATCATATTTATGCTGCACCTGTATTAAGCACAGCATTAAGTACAATATTTAGAATAACATCCCGTCTTTCAACAGGAAGACCGTTAAAAAGAATAAAATTGCCTGAAAAAGCCTGGATACCATTTAAAACACCAACTATGAACGAGTTTATACAGGCTGCAAAAAATAATGAAAGTAAACAATATGTAGGAGAATCCAATAAATTACAGACAAATAAAAAGAAAAAACATATTTTGACCTTCAAAAATATAGGATTGGCTTGTCTTACAAGCATTGTAACGGGATTTGCCTTAAAGGGCATCAAAGGCACAAAAACATTTGAAAATTTGAGAGAATATTTTGGAAAATTAATCCCCAAAACAATCAAACAAGGAGTTGAAAATTTTAAAACAGGACAACTTTGGGTTGATGAAAAAGAGTTAAATTCTTTTTACCATATTTTAGATAACTGTGAATTGAAAGATATGCTAAGTTATTTCAAAGATATTAAGCTAAAAGGTATTTTTAATAATCCAGAACTGGTCAAAGACGGCAAAATTCTTCTCGGTGAATATGAAAAAATGAGCACAATTCCATTCACCAAGATTCAGATTTCAAACAAAGAATTGCTTCAAATTCCTTTAATGCCCTTTAAATTTCTATTTGAAATTGCAAGCTATCCATACAAGGCAGCAAGCAAAATTTTAAACGGAATTTGTTCAACTAAAAAGATTGCTAAAAAGCTTGATAAACTTGAAGATACA
>CAJULH010000049.1:11870-15062 GCA_910587175.1 Candidatus Gastranaerophilales bacterium | reverse complement strand
CTCTTTCCCTACACGACGCTCTTCCGATCTAACTTCAAAAAGTAATTTCATACTTTCGTTTAATTTTGCATTTTTCGAAGAAGTTTTTTGTCAATGATTGTTTGATATATTGTTTCTGGAACAATGATTTTATCCGCCCATAATAAAGAGGAAGGATTATTTAATAACCATTCAAAATCATAATTACATACAGGACATAATCCAATATCTTTTCCTAATGCTAATCCTGTTAATAATATTTTATTCATAAGCCACCTTATTGTTTCAACACAAATAAACCACATGAATTATACTCCAAAAATTTGATTATTTCTGATTGTTTTCATTTAGCCAAGTTCTAATTTCTGCAAGACAAGGGCTCATCTCATATATTTCATAAGCGTTATTAGTTAGGATTTCTTCTCCTGTTTTCCAAAATTCAAATTAAGGCTGCTTTTGCAGTCTTTTTTTATCAATAAATTAAAACTGTTCAAAAAAATATTCAGGAGTTTTATATAATTACCCGCATTTTTTAAACATTCATACTTTAATTAAAAGATAAAAGAAAAAATACAATGGAAATTTTATGCACACCACCAATATCACAAATTTTAGATCATTTTACCCCCCCCCGATAAAAAACGCATTAACATCTAAAAATAATTTTAATAATGAAACTTGTTCAACAAACACCTTTAACCATTTTAATGCAATGAAAAACTACAATATTGCATTTTTAGGGATTCAGGCAAAAAAGATAAAGGAAAAAGACGAATCAATTTATGTAATTGACGCATATGGAAATTTCAAAAAATTTAACAACCCGCTTGAAGCTGCAAAAGCATTCAATGTGAATGTGGCAAGTATTTTAAAATGCGCAGAAGGCGATAGTGAAACAGTCGGGGATTTTGTTTTTGCATATGCAGATAATGTCGAAGAAACAGGACGCGACGGTAAAAAAGTTCCTGATAAATTAATTATAAATCTGGCTTCTGAAATCGTGTGTTCCATTGCAGCGGGCAGAACAATCCCTATATCCATAGATGATGCACTTGAAGCGAAAGTAAAATCAAAAACAAAACAGATTTCAAAAAGCAAAAAAGAACCAAATTCAAAAACAAATGAAAGAATAAATGCTTCCGTTTATGCAATTGACAAGACAGGAAAATATATTAAATATGAAAAAGTGCAGGATTTACTTGATTCACTTGATATTTCAAAAGCAAGCGTATATAAATGTTTAAGGAAAGAGAAAGATAATATTAACGGCATAGTCTTTTGTTATGATTTTGAAGTTGAAACAATAAATGAAAAAGGCGAAATTGTACCCAACAATCGTTTAATTAAAAAGCAAATTCGAAGCCTTAGAAAAGAAACATCTTATGCAACCCTTGATTTACTGCTTCTAAGAAAACAACAAAGTGCAAACCCTGACGGAAAAATACCTGCTAAAACAATTTCAAACTGTGACCCAAATTCAAAATTAGCAAAAATAGAAGATGAAGATTTATTAAATACGCAGCTCAGATATTTGCTAAAACCTTTCTATGCTGTAGATAAGGATGGAAATTATAGAAAATTTTATTTACAAAAATATGTCGCAGATGCTCTTGGAATCTACAAAGAAAAGATAAGTGACTGTCTTCAGAAAAGAATCAGGTCAATCAAAGGATACTCTTTTATTTATGCTAGTGAAGTGGAATCTATAGACAAAGAAGGTAATATTGTCGTAGATTCTGACAGATTAACAGGAAAAACCAAAAGCGATATTGGTTTTTATCTTGTTGACAAAAACGGAAACTATAAAAGGTTTGAAACCGTTGAAGAGGCACATAAAAGCTTGAATATTTCTTACAGCAATATTTTATCCTGCATCCTTGGAAGACAGGATAAAACTTCAGAATACTTCTTTATAAAAGCAAGCGATATAGAAATTGAAAACGAAGACGGCACAATTTCAATTGACGAAACAAAACTGCAAGAGGCAATGGATATTTTAAATAAATCTGCCGTTTATCTGATTGACAAAGATGGCAAATACAAAAGGTATAGCACAAGAACAGAGGCAGGAAATGCCATTGGTGTATCTCTGCAGGATATTTCAGCAGCCGCAAAAGGAAGAAAGAAAACAATCCACGGGTATATAGTATTAAATGCTAATGAAGTTGAAAAAATTTCGCCGGATGGAACAATTACCGTAGATGAAGATAAAATACAGGAAGCAATAAAAGCTGCAGGCGAAATAAGAACCATAGACGTTTCTGTAAACGGATTTTATGCAATTGATAAGGATAGAAATTATAAGAAATTTTTCAGCATAACAGATGCAAGAAACGAGCTTGGTATACAATATATGAGAATTTTAAACTGCCTTTTGAAGCTTGAAAATATGGCAAACGGTTATGTTTTTGCGCTTGGAGAAGAGATTGATATTAAAAATGAAGATGGAATACCTGTACCGGATTTAGCAAAAATAGAGCAAAAAGCCTCATATTTTGAAGACAAAGCAATTTACGCAATAGCAAAAGACGGCAGATGCCAAAAGTATACAAGTCAAAAAGAAGCAAGCGAAGTTCTTGGAATTCCTCTTGTAAATATTTCCCGTTGCATTAATAAAAAAATAAAAGAAACATACGGATATTCTTTCCTTTTTGCAAAAGAGGTTGAAATCGGGTCTGATGGCGACAAAACCATTTTAGATGAAGATTTAATTCAGGAAAAAATAATTTACTTAAATAAAGACGCTATATATGTGATTACAAAAGAAGGCGAATACACGAGATATGAAGACAGAGACACAGCAGAAGCTGCTTCCGGTGTTAAAAAAGCAAGTATTGCAGATTGCCTTAAAGGAAAATATAAAACAAGCCATGGGCTGATTTTTGCACACCCTTATGAAGTTGAAACCAGACAAGAAGACGGTACATTTAAACCAGATAAGAAGAAAATTAAAGAAAAGATAAGACTTGCAGCATGAAACTTTGAAATCATTTCAATCCAGCCAGAATTTTATCCTGCAGTAATCCTTTTTAAATAGTAATGCGGCATGATTATCATACCGCATTAAAAAGGTCAAAAAGGGTGAATTCGATTCTTTTCAGGAAAACGGGCGAAAAACCGCCCTTGCTGAACTATATTAGTTTGAAACTTTTTATTATTTTTTTACACTGTAATTATAACAATAAAATTTCTGGTGTCAAGAAAAACAATTGC
>CAJULH010000049.1:0-11860 GCA_910587175.1 Candidatus Gastranaerophilales bacterium | reverse complement strand
ATGTTAAGAATTTTAGCAATTTGTTTACATTAATTAAGCAAATAAATTTCATTAATTTTATTAACAGTAAACATTAGGATAATAAAATAAGTGGAAAGCAAATAAAAATCGATGTCTAATAATGAAGCTTTAAAAACATTGTTCGGTTCGCGCGTAGCTAAATTGAGAAATGACAAAGGCATTTCACAGGAAAAGCTGGCTGAACTTGCAGATATAAGTCCAAGAATGTTGTCATGTATTGAAACCGGTGCAAATTTTACACAGTCAGAAACAATAGAAAACATAGCAAAAGCACTGGATATTACCGTTCAAGATTTACTACGCTTTGATAATCCGGAAGATGAAGCTCAATTATTGGATTCAATCAACAACAAAATAAATTTTATAAAAAATGACGTTGATAAACTAAAAATACTCAATGAAATCTTGCAAAAATTCTTTTGATTATTCTTACGTTGAAAAATTGTTTAGCTTATATTAATATGAACGATATAAAATAAAATATGAGCAAGTTTATGACCGAAGAAATAAAAACCAATAATACTTTAGCTCTTGTCATAGTTGGCTTTGAAGCTACAAGTTTAAATGATTTTGTAAAAGATTTAAAAACAAACAGTCTTATAAAAGATAAAAATTTTACAGATGGTCAATACAGGAGCATTCCAGCCCCGCCGGGAACACCACCTGTTGCGGTATCTTATCGAACTAAAAACAATAGTTTTTTGACAATAGATTATAGTATTTTAGACAGAAAATTAGTTATTTTTCAGGAAAATTATACTAATAACAATACAGATCAAGACCGGAAAATACTTGAAATATTAAAAAGTTTATTAATAATGGCTCCGTCTTCGAAAATTTCAGCTTTTGGCATCAATTACAGTACCGACATTGTTCAAGATAAAAAATTATGCCTGTTTAATCCTTCCATTGAGGACAAATTAGGTAAAGAATATTGGGATACCAATATAGGATTCAAAACGGAATTAGCATTTAAAAACACTGACTATACGACAGTATATACAATTTTCAAAAACGAAGCATTGAGCCAGGAAAGAGGAAGCCGTTGCTACTCATTCAACTGCAATTTTGACTTTATATTAAACATAGACGATAAATCTTCCAAAATTATTAATGCATTTAAAAATAATAATGAGTACTATAATATATACATGCAAAAAATGGAAAATATCTTGGAATTATGAATGATAGTGATAAAATAAAACCATTTCCCGGAAAAAGATTTTCTGAAACAATAAACACTGGCAGCAATACGAACTTTAGCAGCTCAACTCTGGATAATTATAGAGAAAATTGTTCAACAGAAAATGAAGCGATTCTTAGCGATGACAATGGAAAATTTATGAAAGAAAAAAGCATAATATCAGAGAAATCTTTTAATATATTTCTTGGCACCATAGCTGTTACTATTGCCGTATTAGCTATAGTTATTTCTATTGCAGCCTGGACAATTGATAAAAGCATAGATGCAGTTAACAGCAATGTAAATTCTAAATTTGAATCAATAAACACAGAAATAAAAGCTATAAACCAAAGAATGGACTATCAAGAAAAAATTAATAGCCTTATGATTGAAAACGAAATAAATAAAAATGTCAATCATGCTGGCAAATAGCTTTGTTGAGTTTTTATAAAATCCACTCATCCATTACCCACAAGCGCGGTTTAAAATTTTTACATAAAATTTAAACTGCACATATGAAAGAATTTTTTAAAAAAATATATAGCGGCGCAAAAAGCATACCGGCAAAAATCTGGTATATTATTCTGGTTTTACTGTTTTCAATTTTATTAATTGTCTTGTTATGGCAAAGGCTGACATATACATTTATTACAGCAGAATTTAAAGACCTGCGCCCGATACACAAAAGAATCGGCGTATTTTATAAAGGATACAGGATAGGAAAAGTTTTATACGTTAAACCAAGTGACGATTTTAAAACATCTTACATGAAAATAGCGCTCTTTCATAACGGCAAGTTGAAGCTGCCGAAAAATTCAATAATAAAACTCCAAAGAGAAAAAGACAGATGGAGAAAAAAAGACTATATTGACATCATCTACCCCAAAGAACCTGCTCAAAGTTATTTGGAAACAGGAGATATAGTTTTAGGAAAATCCACAGTTGACATAGAAACATTTTTATCAAGCCAGGAACCTGAAAGCCTTGAAAACATAAGACAAAATATGGAAAAAACATCTGAAGACCTGCAGGGTGCAGTGGAAGCACTGCGCGACTTGTTAACATCCCTGAATGAAATTGCACAGGAAAACAGAGAAAGTCTGAACAGCGCAGCAAAAAATCTTTCAGATACAACAAGAAACATAAATAACCTTAGTACAAAATTCAATAATTCAGTAAAACAGCAAGAACTAAACAAAACCATGTCAAACCTTGAAGATACAATATTAAACACCAAAAATTCTACAGCAGAACTTGAAAGTCTTTCAAAAAGAATAAACAATATGACAGACACCCTGAATGAATCTATACCCACTGTAACAAGCAGCATAAGCCAAACAGAATGTATAGTTAAAAATATAAATGAAATTACCTGCGGCATTTCAAATACTTTGAAAAAAAGATTCGGAGGACTGCGCCTGATTTTTGGAAAAACAATTGACGAAGACTGCGATGCCTGCAGTGAATGCACCAAAAATTAAAAAAGCAAATCAGAATCTGTCATTCAGGGTTAAAATTCTTTTATCTATATCAGGAATATTTTTTGCAAAGCTTTTTGAAAAGTTTTGAAGATAATATACTTCAAACTCCAATGCCTTATTTATTGCAAAAGCAATATCGCCGATATCTTTTTTTTGAAGAATTTCAGCTTTGAAGAATATTTTCCTTGTTTCAAAGCCATAGAGGCATTCTTTTGGAATTTTTTTCAAAAAAGGAACAGAGCTGGGGGTTATCTTTCCGCCAATAATAACTTTTTTGCCTTCTCTGTAGCATCTTTCAACAACAGAAGAAATTGTTTCGTACATTTTATCGGAATCAATCAAATTTTCAGACATTTGCAGGGATGATATTAAATCACTTCTGCCTATAACAACACCTGTTACATATTTCATATATTCTGAAGAAATTATATCTGAAAACTTTTCAAGCCCTGTTTTTGTTTCAATATTAATATAAATTTTTTTATTTAAAACTTCACTCACAGAATACACGCTCAAAAAAGTTTTAACAAATTTTTCAAGTCCATAGGCACTTTCCACCATTGGAGCCACGATTGAATCAGCACTTACATTTTTTGCTGTCTGGATATCATTCAGTGACGAGAAACCGCCAAGTTTTAAAATAAGATTAAAGGAAAGCTCTTTTAAGACATCAGAAATCTCAAGACATCTTTCTTCCGGCAGATATTCGCTTTCAAATTCCAATTTCATGCCGGATGCACCTAAGATTTTTAAATCCTTTATGAATTTTTTAAATTTCTCGTCTTTTTCAATCATGGTGACATTTTATCATAAATAACATATGTTTATATTATGGCAATTTTTAAAATAAACTGTACAATTATAATTATGATTTGAATAAATTTTAGAACATCCGGAATATGTCAAAATTTCTAAGAAAAATCATATACACATCAATTAAAGATATTATATTCTGTCTGAGTCTTCTGGTTTTGTGCTTCAATCCGTACGCAAACCTTACCGATTTTTGGCGTGCTTGTATTCTTTTTGTGGCATTTGTAACGTATCTTTTGATACCAAAGATTTTACACTACAATGATGAAGAGGACATATTTAATGCTATAAATTTCAGCAAATTTGCAGAACAAAAAGAACTTTTTGTTGCCACCATAAGTCATGACCTCAAAGCACCAACCTTATCCCAAATAGCAAGCTTGCAGATGCTTTTGGGTGAAGAAGCAGGAAAATTAAATTATGAGCAGAGAAACATCGTGCAATCTATCTTGGATTCCTGCAAATATATGAAGGAATTAATCCTCACAATCCTTACTACGTACAAATTTGGCAATGGCGCTATCGCTCTGAAATATGAAGATTTTGATATTTTAAATCTGACAAATGATTGTATAAATGAAATACGAGGACTTGCAGAAGCCAAGAAGCTGACGTTTAGCATATATTCACAAATTGAAAACACAAGAATTATATCTGCAGACAGTCTTCAAATTAAAAGAGTGATTATGAACCTGCTTTCAAATTCTGTCAGCTATGCATTCAAAAACACAGATATAAGAATTGACATAGTAAATGAAAAAGGATTTTTAAGATTTTATGTTGAAAATTCAAGTCCTTATATTCCGGATGAAATTTTAAGGCAGTTATTCAAAAAATATGCAAGCTTCTCTTCAAAATATACAAGAGCAGGATTTGGTCTCGGATTATATTTGTCAAGAAGAATAATCGAAGCGCACGGCGGAAACATACAGGCGGAAAGTTTTAATAATAACAAAAATGTGTTTAGTTTTTATATACCATCCTATGAGGTTGCAGATAAAGAAAGCAAAAATACAAACAACGGAAGGGTAACCTTCTGATATAAACTAAAACGGAATAAACATTGCATGCTATTTTAAACTAAGCAAGAAGACCATACTTCTTTGCCACAGATAAAGATTTTAAATCCAGGGCAAATGGTATATTTGGTATGCCCATATCCCTGTAAACACAAAATCTGTGTCTGCCGTCTATAAAACCTAACACCGGTTTTCCGTTATCTTCCCTTATATGAATAGTGGAAGCATCAATATCCTGACCTGTTTTTAAATATTCAATAATATCATCATACCTATTGCCAATACCATTTGATGCCCCGGGCTTTATATAATAGCTGTTGTCTTTCTTAAAAAGTTCTTCCACTTTTTCCGCATTCAAAATGGCAAGTTCTCCGTTATATCTTTTATCAGAATCAGAAAGTCTTATCCTTGAAATAATATTATTGGTCTCCATTAGTTCAAAACGGGATTTTTTTGTAAATTTTATACCATTAGCCTTTAAAAGAGCCTCTATTTTTCCATCAAATTTATCATCAGCATCAATTATCATCTGCCCGAAAGAATCAGCGGATGTTATCCTTGAATCAAAATGTTCATATATTTCCACTCCGCGGTTCCAATATGCATAAAGAGGCTTAACAGCATCGCTGCTGTTCGCATTCAGAGGCATTTTATAGTTGCTTTTAAATGATACTGCCGGCAAATTTCCAAGTTTCATACCCGAAATAAACCTGGTCAATAATATTTATTGCTTACATAAAGGTTTTTTATAAAGTTTCTTTAAATATTTTAAAAATTCGCCAAAATATGTTGTAATAAAAATCCCCGCCACAAAGTAAAGATACGTAGTCTTTACCGGAAAATAAAACCAGTAAATATCGGCATTATTTTTTATATCAAAAGGTATTCCTTTAAAATAAAGGAAAAGATATGTTATGACATTAAAAACAAGTAAATGATTTGCCATTATATGATATGTATTTTGCCCGATTTTTTGTAAAAAATCCCAGTCCTTTACTCTGTCATAAAAGACTTCGACAAGAAAAAGGCTCATCCAAATGCCGGTAAGACTTGTGATTATCGGCACAATCCAATTATCAAACTCTCCCCATACAAGAATAAAACTGAGTCCTATGCCATCTGCCGGTGTAAAATCTTTATTTGTAAGCCAGAGAAGTGCCTGAAGTATAACAACAAAAAAGAATATTTTAGATGAAAAGATATTAATCTTTCCTTCAAGGCGGGTTTTATATAAATACCCTAAATGCACAAAAAGAAGAGAGTACATTGTTCTTAAGAGAAGTAATATATAAAGATTTTCGCGCCACTGCCCAAGCTGAATTGCAGCAAGCGCAAATAAAAAGAATAATCCCGTTTTAAGGTATCCGCTGCATTTTATATTACTAAAGCCTTTGTAAACAATAAGTGTTACAAAAAGCTGCGGAACAAACCACAAAGGAGAAATCAAATCTATTTGATGACCTGTTAAAAAAGGCATAAGAAATTCATTTTTAAGGGTTACGGGCATTGCCCAGAATTTCCCAACCAAAGGCGTTATCAAAACAGTCAGCAAAAGATAAAAAACAACATATGAAAAATATGGCAAAATAAGGCTTTTGATTCTCTTTTTAATAAATTCAAAGAAACTGTATTTTGGATTAAACACCATACCTGCAATAAAAAAGAATAAAATTACCTGAAAAGAATATGGCGGAAACATAGGAATTATGGAAAATTCCAGATGTCCCGATACTACAACAAGAATTGCCAAAGCTTTCAGGATATTTATCTTATTGTTAAAAATTTTCTCCATTTTTGTTTTCCAACCTCACTATGAATTTTTCGAAAAATCATAACAGGCAAACCTGCAACACACAAATTGAGCCATATATGAGTTCTTTATCATTGCATACAGATTAAAAGCATGATACTCTTAAAATATAGAAATTTCAAAGGAATAAAAAAATGGGTTTAGCCCTTCGTCTTGAAAAAGAAAGTTTAGACAGCATTAGCTCCCACAAAGATTCCTATATGAAGAAAGTCTTTGATTTTAATCAGTTCAAAGGCTGTAAATCATATGTTGATTTTATAAATAAAGAAAAATTTTTTACTTTTACCCTTGCAGTATTAGAAGGCGATTACGCATTTGGTAATGAATGCGAATTCAAGGATACTAAAGAATTTGAGGCATTTTGCACAAAAAATGAAATGCTTATACAAAAAGTAAAAAAATATCCAAATGTCAGCCTCAAAAAAAGATATATGCATCTTGATGAGGAAGAACTTGAAGTATTTGAACTACTAAAAACCAGATATTACCAGATTTTAGATAAAAAGTATATTCTAGATCCTGGAATTTTTGAATCAGACAACAATGATGACAGCCAAAAGATACAGCATGACAGTGAAACGCTATTTGATAAAATGTATTTGGTTTTGGGTGCATTTTATGATGCTTATGCTGATTTGGATGCAGATTTTCTTACACCTGTTGTAAAAAAAATATTAAAAAAAGCTTATATGATTGCAGAGAAACACAATTATCTCAAAAACAGTTCTACTGAAAGTTTAATAAAAATAAACTCCCGTTCATATAAAAGGGCAATAGATGAGCTTTCAAAATAGCGAAATCGTTTTTCTTACAAAAGAAGAAATACTTCTAATACACAAAAGTGTGTTATTTGAAAACGAGCCTAGTGGTATTTTAAACGAAAATATGCTTGAGTCTGCCCTAAATCAACCGCAAGCTTCTTTTGGCGGCAAATTTTTGTATGAAACCATATATGAAATGGCTGCAACATATTTAATATCATTTGCTAAAGACCACGTATTTGTTGCGGCCAATAAAAGAGTTGCACTAAATGCCTGCCTTATTTTCTTGCAGAGAAATAAGCACAGATTGCTGCTTACAAATGACGAAGCTATAGATATAACCCTTAAATGTGTTACCGGAGAATATTCAAAAAATGATATCGTAAACATTATTGCAGGCAATACTGCATAGTTTTTTCTAATTTTCAATTTTCCTGATAACTCTGCATGGATTTCCAAAAGCAAGTGAATTTGCGGGAATATCCTTTGTAACCACGCTTCCGGCACCAATTGTACAATTATCTCCTATTGTAACGCCCGGAAGTACAACAATATTCCCGCCAAACCATACATTATTACCCACAACAATTGGTTTTGCATATTCAAGCCCTTTGTTTCTCTCCAAAGGATTCAGGGGATGCCCTGCAGTATAAAAACCACAGTTTGGACCTATAAAAACATTATCGCCGAAAATCACCTTGGCGGGGTCTAAAATCACCAGATTATGGTTTGAATAAAAATTTTCACCAATTTCAATATTATATCCGTAGTCACACCAAAAAGAAGGTTCTATTATAAAATTCTCTCCCGTTTTCCCTATAATCTTTTTTAATATTTCCTGCTTCACGGAAGAATCACCCGGATAAATGTTATTGTATTCAAAACACAATGATTTACATTTTACCCTCTCATCAAAAAGTGCCTTATCATAATTTGCATCATACAGCAGTCCGTTTAGCATTTTTTCTTTTTCGTTCATTTTTTTAGAAATTCCATCCTTATACGGCTTTTATAACTAATTCTTCTATAATCTTGGCTGCAGACCTGATAAAAGCTTCGCAAGGGCGTTTTGCGTAATATTCCTCCGTTCTTTTTGAAGGAACGGGAGAAAATGCATTATTTCCCGCTGCAGACATATTTTCAGAATCAGCTTCTGATGCATCCTCCGGTAATTTGACAGCTTTTTTATCAAGCCCGAGAAGCTCGCGACAGATAATCGTTTTATGGCGGGTTTTAAATTCCCCGGCAAGTCTTTGAATAAATGCATAATGAGCAGCCTTTAGTGCATCATTATTTGGTGATGAATATCCTTTTATTATACCTGCAATCATAAACATAGCACTCACTGCCCCGCAAACCTCACGAAGCCTACCCATTCCGCCACCAAAAGAAGATGAGAGCTTTAAAACAGTTTCCTTATCAAGATTTAAAACGTCGGAAAACGCAAGACATACAGACTGCGCACAGTTATACCCCTGTTTAAAATTTTGAGCCGCAGCTTCCTGTCTTTTGGATACAATGTCACTCTTCATGAGAGAATTTTAACACAAAAGATACTTTTCATCCCTGCCCCAAAACAAAAAACAGGTGTTTTAAGAACAGGGATGAAAAATTTTATACAATTTTAAACCTAAAAGGCTTTCGGGTAATTTTTCATAACAAATTCGATATCTTTATCACCTCTGCCTGAAAGATTTATTAAGATTTTTTTACCTTTATTTTCTTTTGCAAACTTCAGCCCGTAAGCCACAGCATGAGAGCTTTCAAGCGCGGGAATAATTCCTTCCGTCCTTGATAATTCATAAAAAGCATCGATCGCCTCAACGTCGTTAATCGTTTTATATTCAACGCGCCCGATATCTTTCAGATAGCAGTGTTTCGGACCTACCCCCGGGTAATCAAGACCACTCGCAACACTGTAAGCATCAGCTATAGTGCCATCTTCGTTTTGCAAAAGCAAACATTTAAACCCATGGATTATTCCTTCCCTGCCGTAGGTTAAAGATGCTGCATTTTCACCGATTTTTTCACCCTTACCGAGAGGCTCCGCCCCATATATTTTAACTTCTGCATCATCAATAAAACCGTCAAAAATACCTATAGAATTTGAACCACCACCAACACAGGCTATAACGCAATCCGGAAGTCCGCCCGTCATTTTTATAAATTGTTCCCTTGCTTCTTTGCCGACAATGGATTGAAAATATTCAACAATCGTAGGAAACGGATGCGGTCCCACAACGGAACCAATCGCATAAAGAGCCGTTTTGTATTCTTTTAAATAAGCACTGAAAGCTTCATCTACCGCTTCTTTTAGTGTCATTTGTCCGGAACGCACGGATATAACATTTGCACCTAAAATTTTCATTCTGTTTACATTTGGCATTGCTTTTTGGATATCTACTTCACCCATATAAATATCACATTCAAGACCCAATAACGCTGCAGCGGTTGCCATCGCAACCCCGTGCTGACCTGCGCCCGTTTCCGCTATGACTTTTTTCTTGCCAAGTTTCTTTGCAAGAAGAGTTTCTCCAAGACAATGGTTAATTTTGTGTGCACCGGTATGATTTAAATCTTCACGTTTTAAATAAATTTCACAGCCGGTTTTTTGAGACAAATTTTTTGCAAAATAAACAGGTGTAGGACGGCAGCTGAAATGTTCCAATAAATCTTTAAGCTCTTTTTGAAAGTCCTCATCATTCTTGAGTTCCAAAAACTTTGAATAAATATTGTCAAATTCAATTTTCAGCTCTTCATTAATATACTGACCGCCATATATCCCGAAATATCCTTCTTTTTCCATTGTTTTATTTTCTATATATGTTTCCATAAAGATTATCCTTTCTTATAAATATTTTCTGCTGACAGCATTTTTGTCGTTTATAATTTGCGAACCGCGCGTTATCTTGCACAAGCTCACATTTAGGATTTTTGCAATTTCGCGCTGCGTATATCCTTCATTTAACATCTTCAAAATACGCCATCGCTTGGATATATCAGCAAGTTCCGCTTTTGTTAAAATTTCTTCCAGAAAGCTGCGGGCTTCATTATCCGACTTTAACTGTCTCATTGCCTTTGAAATCTCGAGTATTGAATCCATTATTAGTTACTTTCTTGTTTCTTTGTATAGAAACATCATAATATATTTTCTTGTTTCTGTCAATAGAAACAAATGTATAAAAGCCAGATGAAACATGGGAAACAAACTTCTGTCAGCCATTTTAAGCATAAAGCATTGCCCGCTGTAAATTAACACTAAATTTGAGAATTTGTAACAGAAGATTTGAAAAATTAATTTTTCAAGAGTATATGAATTTCATTTTTTATTTTTTCAATATTATTGTCCGTTAAAATCGGAATTAAGTTTTTAATTTCTTCTGTGCTTTTATCCCACCATTTTAATTCGAGCATTAATTCAATTAATTCATCGTCAAATCTTTTTCTTATAACTTTAGCAGGATTCCCTGCTACAACTGTATACGGTTCAACATTTTTTGAAATAACACTGTTTAATTCTATTATTGCTCCGTCTCCAATATGAACTCCCGGCATAATGGTTACATTTTGTCCAATCCAAACATCATTTCCTACGATAGTATCACCTTTTAACGGCATCTTTGATAAGGATGGTATTTCTTGTTCCCATCCTTCAAAAATGTAGAACGGATAGGTAGAAACGCTATTCATCTGATGATTTGCACCATTCATTATAAAATTAACCCCCGCTGCAATTTGACAGAACTTGCCTATAATTAATTTATCGCCATTAAAGTCATAATGATGAGTTACATGTGTTTCAAAATCAACATCTGCGAAATATGTATAATCTCCAACTATAATGTTAGGATTCTTAATTGTTGGTTTTACATAAATCATATTTTCAAGATTTGGTATAGGATTTATTATATTTGGATTTGGAAGATTATCATTTTGCATAAAGGTACAGTTCCTTTTAGATTATATTAACATAAAAGATTTAGTTTTACTCTTCTGCTCAAGTAAATGTTTAATATAACATTTTCAAACTATATGTTATTTTGTAACGATTGCCAAACTTATTGTCGTTATTGATTTTGTTTACACAAGGCAAAATTAATTTATTGCGTTTTATGGCAAAACTTCCGTATCTTTAAAACGGACTAAAATTTTAACACCTGAGAGTTTACGTTTCCGGCTTTGTAGCCTGTACTTCCATCTTTTTTCTTCTGTTGTCAAAATAAATGTTATTTTACATTGGTGTTAATTAAAATTTTTCAAATAAAAAAATCCCGGTAAATTTGGATAAATTTCAAAACGGTCATAGCCCAAAATAATCAAACCATCTGCCATAATCGAAACAACTCAAAAAATACAGATTTACTGCATTCTACTGGACTTAGTTTTTAATTTTAGTGCTAGTCCATATACCATCAAAATTGTTGCAAAACAATGCTTATAATATTAACTTGTGTTGATATTAAATTATGTGATAAGAAATACCAAATCATATAAATGCTAAAGCAAAATTATAAAAACTCTAAAAAATTACACAAAAGACAAAAAACGGTTTTTAAGATTTATTAAGATAAAAAAGTAGGGCTGAAACCCAGCAATAATAAGCAAAAAATTTGCCGCGTCTTTGGAATCGACTTTGCGACCCACTGGTTGCAAATATAAATAAGACACAAGTGTCCGGGTAGAAACACAAAAAATTTGCCGCGTCTCGGAATCGAACCAAGGACACAGGGATTTTCAGTCCCTTGCTCTACCAACTGAGCTAACGCGGCAAA
>CAJULH010000048.1 GCA_910587175.1 Candidatus Gastranaerophilales bacterium | reverse complement strand
AAACGGGGCTGACGGCATTGTGATTATAGAGTGGGAGGAGTTTAGGGAGTAGAAAACACAATGCAAAAAGTTCCCGATAAGGGATATATTATATACAAGATAAAATATTTACGATAAACAACTTATTTTCGGGTATTGATTTTGTAACCTTATCAATACCCTTTTTTTATGTATTTTAAGATGTTGACTCAAGACCCAACCTGCTTTTTTACTATGTTAATGCAATTTCTATTGTTGGGTAAAACCTAAGCCGCTTTAGCTGATAATACTTATTTTTAAAATACATAGCCCGTATAGATTGTTTTATTTTACGGATTTTTACATGCTAAAATGTTGATAATGATAAAGAAAGAATTCAAGATAGAATCCGAATACAAACCACAGGGAGACCAGCCAAAGGCAATAGATGCACTTACTAAAGGCATAGAAGAAGGTATGGATTCCCAAACCCTGCTTGGGGTGACAGGTTCGGGGAAAACTTTTACCATTGCAAACGTGATAGAGCGGGTGCAAAAGCCAACTCTTATAATTGCGCACAATAAAACCCTTGCAGCGCAGCTTTATAACGAATTTAAAGAACTTTTCCCAAATAATGCGGTTGAATATTTTATAAGCTATTACGATTATTATCAGCCGGAAGCCTACATCCCAAGGACGGATACTTACATTGAAAAAACAGCTTCCATAAACGATGAAATTGACCGCCTTCGCCACAATACAACAAGAAGCCTGTATGAGAGAAATGACGTCATAGTGGTTGCTTCCGTAAGCTGCATATATGGCTTAGGGTTGCCGGAGAATTACTTCAAAGGCGCTATAAACTTATCTGTTGGAGAAGATATAGACAGACAAGCACTTTTAGAACACCTGGTATTAACAAGATACGAAAGAAACGACGTAGAATTAAAACGCGCCACATTCCGTGCCAGGGGCGACATTGTAGAGATTATGCCAAGCTATGAAAAGGTCATAACAAGGATTTATTTCTTTGGGGATGAAATTGAAAAGATTTCAAGAATAGACCCTGTGACCGGAGAAATTTTGGAGAATGTACCGGAAACTGTTATATACCCCGCAGTTCACTATCTTGCAGATGATGAAGATTTGGAAGGAACACTGGAGCAAATCCGGCGGGAACTTCGTGCGCGATTGAATGAACTTTATGCGGAAAATAAACTTGTGGAGGCGCAAAGGCTGGAACAGCGCGTAAATTATGATATTGAAATGATAAAAGAAATGGGATACTGTTCCGGCATTGAAAATTATTCAAGAATTCTGGAAAGAAGAGCTCCCGGAACCCCACCCGCAACACTTTTAGACTATTTTCAGGAAGATTTTCTGGTTGTTGTGGATGAATCCCACGTTACCCTGCCCCAGCTCCGCGGGATGTATTTTGGAGACCGTTCCAGAAAAGATACCCTTGTGGAATACGGCTTCAGACTGCCATGCGCAAGGGACAACAGACCCTTAACCTTTGATGAATTCTGGGGAAAAATAGGACAAAAAGTATTCATTTCAGCCACTCCTGCAGATTTTGAAAAGCAGGAATCTTCACAAATTGTAGAACAAATTATCCGCCCGACAGGACTTCTGGACCCTGAAATTGATGTTCGCCCGACGGAAGGACAGGTTAATAATCTTATAGATGAAATAAACGCAACAGCGGAGAAGAAAGAGCGCGTGCTTGTTACTACGCTGACTAAAAAAATGGCGGAAGAGCTCACAGAATATCTGACACAAAAAGGAATTCGCGTAAGGTATTTGCATAGCGAAGTACAAAGCTTGGAGAGAGTTGAAATTTTAAGGGATTTAAGACTTGGCGAATTTGATGTATTAATAGGCGTAAACCTTTTAAGAGAAGGGCTTGATATCCCGGAGGTTTCCCTTGTTGCAATTATGGATGCTGATAAAGAAGGCTTTTTAAGGTGTGAAACATCCTTAATTCAGACCATAGGGCGTTCCGCGAGAAATGCAGACGGCAGAGTTATAATGTATGCTGATAAAATGACAGATTCTATGAAGGTTGCCATTGAAGAAACACGCCGCAGAAGGCAGCTGCAAATGGCATTCAACAAGGAGCATAATATCACCCCGAAAACTATTAAAAAATCAATTGAAAATAACCTTTTATCGCTTGTTCAAAGCTACAGAAGCATTGAAGATATAGTGGCAGAAGAGATGATAGAACTCAATATAGACAAAAAAGATTTGCCGAAACTATTATCCAAACTTGAAAAAGATATGCACAAAGCTGCAAAAATACTTGATTTTGAACGCGCAGCGGAATTACGCGACCAGATAAAGAAATTAAGGGAAATGCTTTAATATTTCTTTTGTAAATAAACGCCGGCAGATTGTATTTAAAGGTATATCAGGTTTATTTTGTAATAAATTTTAATAAAAAAGATTAAGCGTTTTTCTTTGTGCTAATATAACTCTAAAGCAATGTGGCTGCCTTGTGTGCATTGAATGCATACCCGGCATGTGTAGTAAGTATACATAACACAGCATTGTTATTTTTAGAATTATATTTATAGTTTGGAATTTTATAGAGGATGACAGCATCGGTATTAATAAATACAGGACTTGTTTGTTTAGATACAGCAGCAAAGCTGAACAATGCCCATATTGATATGTATGCAATAGTAAAAGAATACGGCATAAATACAACAGATATTGAACCATCTGAATTAATCCGGATTGCAAAAAATTCAGGCTTCAAGATAAAAATAAAAAATTTAAAACTAAACGAAATATCTGAAAAATACCCGATGCCCGCTATCATTCGCCTGAATGACAAAACATACTGGATAATCCTTGGCGTAAACAAAGAGGAAAAAAGAGCCCTGTTTTTACCTCCGCTTGCAAAACACCCCGTAACAAAAGATATTGATGAATTTCAAAAAGAAATATCCGACATTTTTATCCTCTCTTATAAAGGTGCTCTAAAAAAGGAAAGTGACGCAAAATTTGGTTTCAAATGGTTTTTTAATGAAATTTTAAAATACAAAACCATAATTTTTCAGGTGCTCCTGGGTTCATTTGTAGTCCAGCTTTTCGGACTCACTACACCGCTTTTTACGCAGGTTATACTTGATAAAGTGCTTGTCCACAGAACCATAAGCACATTAAATGTACTTGGTTTTGCGTTTTTAACGGTGGCCTTTTTTGAATTTTTATTAAATCTTTCAAGAAATTATATATTTATACATACGGCAAATAAAATCGATGCAAAACTTGGCTCAAAACTTTTTAAACATCTTTTCAGCCTGTATTACGTCTATTTTGAAAGCAGACAGGTAGGAAACATTATAGCCCGCGTGCGGGAGTTGGATAGAATCCGCGAATTTATAACAAACAAAAGTGTTTCTGTAATTATAGATTCTTTCTTTTCTATCGTTTTTGTTGTGATTATGCTAATCTACAGCTTAAAATTAACCCTTATTGCAACCGGCTTTGTTGCAATTACAGGCATTCTTTATCTTTTAATCACGCCGGAATTAAGATTTCGGCTTGAAGAAAAATTTAAAATGGGTGCACAGTCGAATTCATACCTTGTAGAATCTGTCACAGGAATTCAGACGGTAAAATCTTTGTCCATTGAAGGCTCAATGTTTAGAAAATGGGAAGAAAAGCTTGGAAATTATATAAAATCAGGGTTTAAGCTTGCAGTTGTGGGAAATTTTACAGGCTCATTTTCTAACCTTTTACAAAAACTTATGACAATATGCATTCTATATTTTGGCGTAAAACTTGTAATAGAAAATAAGCTTACAATAGGTCAGCTGATTGCATTTCAGATGTTTGCAGGGCAATTTAGCGCCCCCGTTTTAAGGCTTGTAAATTTATGGAATGAATTTCAGCAAACACTTCTTGCCGTAGACAGGATAGGAGACATTTTAAACAGTCCCGCCGAGATTCAAAATAAAAATGCAATAACCCTGACAAATGTTAAGGGTGCTATCAATATAGAAAACCTATCTTTCAGATACGGCGTAGATTCGCCCCTTGTTTTAAAAGGGGTAAACCTTCAAATTGACCCCGGGACCAAGATAGGGTTTGTAGGAAAAAGCGGCAGCGGAAAATCCACACTTACAAAGCTTATTCAAAGGCTGTATTATGCAACTGACGGAGCAATATTTATAGATGATATTGATACAAGAAACATAAATCCTGTGTGGCTTAGAAGCCATATAGGCGTTGTTTTACAGGAAAATTATCTGTTTTCAGGCACAATAAAAGAAAATATTTTGCTTCCGCGCCCTAATTTGCCAATGGAGGCTGTTATCCAGGCGGCACAAATCTCCGGCGCACATGAATTCATATCAAAATTTCCAAAAGGATATGACACAGAAGTAGGCGAGAGGGGTTCAAGCCTTTCAGGCGGACAGAAGCAACGTATTGCAATTGCAAGAGCTTTAATTTCAAACCCGAAAATTTTAATATTCGATGAGGCAACAAGCGCCCTTGATTATGAATCTGAAAAAATTATCAAAGAAAATTTAAATCTGATAACAAAAGGAAGAACAACAATTATCATAGCACACAGGCTTTCAACCATAAAAGACTGTGATTTAATAGTTTGTTTTAATGAGGGGGAAATTGTAGAAAAAGGCACCCATAAAGAACTCCTTGAAAAAAACGGATACTATAAAAACCTATACGATGCCCAGATGTAGACAAACAAAAAAGAGTGCAGGGAAAAATTATTAATATGTTTAAAATTTTTTTTAAAAAAGATGATTCATATGAATTTAAACCCATACTTTCAGAAATAGAAGATGAGCCAATAAACCCGATTGGTCCTGCTGTTTTTTGGATAATAATAATTTTTATACTTATAGCAGCCCTTTGGATGTATTTTGGAAAAGTTGATGTTGTAATAACAGCACGCGGGGTGGTAATTCCGGATGGCGAAGAAAAAGTTGTGCAGTCTTTAGATAAGGGTGTTTTAAAATCCCTTCTAATAAAAGAAGGAGATTATACAGACAAGGGGCAGATACTTGGAATTGTGGCACCTGCCGAACAGGAACCCGAACTTGAACTTATAAACCTAAAAGAAGAAGAAAATGCACTTTTGGCACAAATTGCATCAATAATTTCAAAGCTAAAAATGACACGGGCAGATGAGGCAAGGCTTCGGCAGGTTTTAGATATCATCCCGAAAACAAGGTATGACGAAGTAAATAAAGAAATAGCAGCCCTGGGTTACGAACTGAAACATTTACAGGCTTCGCTTTCCGAAATAAGGAATAAAAGAATTCAGATAAAAAACAGGGAACAGATTTTAAAATCACCGGTAGAAGGATATATCGGACAAATTTTCATACACACGGAAGGGGCGATAGTAAACCCCGCAGAAAAAATAGTAACGGTTATACCGAAAGATGCAAGACTAAAAATAAAAGCTTCTGTCCTAAACAGAGATATAGGCTTTGTAAAAAAAGAGATGCCTGTATCGATAAAACTTGATGCGTATGATTTTCAAAAATACGGCATAATCGACGGAAAAGTTGATGTTGTATCACCGGGAAGCATTGAAGATGAAAATCTCGGCAGAATTTATGAAATATATATAAGACCGGATAAAAACACAATTCTTGCAGACGGCAAAAAAGAAGCTATAAAACCCGGAATGACAACAACAAATGAAATAAAAACAGGAAAGAGGAGAATAGTAGAATTTTTCATCTATCCTTTGGTGAAATATTTAGACGAGGGAATAAAGGTAAGGTAGTAGTAGTATATCAGGCATAATCCCGAAAATAATATCAGACATTTAATTCAGCAACAGGAGGAAATAATATGGCAAAGATTAACCATGAAAATTGGGAAGATTATGTGCGCGGCGAAATTGGAGAAATTAAAGGCAGCAAAAATGCTGACGCAATTGATTTAACAAAAGCAGCATCCACAGAAGAAAAGGAGCTTCCAACACTCTGGAATATACAGGGGCTTAACGAAAACGATATTATACACGCAGCAAACGGCGTTAATTTTATATCAGGTGATGCAGCATGGTCATTTTCTTCAAATTTGAGGGTGAGCGAAACCGAATATAAAAAATCCACAGGAGATGACATCATAGTTGGCGGCACAGGTGTGAACTTTATCCATGGCGGTTTGCAGAATGATGAAATCACAGGCGGCGCCGGGATAAATGTTATTCAGTTTAAAACGGGCGATGGCAACGACACAATATACAACAGCGCAGGAAGTGATTTTCTGTATTTTTGCGACAGCAGCTACGATGATTTAAAGTTTTCAAGAATTGATGACAATTTAATAATAACTTACGGCGAAGGCAGATACGAAGGCACCGTTACACTGAAAGATTATTATAAATACGGGGCAAAATCTTCAATTAAGGGAATATGTTTCAGCGATGAAAAGGACAATAGTACAAAATATAAAATTATTTCAAAACCGCTTGCAAGGTTTGAAGAAAGGGCGCAAAACGAATCTGTAACAGTTGAAGAAGCCGCATATGCAGTTGGCGAAGCATTTAAAAACGCAGGAAGCCTCTCTGAAATATTATCAAGACCTATGAACTTTGATATTGAAATGAAAAGCCCGGGCGCAATGACAGGCTCCAATAACAACGACAACATAAAAGGAAGCAGCGGAGAAGATATTATAAACGCAGGCGGCGGAGACGACACTATAGAGGCAGGAAGAGGCGATGATGTTCTTTATGGCGGCACCGGAAAGAATACATTTATATTCAATATTGGAGATGGAAAAGACACAATATATTATCAGAACGGAACGGATATTTTAGACCTGACAAAGGTAACAACAGAAGATGCCGGCACCTTGGTTTACCCGGATTCAACCATACCGGGATACAAGGATAAAAACGATTTGGTTATAAAATACACAAAAGATGATGAAATACGCCTTGTGAATTACTTCAGAACAAAAGGGAAATCCGATATTAAAGTAAAGGTTTTAGAAGGCGGAAAAACAGTAACCAAAGATTTAACAGAGGTTATAAGCATTGAAGCTGATTATTCAAACGAAACAAGAGGAAAATCAGTAACAGGAAGCTTCTTGAATGATTCCATAAAAGGAACAAGCCTGAATGATACAATAAGAGGCGGAGAAGGCAATGATATTTTAACCGGCGGTAAGGGAAATGACAGATTGTATGGCGAAGCTGGCAAAAACACACTTGTTTTCAGCATAGGAGACGGAGCAGACACTGTTTATTCAGGCAAAGGTGAAGACACTATAAAATTTACAGATATTGAAACCTTTAAAACAGGCGACACTAAAAATATAAAATTCAGTGCAAAAGGAAATGATTTAATTATAAACTATGGAAATGGGGACACTATAAGTGTTTCCGGATATTTAAGAAACCCCGCATTATCATCTGTAAAATTTATACAATTTAAAGATAGCGAGCCTGTTGAAATCTCCAAACTCCTGGCTGAAAATCCTTTTGAATTTGACGGCATTTTGGACAAAAGAAACACAATCAGGGGAACAAACACTACAGATATAATAACAGGCGGCAACCTTGCAGATAATTTGAATGGAATGAATGGCAATGACATTATATATGCAGGTGCAGGCAACGACATTGTCCGCGGAGGAAATGATGATGACATTATTTACGGCGAAGCGGGCGATGACAGACTGTATGGAGATAACGGCAACGATACAATATACGGCGGTGATGGAAATGATATAATTTACGGCGGAAACGGGGATGATATAATTTATGGAAATTCAGGAAACGACAAGCTGTATGGCGATGCCGGAAATAATTCCTTCCATTTTAAGACAGGAGACGGCAACGACATAGTATATTCAGGAAGAGGAAATGACTCTCTGCATTTTGATGATGCAAACCTTAATGATTTAACTTTTTCACTTGGAAAATCAAATGCACTTACGATAAATTACAGCAATAGTGATTCGGTTGATATTGCAACATATTTTTCAAGAAGAGGAAACGTTTCTACAAAAACCATTGTTACAAAAGATGGAGAAAAAAGCCTTAATGACATAGTAAATAGTGAAAATTTCAAAGTTTTAATTAATGGCATACAAGACAAAAGAAATTCTCTTCGCGGCACATACAAAAACGATGTGATTAAAGGAGGCAGTCTTGCAGATACAATCACCGGAGCAGACGGAAACGACACAGTATATGCAGGCGCTGGCAACGACAATGTTCGGGGAGGCAACGGAGACGATGTCCTTTATGGTGAAGCAGGCGACGACAGACTATATGGAGATAACGGCAACGATATAATATACGGCGGTGATGGAAATGATATAATTTACGGCGGAAACGGGGATGATATAATTTATGGAAACTCGGGAAACGACAAGCTGTATGGCGATGCCGGAAGAAATGTTTTTTATTTTAAAGAGGGTGACGGGGCAGATACTATTTATATGAATACAAGAGGAGATGACACAATAGTTTTCGATAAAGCCCTAAAAGACACCTTAACATTTGATAAATCCGGAAATAATCTGGTAATAAACTACGGTTCAAAAGGAGATAACATCACCATAATAAATTATCTGAGGACAAACAACCCGGCATTAAAAAACATTATTTTTGCAGACTACGATAAACCTGAATTAAATTTTGCAGACAACGGAATATCTCTTACGGGCGACATCATTACCCAAAAAGATATACGGAAATTCACCCTTGCAAACGGCAGAACCGCAAATATGGACTATTTTAAAGGAAACGAATTTAATAATTTAATCGTCAGCACAAATAATTACGCTACCGTTGAAGCGGGCGGCGGTGATGACACTATGTACCTTCAATCAAGGGAAGCAAAAGCATATGGCGGAGATGGAAACGACAAATACATTGTAACTTCACTAAGAAACAATACCTATATTGAAGATAACAGCGGCAATGATACGGTGAAAATTTTGGATTCGTATAAAAATATGAAGGTTCTATTTAATGTTGCAATTGATGCTGCCGGAAATACAATAAACACGGATTCTGATTACGATTCTTTGTGCATTTTAAATAATGCAACATTTAACAGGATAAAATCAACAGGCAAACTGGATGTCACATCCGGAGTTGAAATTGCAAACTTTACAAAATCCGGTGATTCAAAAACGAGCATTCAAAGAATTGAGACAAATAACGGCTATATGGACTCCGCCCAGCTTGATGCGCTGAAAAATGAGGTTGCAGGCTGGCTTATACAAAGCGAAAAATATACAAGTGCGATGGATGTCCTGGATGGCGGCAATAAAGCTGACATTAACAGCCTACTTACTGTGTATCAAAATGCGGATTGGAAGCAGCCCGGAATATAGGTAAAACAACCACCGGATAAATCAATATAAAAGCTCTCCGGATACTATAATCACGGAGAGCTTTTTATCCCGGTTTTATCAATGTTCTTAAACAAATCTTTACTGGGTAAATCTTTTTATGACGCAAATATTTTCATTTCCCAGTTTTTAAAAATTACTATGTTGATAAATAAAATACAACCAAATTATACTTTTTCAAAAATTAATTTTAAAAGTCAAAACAAAGAAAACCACAACAGTGCAAGTTTTTTTGATGATGATTATAAAAAGTTTTCCACAATGCAAAGAAACTACTATTACCCCGGCATGTTTAGAAATTCATCTGCAAACCAAAATTTAAACGTTGTCTTTCCTGTAAATGGAGACGATGAACACTATTTGGCTATACAGCGTTCAAATATCAGAAAATTAAAACCAAAAGAAAGAATTATGGCATTTGGCAATCCGAATTACACGGCAGATGGAGCAATTTGCTCTACCAAAGGTTTCACAGACGGCATTTGCGATTGTATTGCAGTTCTTCTGCACAATAACGACAAAGCTTATTTATTTCACCTGAGTCCGCTAAACCACCAAAAGAAAGATGATATTGAGCATATGCAGGAGGTTCTCCAAAATTCAATATCTGATTTAAAAAAAGACAACCAGAACTGCAGCGCATTTTTGTTTGGCGGCATAAGAGGAGCATCTGACAAGTTATATGAAGACATTTCAGAGGTATTAAATAAAAACGAAATTCAAAAAGAAGAAGTCCTCTATAGCAAAGATTGGCGCATAGGACATTCGCTATACTTTGATGTTGAAAAAGGAATAATTTTATCTGATGAAATATACAGCTACCATTCAAAACAACAGCTTGAAGAAAATTTTGAAAAAGTCAGCCTTAAAAATTATTTCTACAGCGAGATAGTATAGTTTTTGTTTCCTGCAAAGCTCCCATTACACCCTGCATTAATTTCGAGTTATTTTGCAGGTTCGTTTATTCTGTTCACTAATTTTTCAAGCGTAGTCTTGTTTATTTTGCCATCGGGAATTATCTCTTCTGTTTTATCTATGTGCCTTGTGGGAGAATTTATTGATGTCCACCCGGGCTCCATCATAGACCATGCCCTGCACTCTTTACCTGTTACAAGGAAACCAACATCAAATCCGTCTTTATTTACGGCTTGCCAGCATATGCCGCCTGTATTTGGTATATCTTTGTATAAGCTGGTACCATCAGCCAGGTCAAATTCTTTACCGTTCGTTTGTTCCCTTAATTGTTTCTCTATCTTTGGCAAATTACCAGGCTTTGTAAATATAGGTGTTACGCTTCTGAAATTAACATTACTTATACTGTTTATTCTCATATCTTATCCTCGTTAATTTTAGCTATAAATCTTGAACAGACAATATAATTAATACATTTATTCCAGCTAATTCTTCCCAATTGATTTTAACACTTCGTTTAAAACGTCAAAAAGTTCTGCCCTTTCAATTTCGTTTAATTCTACCAAAGGGCGGCGAACGTAATTTTCAATCATTTTGAGCCTTGATAATACAGCTTTAACGGGAACAGGGTTTGGCGCCATAAATAATTTCTTAAACAACGGATACAATTTCTGGTGCATATTCCTTGCAGCTTTTATTTGTCCGGATTTAAAATTGTGAATTAAAGACTTTAATTCATCCCCGACAACATGTGATGCAACAGATATTACACCATGTGCGCCAAGGGAAAGCATTGGAAGGGTTAAACTATCATCACCGCAATATATTGCAAAATCATCCGGACAAACAGCTTTTAATTCGGTTATAACATCCATATCAGGAAAACTTTGTTTTAAACCGATAATATTAGGATATTCTTTTGCAAGGAATGCAACTGTTGAGGGCTGCATATTAACACCTGTGCGCCCGGGAATATTGTATAAAATAATAGGAATATCAACATTTTTTGCAATTTCGCTGAAATGTTCAATCATCCCCTGCTGGTTTGGTTTATTATAATACGGAACAACTGAAAGTATTGCATCTGCGCCAAGTTCAACAGCTTTTTTAGACGATTCAACCGCAGTTTTTGTACAGTTTGAGCCGGCACCCATAATAATTTTTGCAGAGCCTGAAACTACGCCTTTTACGGCATACAAAAGTTCATATTCTTCTTCGTGGGTAAGCGTCGGGCTTTCGCCTGTGGTACCTGCTACAAGAATAGCATCAGAACCGGTATTCACCAAGTGTTTTGCAAGCTTTTCAGTTGCGCTGAAATCTATCTCCCGTTTTTCATTAAACGGCGTTACCATTGCAGTTATCACTTCGCCAGCATCATATCTCAGTGTCATATATTCTTCTCCTTAGCTAATCTTTGCTGTTTAATAATATTTTTGTTGCACTTGGGATAAATAATTGTTTTCGCGCATTACAAAACAATTATTTTTTTCCGTAAAGCCCCATTCTTACAATAGATTCTGCTATTCTTACAGTATTAAGCGCAGCACCTATTCTTAAATTATCTGCCACACAGAATAAATCAATTGCATTATCAAAAGCGATGGATTTTCTTATTCTGCCTACATACACAGGGTCTTTTCCGGCACAATCCTTAGGTGTGGGATAAACGTAGTTGCTAATATCATCAACCACTTCAACACCCCACGCAGAAGATAAAATTTCACGTGCCTTTTCAGCAAACAGAGGTTTTTCAAATTCAATGGTAACAGCCTCGGAATGCCCTCTGTACACAGGAACGCGAACAGCCGTGCAGGATATTGGCACATTTTCAGAAAGATGAAGGATTTTTCTTGTTTCATTTGTAACTTTCATCTCTTCTTTTGTATAGCCGTTTTCTGTAAATGAATCAATCTGCGGAATAAGGTTAAAACCGATTTCATATTTAAATACCTTGTTTTCGTAAGGCATTCCAACTAAATTTACCTTTGAATTGTCGGTTAATTCATTCATTGCAGCAAGACCCGCGCCTGAAACCGCCTGATATGTTGAAACAATTAATCTTTTAATATTTGCATAATCATGTAAAGGTTTTAAAACAAGCATCAGCTGCGAAGTTGAACAATTCGGGTTTGCAACAATTCCCGTATGCATTTTAAGGTCATCGTCATTCACGCCTGCAATTACAAGCGGCACATCTTTTTCCATACGAAAAGCGCTTGAATTATCTATGTAAACACACCCTCTTTTTGCAGCTTCTTTAGCCAAAGCAAGACTTGTAGAACCGCCGGCAGACGCCAAAACAATATCTACACCGTCAAAAGCCTCGGGAGTTGCTTCAATTACCGTATATTCTTTTCCCATAAAATCAAGTTTTGAACCTGCAGAACGGGATGAAGCCAACATTTTGATTGAATTAAATTCAAACTTTTTTTCTTCCAAAATACTTAAAATTTCTCTTCCAACAACTCCTGTTGCTCCAAGTACAGCTATATTCGGTTTCATAGTATATTCTCCAATCCATATGTAAAATCATTATTATCATATACATGCTTAATTGCAAGCTCAACACCGCCCATATAGCATTCACGGTTTATTGAATCATGCCTGATTTTAAGCGTCTGCCCGGGACCGCCGAAAATTACTTCCTGGCTTGCCACAAACCCCGGCATTCTGACAGCGTGAATATGAATGTTTCCCTTGCCGTTTTCATTGAAATTGCCGCCGCGCGCACCTTGAATAAGTTCAGTTTCAGGTACGTTTCCTTTTGCAAAATCAGAATTCGCTTCAGCCATCATTTGAGCCGTTTTTATGGCAGTACCGGATGGCGCATCTTTTTTCTGGTTATGGTGAAATTCAATAATCTCAGCATTATCAAAGTATTTTGCTGCCATTTTTGAAAACATCATCATTAAAACTGCACCTGTTGTAAAATTCGGAGCAATAAAACAGCCTGTATCATTTTTTTTTGATAATTCTTTTAGTTCGCCAATCTGTTCCGTTGAAAGCCCGGTGGTTCCGATTACAGGCTTCACTTTTGCATTCAGATATATTTTCGCATTTTCAAAAACAACAGAAGGCTGCGTAAAGTCTACTACAATATCCGGTTTTGAGGCTTCAATTGCCTTGACAAGGTCACTTTCAATAACAACATCACCATAGACATTTTCTCCTGTCCGAAATTTGTCTACAGCCATTACAAGGGACATTTCGCCTTTTTTTTCACTGTTATCTATAACGGCTTTAATAACCTCCGTACCCATTTTTCCAAGGGCACCTGTTACTCCGACTTTTATCACTTCAATCTCCAAGTTTAAATTAAGGTACAGCGCAAATTATTTCATAAAAATATGGTAATTTCAAGATTCTTGCATTACAATAATTTAAAAATTATTAAGCAAAATTTTAACAAGTAGCAAAAAACTTTGTTTAGATGTTTTACTAATAGCATAACCGGCAAAAAAGGAGAATCCATGGCAAAAGTTGATGCAGTAAATAATATGAATCCATACAGACAATTTAACAAACAAATTAATAAAAGCATAAATATTGCAAAGGCATCAGTTGTTGCCACAACCGGTATTATTGCCGGGCTGGGAGCTGTTAATGCAAAGAATATCATTGAAAAAGAAGATGCATTGGCAACAAAAATGTTTGGCACCGCTGCAGACTTTATTTCAAAAGGTGCTAAAAATGCTGTTGATTTTATAAACAAAAAAATAGCAACGCCAAACCTTAAATCTGTCGTAGAAAAAGCCCAGGGTGCTTCAAAACAAACAAAAGCACTTGTTTTCCTTGGTGCATTAACAGGATTGACTGTATTAAAAGCCGCACATAGGCTTGGCAAACTAAACGGCATAAAACAATCTACCGATATAATTACAAATACAATGGAAGATATGCAGCTTTAGAGAAGTGCGACATTAATAAATCAAAATTTGCTTAAAAACACCCTGAAAACTCCAGGGTATTTTTATATGCAATAATAAACCGTTTTCTGCAATGAATTCGATTTTGAATAAATTTTTATCAACACTACATCTTTAAACAACTTCACTTTCAAGAAGCTTATCTTTAACCTTATCAAGCCCAGATTTTATAATTCTTGAAATCCTTGAAGCAGAAATAGAAAACTCTTCGGATAATTCCATAAGTTTTTTTTCCTGGAAAAACTTTGCCTCGATTAATTCTCTTTCGCGTCTTGGTAATTCAGCAATGGCTTTTTTTATAGCAGATGAAATCTGGTTAAATTCACAGGTTTCTTCAGGATTTTTTCTGATATCCTTCACCTCAAAAGGTTTTTCGGATTCAAGCATTTCGTCAGTCGAAAGAATGGTTTTATAAATTGCCTCACGAAGCTCGTTTTTATCAGATTCCGATGCCCTTTGCGATTTCACACCATGCCATCTGTATCTTCTTCGAAGTTCATTTCTTATTGCCCATTTTATTGCAGTAGCAAGATAGGATTCATTGTACTCTTCATCGGTTTTATGTTCTTCACCGTTGCATAAAATATCGACAGTCTGAATGCCTATATTCACAAGCTCATCAAACTCAACAAGGTGCTGGGCTGCAATAGATTTGTACTCCACTTTTACAATCTTGTTAATTAAATCAAGATATTTCCTGAGCCTTACATTTTTTTCAATTTTTTCTTTTAGGTTTTCCATCTTTAGAAA
The DNA here is from genome assembly GCA_910587175.1 of Candidatus Gastranaerophilales bacterium. GTDB lineage: Bacteria > Cyanobacteriota > Vampirovibrionia > Gastranaerophilales > Gastranaerophilaceae > MGBC122484. Next base: position 285 of record CAJULH010000048.1, on the reverse strand, counting down.
TTAAGCAAATTAGGTAACCATAATAAACATTATTTACATGTTTTTCAACAAAAAAAAAGTAAATTGTAACGAAACATAACATTTATTTGACAATGTTCTTTGTTTTTAATAGTCTGTTTGTATTATACACCAAAGACAGCTTGGCGGCTTTGAATTTAAAATTCAAAAAATGCCTTAAAATCCTTTTCAATAAAGGAAGCCAGCCCAGGTAGCAAATCTGAATTAAAAATTAAATATTTGTTCTTGGTATAAGTTTTTGTACGTGTATATGTTCTTTAAAAGCAA
>CAJULH010000047.1 GCA_910587175.1 Candidatus Gastranaerophilales bacterium | reverse complement strand
TCTTTGTTCATCCTCTGAACCCCTTTCTATCATTAGTTACTCCTTTATTATATCTATAAATCCTCTCTTTGCAAGGAGTTTACACAATTTTACATTTAAAATCCACTGATGCACTTGGTTTTGAAAGGGAAGGGTTATAGAAAGTCATATTAATTAATGTTTTAAATATCTCTTTGAATACCGTTAGCATAAAGGAATAAGAGATATTTAGCGAATGTATAAAGCGAAACGTGTTTGAACTTGTGCCTCTTTAGCTTGAGGCACAAGTGAGTTCGTGAGCAATAAAAAATGAGCTTAATAGCTCTATGAGTGTTGCAAGTCGGTATGAAAAGAGATATTTAAAACATTACACAGTTAAAAAAAATATCTTATATTCATTATTTGCATTTCTTTACTTAAAAACTAATACTCATTCTTTGTTACAGAGAATCTTATATTTTTATAAAAATAATTTAAAATCTGATAAGCATTGTAGCCCTTGTTTGCAAGGTTGTTTGCACCATGCTGGCTCATTCCGACACCATGTCCGTTTTTTCTGATACCATCATCATACCCCGGAACAGATTTAATATAAGGCAAATCCTTTGCCCAAACGGCTCCTGAGACTACTGTCTTGCCTCCTGACGCTGCATGATAATATGCAGGAATTATTTTACCGTTATGTGTTAAAACAATCCCTCTTGTTTCAAGCACGGCACGTGTGGTTTGTTTGGTCTCGGATGACGCACCGCCGTATGTTTGGTCTAACGGTGTATCTTTAAGGTCATACCCCATAGATTTTCTTTTACCAAGGTTTGCAATGGCGTAGCTTCTTGCAGCAATAGCCTGTGCTTTATGTGCCTCAATATTCCAAACAGAAGGCATCTCGGATGGCACAACACCCATTAAATATTCTTCCAAAGGAACATTATTTATAACAATTAATTTTTTGTTGTAGTTGTAAATTATAATATCGCCCCTGTACCATTTTTTCTTTGTAGCAAGAAAACCTTTGGGCTCTTTATTTTGTATAACAACATAATTTGTGCCAAGGCTGTAGTATTTTCCGTTAATTTTTATAACAATTATGTCGTTATGAGCCTTTATTGCATATGGTACAAGTGCTTTTGTATAGTATAGAGGCTTCTTTGTTCTGCCATCTAAAATCTGTCCTGCTTTTGATGTACCCACATAGGTTTGTTTGATATTTTCATCCAGCCCGATTCTTATGGCATGACAAGGGGCTATATTAAACAATATAGTAAAAATTATAATTATTAATGTGATGCAATACTTTTTCATAGTTAAATTTTATTAAGACCTGCCCCTATAGTCATCAAACAAATACAGTATTTATGTTTGTGTAGTATTTTTAAACAAGGCAATTATTTTAAATGATAACTCACGCCCTGCTTCTTTTTCCATAGCTTTTAAATACTCAAGAGCTGCAAAATACTTTTTATCTTCATCCTGTCTTCTTTGCCAAAAACAGTCAAAAACACCTTCTTCTATTTCTACACCAAGGTTTTGAGCTTCTTTTATTATAAAATCCGCCATTAAATTTTTCTTTTCAGAGCTTGAATTCAAGATAAAATTTATAGCATTAGATATAACAGAATCGGCATCATACCAACGTTTGTTCATTACTATTCAGCATAAAAAAATTCTCTCAAAAAGTCAATTATGTAATGATTTCTTAAAATTGGTACTATATCAAGTCCGGACGGCGTATTCTTGTTCTCAAAATGCTTTCATCATGCCTGAATTTTTCAATTTCGGCATGGTTCCCGTCAAGAAGGACATCCGGCACTTTCATGCCCCTGTATTCCCTCGGTCTTGTATACTGCGGATGTTCAAGCATGCCGTTAAGACCAGCCGAAAAACTATCATTTACAGAGGAATCTTCTTTGTTTAAGAACCCTTCAAGATGCCTTGAAACACTGTCCATAATGCACAATGCCCCAAGTTCCCCGCCTGTCAGAATATAATCTCCCAAAGAAATTTCTCTTGGCTTTAAACCAAGTCTTATCCTCTCATCAAAACCTTCATACCTCCCGCAAAGAAGAATAATTTGTTCTTTTTTGGAAAGTTCAATACTTATTTTCTGGTTGTAAGGTTCTCCCTGCGGTGTAAGCATTATAAATTCAGAGTTTTCACACCTTTTAATACTCTCATACGCTTCAAATACAGGCGGTGCCATTAATACCATGCCGGATGAACCTCCATATGGCGAATCATCCACCCTTCTGTGCTTATCATGGGTAAAATCCCGCGGGTTTATGGTGTTAACGGAAATTATTCCTTTTTCTATCCCTCTTTTCATAATGGAATAAGAGCAATAGTCCTTTATGATATCCGGAAAAAGCGTCATTACATCATATTGCATTATAAAAGCCCCTCAATAGGCTTTATTACAACCTTTTTTTTCTTAATATCCACAATGGGTACAAGCTCTTTTGCAAAAGGTATAAGAATTTCACCTTTTGTCTCATCAACAGGTTTTATGCAGAGAAGATCATTGCCGGATGATGTTTTAACATCTGATATTATACCTATCAAATCATCCTTGTTATCAAAAGCATTCAAACCTATCAAATCCTGAATAAGAAATTCATCTTCCCCTAAAGATTCCTGGGCTTCCTTTTTTTCAATATATATATTTAAACCCTTGTACGGCAAAAGTTCATCTATTGAGTTAATTTCTTTAAACTTTACAAGGGCAAAATTTTTATGAAACTTGACATTTTCAACCGTAAAAGTTTCTTCTTTGCCATCTTTTTTAATTAAAACTTTTTTTAAATTTGAAATTACATCAGCATTTGAATATCCGACTTTTGCAACGCCTAAAATGCCGTGAAAATTTAAAATTTTACCTACAGATATAATTCCTTCCATAATGAAAGGAATTATATCATAAAAGTTTTGTCAAAAGATATTGTTATTGTTTTCCAAAAGGAAATTTAAGCGGTTTTCTGGGGCTTTTTATATAAACATCTTCTAAAGGATTTTCAACATCTTGCAAATCTTCATCATAATTTGAAGAATGTATCATGCTTCCATCTTCATCATCGTATAAAGCATCCATTGTAGGAGCGCCGTCTTTTATAAAGGTTCTCCAAACCGGTGTATCTTTTGTAGCATCAGTATAATATGCAAGAGATGTAATCTTACCTTGTTCATCTTTTGCAAATTCAATCACAGCGTCATCTTTGATTTGATATCTTGCAATATTTTTCTTAAACGGAGAAACATGTTTAATTATGCCCTTATGTGAAAGATATTTGATATCATCCATATCGGGCTGACCATTTTCATCAAAGAACACTTCAAAATCAGACGATGTTGCAGTATTAACCGTAAGTCTTTGGATCTTATCATCCTGATCAAGAAGGATTGCATATGAACCTCCAAGTTCCGCATAAGGATCTGAAAGTGTTATATACCTTGCATCCTCTGCATCTCTGAATATTTTCTTAACAGGTTTATGTTCATAATATTTATCATTCCAAATGCCTTCAAAGAAGGTTTTTTCATTGTAAGTGTCATTAAACCTGCTATATCCGATTAATCTTGGTGTATTTTCTTTAGTCGGCATTACACGCGGTGCTTCATTAGCATCTGTTTTTATCTGATCTTTTGGAACAGGGCTTACGCTGTATTTTGAACTGAAGATAAGTTTTCCGTCCTCATCATAAAACTTATCCTGTAAAGGAGTACCATGATCAAACGTTGTAATGCATTCAGGATGTTCAACATTTTCATTGGCATAAGTTGCGATTGATGTTATAAAGCCTTTATCATCTTTTTCAACTTTAATTATTTCGCCGTTTCTTTTTTTGAAAATTTCGGTTTTATTATCAGGGGAATCCAGCTTTTCAAGCGGTTTGTCATTTACAGTGGTTTCTCCCTGCACCAATTTGCCCTTGCCTATACCCCTGTTTGTTTCAGTGTATAGCCATTCTACCTTTTCATGTTTTGCATAGGCTTTTGAGGTCATCAGTACATCTTCGCCGTCTTTTTTATTAAAAGTTTCTACTTTTTTAACATATCCGTTCGGGTATTTTTCCACAACAAGTGTCATATCATCATCTGATTTATAGTAGCTTGTAGTTCCGCCTGATTCATCTTCTGTTGTTTTTGTATACTGAAAAGCAATATATTCCATTAAAACTTCGGGGAAATTTACCTGCATAGATGTTGTTGCATCATTTAGTTTGCCATCTTTTATGTACAAATATCCGTCATTCTGTTTTGGCGCCATATACCATTGTATTTGCCTGTCTTCATTAAGTACTATAGTGGCTACAGGTTTTTTATTATTTCCGTATAGTTCAATATCTTTTATGCCGTCAACTCTTGCAAAGCTGGTTCTTACATGTCTCCTTTTACCATCAACATGGGCGAAGAATTTTCTCTTTTCCGTACCGTTTGGCAAATGTTTTACGCTTGTACTCATAACAGGAAGCGGCGCACCTTTTATATTTCCGGCTTCATCTGTATTATTTTTAAAATATTTAACTTTGGTTATACCGTTTTCTTTTGTTTCTATGTTTTGAACCATGGAATTTGTTCTGTAGTTAGTTTTAGTGTTTGCAATATATTTGCCATCTTGAAGACTGATATCTTCAAATTTTTGATGAATTCTGCCGTTTTTATATTCTTTAATTGTCTTTGGGGTTTTATCAGATGCATTTTCAAAGATTACAGATTTTTGCAAAACACCGTCTTTATATTTTAATACTGCAGCTTTTCCTGATTCAAAACCAACAGTTAAACTGCCGGTCAAAAGTTCTGCTTCACCATCATATGCTAAACCGTCAACAAAAATGCCTTCGAACTCTTTGCCGTTTTGGATAATATTTTTTACCTTGTCCTGAGCTTTTTTATCTGAAGCAACAGAACCGGAATCCTTCTTCTTGATGTCTTTTGGTTCTTGTAATGCTTCTCCTTCGCCTTTAAAGCTTGGTTCTTGAACAGGTTCTTTTTCTTCTTCGGGGTCTTCTAAAGATACTGAATGATCGGATGAAACATCTTGATTTTTAAAAGTTTCTTCAGGCTCTTTTGCTGATTCTGCTGCAGCCTTAACACCGCCGGTAATAAATGCGCCGGCACCGGCTGCTGCTAAAAATGCTTTTGCAGGATTATTTCTTTCTGTAAGATTTGCCGCATCTGCTGCAACTTGTGCTCCCTTATCAGGTAATTCTATGACATCCGGCACAACAGGCTGATTAACAGCATGCGGTATATGCACAGCATTTCCTGCCGCAGAAGATTTATCCGGCAATGCCAGTACATCTTTTGGTGCAGGAAGTGCTAATACTTCTCTTTGAACAGCCGCAGGATTTGCTGATACAGGAATATCAACTGTATTTAATTTTTCATTGTGGGCGTATAATGCATTTTTTAATGCTTCATTAATTTCTTTTTCACGTGTTGCAGACGATTTTTCAGGCAAGCCTAAAACCGGTGCCGAAGGTTTTGCCGGTGCTAAAACTTCTGTCTGAACCATTGATTCTGCAGATGATGCCTGCGCTGCAGGTTTCATAGGTAATGCCGGTCTTGCAGGTTCAAAAGTATCAGCATAGTTGTTCTTTTTTGATGTAAAAGAACTTACTGTTTGCTTTAAATTGTTACCAATATTTGAAACCTTTTCCTTAAAAGGTATTCCTTTTTGTTTTAAAGGAGCCAGAATATCATTATTTAAAATATCTGCAATCTTTTGAACCGCAGGAGTTTTTCTGTTTTTATAAAGCGCAACACCGCCAACCACAACGCCTGCAACAACTGCAGCCTTTACAATGCGTTTTGCGGTAGATTTTCTCTTTACTGAAGATTTATCTGAAGGATTGATACCCTGAAATGAACCGTCAACTTTCATATTATAATTATGCCCTTTTTACATGTATATCTTTAAAAACACGTAAAATGAAAATAAATTGCCCATGACAATAATTCATGTAAAGAAGTGTAAATTATTTTATCTTTGTAAGATTTGCTTTTCTGATTCTTACGTTTTCAGGAGTAACTTCGACAAGTTCATCTTCTGCAATATATTCAAGACAATCCTCAAGAGACATAAGCCTTGGAGATTGCAAAGTCACCATAACATCAGCTGTTGCACTTCTCATATTTGTAAGCTTTTTAGTCTTACAAATATTTACTGCAATATCCTGAGGTCTGTTGCATTCGCCAATTATCATACCTTTATATACTTTTGTTTTTGGAGTAACGAAAAATACACCTCTGTCTTCAAACTGATGAAGCGCATACGGAATAGCTTCGCCTTCCTCAAATGCAATTAAGGAACCGTTTCTCGGGCGGCTTATTTCGCCTGCATAAGGACCATATTTCTCAAACGTATGATACATAATACCTTCACCCTTTGTCATCCTTATAAATTCAGACCTGAAACCTATAAGACCGCGTGCGGGAATTATAAAATCAATATTATTTCTTTTTGGTCCTGATTCCATATTCTGCATCTGGGCTTTTCTTTGGGAAAGCTTTTCAATAACAGAGCCTGTAAATTCTTCAGGTACATCCACAATCAAATTTTCATATGGCTCTAAGGTTTCACCGCTTGCATCTTTTTTAAAGATAACCTCAGGTTTTGAAACCTGAAATTCGTACCCCTCGCGTCTCATGGTTTCAATTAAGATGCCAAGGTGAAGCTCGCCGCGTCCTGAAACTCTGAAAACATCTGTGGAATCTGTATCTTCAACCCTTAAAGATACATTCTTTTCAAGTTCATAATATAAACGTTTTCTAATTTGGCGGCTTGTTACAAATTTCCCTTCCTGTCCTGCAAAAGGGGAATTATTTACACTGAAATTCATCTGCAGTGTAGGCTCATCCACATGGATTAAAGGCAAAGCAGCAGGATTTACAACAGAAGACAGTGTTTCACCGATTTGAATATCAGAAAAACCTGCAACACCCACAATGTCACCGGATTCTGCAGTTTGCGTTTCAACACGCCCAAGGTCTTTAAATTCAAAGAGTTTTACGATTTTACCTTTTTCAAATGAACCGTCTGTTTTAATGAGCGTAACATTTTCACCTGAATTCATTCTGCCGTTTATAATACGACCGATTGCAATACGCCCTACATAATCATTGTAATCAAGGGTTGTTGCCTGAAACTGAAGGGTTGCTTCATCATCACCCATAGGAGGTTTAATATTTTCCAAAATACAATCCAACAAAGGAATTATGTCTTTATTTTCATCAGTCAATTCCTTCTTTGCAAACTTTTGAAGAGAACTTGCATATATTATCGGAAAATCAATAAGTTCTTCATTATCCGTTAATTCTGTGAAAAGATCAAACACTTTGTCAATTGTGCCGTTCGGGTCTGCACCCTGTTTATCAATTTTATTCACAACCACAATAATTTTTAAGCCTAATTCAAGAGCTTTTGAAAGCACAAACCTTGTCTGCGGCATAGGTCCTTCCTGTGCATCCACAATTAAAAGGGCGCCATCCACCATACCCAATACACGTTCAACCTCACCGCCAAAATCCGCGTGCCCCGGGGTATCTACAACATTTATTTTCACACCTTTGTAATTAACAGATATATTCTTTGAAAGAATTGTAATGCCGCGTTCTTTTTCAATGTCATTGTTATCTAAAACCCTGACCCCAGCCTCCTGATGCTCCTTAAAAACACCTGTCTGCTGCAAAATGCAATCTACAAGAGTAGTCTTACCGTGGTCAACGTGGGCAATAATTGCAATATTTCTGATATTCTTTTTTCTCATTGTTGTTAATTTCCGATTAGTCTATTGATAATTTCTGTACATTGAACAAAATAATTCTACAACAAAAAAATTAATTTGTATTATTGTATATCACCAATTGTTCATATTATTTTCATAACTTGCCATAATAAGTTCGCCGTTATCATTAAATTCAGCATCAATTTCACCATATGCCCCGGTATATCTTGCCTTGCCTATTATTTCAGATAGCTCAATATCTTTTACAAGTTGTGATTGACTTTGAGTATGCATAGCTTCATTTTTATTTGTTTTATCGATTATTTTACGCGCAGCGGCAGCTTCTCTTCCTGTAAAAATATATACATCCCCGGATATTTTTTCAGCTATAACGTCATCTTCCGGATTATAATCACCTATTTTACAGCGCAGAAAATCACCAATAATTTTCAAAGCTTTTTGCCAATTACGGATGATTTTTCACCTTCTATAATATCAATTATACTTCTTGTTTGCGGGTCTATTTCAGCACTATGTACATTATTTAGCGCAGATTCTGTATTTATTTTTACAACTTTACCAAAAGAAGCACTGTTTAAATTTCCGGCATTTATGGTGTTCACTCTCATTTTTAAAATTCCTTCGCTATTTTTTAACAAGAAAAAACATCTAAATATTATTTTTTGCCCGAAGAAACATTTTTAGGGTAAAATAATGAATAATTTAAAAAGTTTATTTTGAGGAGGGCAAGGCACATGGAACTGGATATTATAAAAAAGGCAGACCCGGAAGTTGCCGAATATATTAAAATGGAATTAAAAAGACAGCAAAATACAATTGAACTTATTGCATCTGAAAATTTCACATCAGTTGCCGTTATGGCAGCACAGGGAAGCGTTTTAACAAATAAATACGCAGAAGGAAAACCCTATAAAAGATTTTACAATGGTTGCGAAAATGTGGATAAAATTGAGGAACTTGCCCAAAAAAGATGCTGCGAGCTATTTGGCTGCGACCATGCAAACGTTCAGCCGCATTCAGGCGCACAGGCTAATATGGCAGTGTTTTTATACGCCTTAAAACACGGCGATACCGTTATGGGAATGGATTTATCAAACGGCGGACACTTAAGCCACGGTTCTCCTGTCAATTTTTCAGGGCTTTATTTTAACATCGTAAGCTACGGAATAGATGATAATGGCGAAATAAACTATGATGAACTGGAACAACTTGCACTTGAACACAAACCAAAACTCATCATTGCAGGCGCTTCAAACTATTCTAAAATCATTGATTTTAAAAGGTTCAAAGAAATTACGGATAAGGTAAGTGCTCTTCGTGCTGATGGTGACCCGGCATATTTAATGGCAGATATAGCGCACATTGCAGCACTTGTTGCAGCGGGTGAACACCCAAGCCCTGTGCCTTATGCAGATTTTGTAACCACAACTACCCATAAAACCCTAAGAGGACCAAGGGGCGGCATCATTATGTGCAAAGAAGAACATGCAGCAGGTATTGATAAGGCTGTATTCCCAGGAATTCAGGGAGGACCGCTGGAACACGTAATAGCGGCAAAAGCAATTGCACTAAAAGAAGCCCTTTCGCCTGAATTTAAACAATATGCAAACCAGATAATAAAAAATGCCAAAACATTATGTAAAACATTAATGGAAGAAGGAATAGATATCGTAGGCTCTGACACTGAAAACCATTTAATGACGGTTGATTTAAGAAGGCTGGATAAAACAGGAAAAGACATTGCAAACGAACTAGAAGAAGTTGGCATTACTGCAAATAAAAATACTGTTCCAAATGACCCAAAGAGTCCTTTTGTAACATCAGGTGTAAGGATTGGCGTTCCTGCCGCAACCACAAGAGGTTTCAAAGAAAACGAAATGGTTGAAATAGGAAAAATAATAGCAGATACAATCAAAGACACAGATACGAAGGAAAATTTAAGAAAAAGAACACTTACGCTTTGCGAAAAATTTCCGTTGTATCCTGATATTTTGTGTTAAGATTGTATCCAGAAAATCAAATAAACCAATCTCGTTTTGAATATTTACAACGAAGACAGGGCGGTCTGTTGCACATCAGCTTGAAATTTGAGAATTTAAAATAGAGTGCTTCGCAACAGTCTTCTTATGTAAATATTCTTCACTCGATTGATTTCAGCTAAAAAAACTAATTCCAAAAACAGGATAATTTTATGATTAAATTAACTGAAGCACAAATATTAGGAGCAATAATAGCATATCTTTTAGGGGTATTCATAGTTCCAATTGTAATATATTTTTCAGACAAAGCAGGGCTTGTGGATGTCCCAAATGAAAGAAAGATACACCACGGCAAGATTTCGCGCCTTGGCGGTGTTGCAATCTGGATTTCTATTATGCTTACATTTTTGTCACTTGTTTTATTGAGCAAATACCCTTCAGGACAAGGGCTTTCGGGAATTATCGCAGGCGGTTCCTTAATGTTTCTTTTGGGGCTTGTAGACGACATTTACTGCCTTGATGCAAAATTTAAACTTTTTATACAAATTGCAATTGCAACAGTAGTAATACTTTTAGGAGTCCGGATTGAAAGCATTTACACTCCTTTTTCAAGCCCGGTTGAGCTTGGCTTTTGGTCTTACCCTATTACATTACTTTGGATTGTGGGAATTTCAAATGCAATTAATTTTATAGACGGTATAGACGGTTTAGCAGGAAGTGTGGTCACCATAAGTTCTTTTGCAATAGGTATAATCTCAATGGTTGTATCACCCGCATCTCCAATATCAGCACTTGTTGCATTCATCCTTTTGGGCGCTATGCTTTCGTTTTTAACCTACAACTACAATCCTGCAAAAATCTTTATGGGAGACTCCGGCGCTTTATATGCAGGTTTCCTGCTTGCAACTCTTTCAATCACAGGTGTTGCAAAGACATCCGGACATTTAATGTATCTGCCCTTGCTAATTTTGGCAGTTCCGATGCTCGATGTTGCATATTCAAGCATAAGAAGAATTATGAAGGGTCAAAGCCCTTTTGTTGCAGACTCAGAACACATTCATCATAAATTGCTCCATGCCGGGCTTTCACAGGACGTTGCGGTTTTGATTCTGGCTTCAGTCTCTTTTGCCTGCGCAATTGTTGCAATTTTAATTGCCGGGTCTTTAAGCAAATATTACATCTTTGCAGTTGTTGTCGTAATAATTTTATTTATTTTGAATATTGTTTCAAAATCCATTAAGAAAAAGGCATAAGCTGAACAGAGATTTTTCCCGGGAAAAATTCCTTGCTTACTTTTTATACCGGTTTGCGGCGTTATATAAAAGACTTGGTTTTCTTTGACAATCCTTATCAGCTTGTCAAAGAAAAGGAGCGCTAAGGTTACAAAAAGCGCTCCGAAAAGTTGTTCATCTAAAATCTTAGTAAAGCTCGAACGTTAGTCAGATTGGCTTCGTGAGAGCGAACGAGTCTTCAGGATGCGAGCACCTGCACAGCGCCGGGAAAGCGGCAGGCTGGTGTGATACAGGCTTGCGTAAGCCTTTGTACAGAAACACCGGGATAAATGCGTTAAGCATTTAATAAAAGTGTTGAAACCGCGTATTGGCAAAAGAAACAACCGCATTATCCGCCTTCTTCCGTACTCCAATCCCCGAAATATATAATCACATACCCGCCCATACCTTTTGCACCTCCGCTTGCCTCAGGAACAGCACCGTTTTGCCAGCCTCCGCCTCCTCCTCCTGTCGAACCGGGTGCAAGGTCTTTTATGATTTCACCTATTGCACTTGCAGTAATGGTCATATCATTTAGTGTACGCGTCAAATTCAAAGGAATTATTGAACCGGATGAACATTCCCATTCCGTTTCATCATTAACTTTAATTTTACCCGTATTAAGCCCACCACAAGGCTTGCCGTTCATTGTTCCATCCGTCGGGGCAAGCGGGGATATTTTAGAATTAATCCCGCCGTTGCCGCCGTAGGCTGAAATATAGTCTGAACCTGCAGAGCCGTCACTACCTCTGGTTTCATCCTGTTTTTTTGGAAAATATTCATCATTTGGAATATGTGCGCTGTTTATAATTTTGCTACCCTCTCCTGCGGTTCCCGCAGCCGGCTGGGTGTTAGTATCCGGATTACCTTTGACCGCAGGGTTGCCGCCGCCTCCACCTGATATTTCATACCTTGAAATTCCGGTTTCACCCCTGGTTAATTCTACATATGAATTGCCGCCATCTGTGCCCTTGGCGCCTATATTCCCACCATTTCCACCGTGCCCTGCCTGGATTTTGAAAAAATCACCCGGACGAACCTGAATATTTTTAATATGTGCAACAGTCCCGGCTGCGCCTCCGCCACCTCCTGCGCCCGGAAAGCTTATTCTATGGGTGGCATATATTCTTCCGCCGGCACCGTTTCCGCCCTTGCCACAGGTTAAATTACCGTCTTTATAATAACAATTGCCGCCTGAACCGCCTCCGCCTGCAATAGTTGCATCATTCCCATCCACTAAAGAAACACTTGCTCCGGATGGAGGAAAAATTCTTAAACCCTGCAACGACCCGTCGCCCCAGGCAGAACGCGCGCCATATCCTGTTGTTCCATAGTCAGTACCAAAGCTTCCGGCACCTCCGTTTTCACCGGAGTTGAATACTGCATCCGGCAAATCGGTACAATTTACGGTTTTTTCTGTTAAATATTCAGGATTTGTAATATCAAAATACTTGCAGGAATTTGACAGCGATACAACACCACCGGCACCTCCTGATGCAGTTTTTCCGCCTTCACCTCCGCTTGAAGCCCCGGGAACAGTTGCTCTCCAGATGACATCATTGTTTGAATCCAAAATTTCAGCATAAGAGTGCGTACCAGCCACCCCTCTTGTTGCACTTTTGCTGTTTCCACCCCTGCCGCCGTTTCCTGCAAAAGTAACCAAAGTTGCTTCCCCGTTTTCTGCCGCCCTTTTTAACACGGCAGATGGCACCTTTAATTTTACAAAAGCACCTGATGCACCGCCGCCGCCTGTATATCTGTTGTATGTTTCAGATAATACACAACGGGTACTATGCGCCCTGTCGCCAATATTCGCATAATCGTTATTAGGCGCGGTGAACAATAAACCACTGCTATATACAGTGGTATTAAAACTAAAACGCAATGTAGGATTGACATCATTTGCATCATTTGACCAAAATTCATGACTACAGCTGCCATGCGAGCTTGCGGTATTTTTCCCGCATCCGCATCGCACTAATACACCTGCAGTATCCCTATCACACATACCTATTTTTCTCCATAAAGGAAGATTATTTGCCCATTTTGTTCCTTCGCTTCCCGAGGGTAATTTCCAATTGTCGCCTGTTTTTGTACTCAAATTAGAGCATGCCTGCCTTGCACCTATCAGCGTGCAAGCTTTTCTGTTACAACCCGAATAACTGTAAAGCTGCTGCGCATGAGATGATGTACATGTGCTAGAACTTTGTTCCGGTGCGCAATTAGAGATGCCGCTTATTTGATTAAACTTTGTAACACAAAGCCCAAAACCATCATATGTGACCCAATCTGAATGCCCGTCTGTATCAGTCCCTATTGAACCAAGCGCTTTACAATTTTCTTCGTTTGGGACAATACCCACTTCCCCGTTACCACCGCCGCCTCCTGAACCTCCGCCAGCAAGATAAATCCACATTGTATGGCTCGATTTTGAAAATTTCACACTCTGGGTTGAGCCGCCGCCTGTCGTTGCAGCGCCACTTCCGCCAGTATATGCAGGCATCAGAGTATAATCTGTCACGCCGTTTGCAGATTCAACAGCACCTCCGCCGCCTCCGCCGCCGCTTGCCATAATAATATTTGCATAATAAGTATCATTTGGCACAGCGCAGCCTTCCTCTATAGTTTCTTTTTTAACCGGGATTAAACCGTTATTTATATAGGCACAATAGACCTTTGGCAAAATTGTTTTGCCGGTTCCCGAAACAACAACGTTTTCATGCATTCTGCGGGTCATTACAGGTGCAAGAGCTGCCATCAGAAGAGATGCAACCAATAATGCCATTAGCATCTCAACCAAACTGAAAGCTTTGAATATTGTACAGTCAGGCAATATCTTACCTGCCCGATTGGCTAATTTATACATAATCTACCTCGCTAATGTCTCTTTGGGAAAAATCATAGCATATTGTAATTAAAAAGTGAATACTATTTGTATTCTTTTATTAAATATATATTAAGCACCCTGTATTAAATACAATAACAATAGGTGCAAAAATGAGCGAATTTAAACCAATAAAGCAGGAAAAAACCGTAATAAGCATAAGACTTGATGTTGATATGCTGAAGACTATTGATGAAATTTCAGCAGAAGCCGATATTAGCCGAAATGAACTTATTGTTCAGTGTATTGATTATGCTTTTAAAAATTTTAAACGTTGAATAATTTAGTTAAATGAACTTTATTTAAGATAAAACCTGTTTTTGTATAGTATCACACATTCCATCAAGCGAAAGTCCTTGCCATGGAGTATTTTTGTGTGAGAATAGAATGTAGATAAGTATTATTTATTTAAAGATAAGGAAAATAAACCATGGCTAGAAAAACTCCTTTGGAAAAGATAAGGAACATTGGTATTGCCGCCCACATTGATGCCGGTAAAACCACTACGACAGAACGTATCCTGTTTTACACAGGTAAAACCCATAAAATCGGCGAAGTGCATGATGGTGCTGCCGTAACAGACTTTATGGATCAGGAAAGAGAAAGAGGCATCACAATCCAGTCAGCTGCGGTTACTGCTGAATGGAAAGGACACCAGATTAACGTTATTGATACCCCTGGGCACGTTGACTTCACAATTGAGGTTGAACGTTCTTTACGTGTATTAGACGGTGTTGTTGCTGTTTTCTGTGCAGTCGGCGGCGTTCAATCACAGTCTGAAACAGTTTGGAGACAGGCAAACAGATATGAAGTTCCAAGAATGGTATTCGTTAACAAAATGGACAGAACAGGGGCTGATTTCTATCGTGTAGTTGACCAAATTAAAACAAGACTTGGCGCTCCTGCATTCCCTATCAGACTTCCAATCGGAGCTGAAGATAAATTTACAGGCTTAATTGACCTTTTCACAATGAAGGCTGAAATTTATACAAACGACCTTGGTACAGATATTAGAGAAGAAGATATTCCTGCAGATATGCTTGAAGAAGCTAAAAGATACAGGGATGAACTTGTTGAAGCAATTGCCGCAGAAGACGATGCCTTAATGGAAAAATTCTTTGAAGACCCTGATTCTATTACGGTTGATGAACTAAAGGCAGGATTAAGAAAAGCAGTTTGCAACAACAAAATTGTTCCTGTTACCTGCGGTACAGCATTTAAAAACAAAGGCGTACAGCTGCTTTTAGATTCAATTGTTGAATTAATGCCATCTCCTCTTGATGTTAAAGCTATTGAAGGCGAACTTGAAGACGGCACAAGAACAGAACGTCACTCTTCAGATGATGAACCCTTTGCAGCATTGGCATTTAAGGTTATGACAGACCCGTTCGTTGGACGTTTAACATTTATGAGAGTTTATTCAGGTAAGTTAACCTCAGGTTCTTACG
>CAJULH010000046.1:3207-15399 GCA_910587175.1 Candidatus Gastranaerophilales bacterium | reverse complement strand
AACTATAGTTTAAAAAACTCAAAGAGTAAATATATGAATCAGTTATATGATCCAAGAAACGCATACAGGACGCCTATTAAGCCTGTCAGGAGAAAATCTTCAAACCAAAGTCTTGCAGGGAGCTTTTTCAGATCCTTCTTTGGCAGCCTTTTAATCCTTACAATAGTTGCGGTTGTTTTATACAGAAGTGATGTTATAAATTTTCTGGGGGATGTCGGGGATTTTGCAGAAAGGGTTGCAGACCCTGAAAAAAGAGTGGAATTTTCACTGCCGTTTTCTCCAAAAAGACAAAATATTCTTGTAATGGGCGTGGATGTTTCAGATAATGACGACCCTTTTAAAGGAAACCGTTCTGACGCTATGCTTTTAGTAAGCATCGCACCTCATGGAAAAAATGTAAATGTAATCTCCATCCCAAGAGACAGCAAAGTTTTTATTGCAGATAGAACAAAACCTGATAAAATAAACCATGCCTTCGCATACGGAGGAATTGATTTAACAGTTAAAACCGTAGAAGAGACTTTTGGAGTAAGGATAAACCATTATATTGTAATTTCAAACCAGGGACTTGTTAAATTTATAGATACAATCGGGGGCTTGCCGATATACATTGAAAAAGATATGTATTACAACGATTCTACCGCAGGACTTCATATAAACCTTCCAAAGGGAGAAAGGGTTTTGACCGGAAAAGAAGCCGAAGGATATATGAGATTCAGAAAAGACGCTCTTGGAGACATTGGAAGAATCAGACGCCAGCAGTGGTTTTTCAATGCGCTTGGCGCAAGACTCAAAGACCCGCAGGTTTTGGTTAAAATCCCGGAAGTTTTAAAGGTGATGCCAAAATATATTTTGACCGATTTATCCGTTTATGAGCTTTCCCAATATGCCGCCCTTGCAAAAGGAATTGATATGTCTACAGTGCAGGTAGCAACACTGCCTGGGTCTCCTTCACAGCGTGGAAGTATAAGCTATTGGATTTTGGATCCTGAAAAAACCCAGGAAATTATAAACAGACTTGTGTACAGAGACAAGCCAAAAACCCCAAACGGTCCCCTGACAGCGGGTATTTTATACAGTGCAAATCTTGAATCCAAAGCTCAGGATTTAAAAGAAGATTTGGAAAAAAACGGCTTTAGCGTAAATATGAGGCAGGGCAATAAACTTGGACACGACCATATTGCAATTCATAATTTAGATTTACCCACAGATACAATAAGCGCCTTAAAAAGGTCAATTCCTGAAATGAAGGATAAACAAACGGTTTTCGACCCCATAGGATTAAACAAAGCCGCAAGAGATTTTACAATTGTTCTTGCAGGGTCATAAACCTTTGCCTGATTATAAAAAATAAAAAATACGATAAAACCCCTAAAATAAAGTTGAATGGATAGAAAATAGGAACGGGACGGGAGAAATCTTATGTTTAATAAAAAACTGAAAGTGCTCATGGCAAGTGCAGAAGTGGCACCTTTTTCCAAAGTGGGAGGATTGGCAGATGTTGTCGGGGAACTACCGCCGTATCTGGCAAAAGAGGGGGCTGAAGTTGCAGTATTTACACCTTTATACGGGTGTATTAATGAAGAAAAATGGGGAATAAAAGAACTCCCGAATTCAGAACTCACTCTTGATATGGGAAATTCCAGACATATATTTAAACTAAAAATGTGCAAACACCCGAAGGATAAAAATGTAAACATTTTCTTTGTAGATAACCCGAAATATTTCTCCTGTTTTGATGTTGTGTACCCTATGTGGGTGGATGAAATGCATGAAATGCAAAGATATGTGTCATTTTCGCTTGCAGTTTTAGAATATGCAAAACTTTTAAACTTCAGGGCAGATATAGTCCATGCAAACGATTGGCACACAGCGATGCTGCCTGTTTATTTAAAATCAAACTATAAGTATGATGAATTTTATAAAAATACAAAGTCAGTATTTACTATTCATAATCTTGCTTATCAGGGCAGCTGCGATAAAGCTATAATAGATTTTTCAAATATGCGCTGGGACAATGTTTACCATGATAACTGCGTTGAGCATTACGGAAGGGTAAACTGGCTGAAAGGCGCCCTATATTGTGCCGATAAGATTACAACAGTTTCCCCGAGATATGCAAGAGAAATCCTTGGCGGGGAATTCGGCGAAGGGATGGACTATACTCTCAGGGGACAAACCTACAAACTGTGCGGTATTCTAAACGGTACAACGTATGATAAAAAAGGTTTCAAAAAATCTGAAAAACCAAAGTTTAAAGAAGAAGTGCAAAAGATGTTTGGTCTGCCTGTCAATCCCGACAGACCACTTATTTCAATGGTTTCCCGCTTAACATATCAAAAAGGATTGGATTTAATTGATTTTGCAAAGTTTGATTTAATGAATCTGCCTGCAGACTTTGTATTCCTTGGCACAGGCGAGGGCGGATACCAGAATATGCTTATCTGGAGCAGCAACAATTCATCCAATATCCGCGCCTGGATAGACTTTAAACCGGAACTTTCAGATACAATATACAAAGGCTCTGATATGTTTTTAATGCCAAGCCTGTTTGAACCATGCGGCATAAGCCAGATGATAGCTCTAAAATACGGTACCCTGCCTATTGTCCGCGCAGTTGGCGGTCTTGATGATACTATAATTGCTTATCCTAATGAAAAGGCAAACGGCTTTAAATTCCTGACTTATGATGCAAAATCTATGGTAGATGAAATTAAAAAAGGCATCTGGACATATATAGACAGACGGGATGAATTTAATAAAATGGTGGATAATGCACTTGAATGCAGGTTTACCTGGAATGATTCCGCCAAGTGTTATATGGCATTATTTAAAGATGCGCTTGGAATATGCTAAGGAAGCGTTATGGATGCCTTTAGGAATTATATTCAAAATAATAAAAAAGAATTTGCCGCAATTTTGACAATCTCGGTATTTGCCCTTATTCTAAGGCTCATCTCGCTCCTTTATGCGGGGGATTTGTCTACAGATGAAATTTACAGTTATTATTTTTCAGATAAAAATTCCTTGTTTGATGTTGTAAAATCTTTATACATTGAAGATTTGCACACACCATTATATTTTATCCTGCTACATTTTTGGATAAAAATATTCAACATTTTCGGACTTGGTGAAAATGACGCCGTTATGCGGCTTTTGGGTTTCATTCCGGCATTTTTGGCAGTCCCTTTTTCTTTTTATATTGGCAAAAAACTTTTCAATAAAAAGACCGGCTACTTTGCATCGATAATGCTTGCAATAAGCCCGTTTGCGATATACTACACCACGGAGCTCAGGTTTTACGGCACGGCTTTTTTCTTTGCTCTTTTAAGCTCATACTTTTTTGTTGAATATATAAATTCTGTAAATAACAATGAAAACACCCGGCAAAAAAATTACAAAACAGCTTTGGTTATTTCAAACCTTGCCCTTTTATACACATTTAATATCAGTTTTGTATTTATATTTTTTCAATTTTTATGCGCAATTATCGCATCAAAAAATAAAGCCGAAATAATTAAAACATATGCTCTGACAGGGCTTTTCTATATTCCCGGATTCATTATGGCATTCCATGGAATATTTGCATATAAAAACGCCATATGTTCTTTTGCAAGAGATATTTTCCCGTATAAACCGGCATTTTTAAGCATATTCCTGCAAAGCTATTTTACAGGACACTTCTTCTATGCTTCAAATAATTTATATGACCTGAATAATGTTGTGGTCAAAAATATTTTTGCAATAAAATGCCTGTTTTTAATACTTTTTCCCGTGGTATTTTGCCTTGCAGGATTTTTAAAGGCATTGTTTTCTAAAAACAAAACCCTCATTTTATTTTTGATGCCGGCGTTATCATTCCTTGTCTTTGAGTTTTTCTTCGCACATTTTGGCATGATGTCTCTTATTGCAAGATATACATTAATTTCCTATTCAGTAATAATCATTACCTGTGCATACGGTTTTTCTCTTTTTAAAAATAAAAAGCTCATCTTCACGCTGTTTTTGCTATTTATAACATCTGTTTCCTGCTTTGTATTTTCAAAAGATGCTAATGCAATAAAAAAACAGGAAAAATTTGGCAGCTACATTTCATCTTTTTTAGACAGGGCTGAAATAAAAAGGGGTGATTATATTTTATTCACCTCCATCGGAAAACTGTATAAAAGATATATTCCAAAAAATTTAAACTATATTGATCTTGAACCTACTGATATGCTATTAAACGGTGTTAAAAAATATTACCCCGTTGTTTTTGACAAAAATATTGAAGATAAAATCACACAAAAAAATGCCCCGCAAATGCTTTCCGGGTATCTGAATTCAAATTATGCAAACAAAAATATTGAAACTTATCTTAAAGAAGTATGCTTTAACTACATGCAAAAGGGTCAAAAACTAATTATTATAGTACCCGATATAAATGCCATAAACGACTCAAAAGCAAACAAAGAGAAGGCTTCATTGTATTATTTGCTTCTGTCAAAAATATCTTCGGATATACTTTTAACATGTCAAAAACATTTAAAATTAACAACGCAATTTACAATAAGAGATAATGTGCGCCCGCAAAATGATGCTATGATATATGTTTTTGAAAAGTCTTTTTAATAACTTTCCACCTTAGGATAAAAGAATTCATCATAAATTCCAAAATATCAGAAAGCCCGAGTTTTGATTTGCCTTTCTCTCTGTCTTTAAAATCAATCGAAACTTCAAAAACTTTAGCACCCGAATTTACACATTCAAACAAAATGTTCATCTGAAAAGAATATCCGTTCGCATTCAGATTATCAAAATCCACCTTTTTTAAAACATCAGTTTTAATCGCCCTGAAACCGGACGTGCAATCTTTGATATTGTGTAATCCTGCAACAAGCCTTGCAAAAACATTTCCATATTTACTGTTCAATTTTCTGATTAACGCCCAGTTTGAAGGAATAGAACCGCCCGGTACATATCTTGAACCTATTACAAAATCATATCCGCTTTTTACACCATCTAAAAGTTCTTTCACCTTTTTAATATCGTGGGAAAAATCAGAATCCATCTCAATTAATATATCAGAATCAAAGTTTTCCATTGCATATTTAAAACCGGCAATGTATGCTCTTCCAAGCCCTCTGGTATTATTCATTAGAAGATGAAGTCTTTTCTCATCCTTCATTATGTTTTTCACAATTTCAGATGTCCCGTCCGGCGAATAATCATCCACCACGAGAATATTGATGTCAAAACCTTCCAATGCTTTAATTTCAGCCAAAAGCCCGCTTAAAAACGGTTCTATGTTTTCTTTTTCATTATATGTAGGAAGAACTATTGTTGTTTTCATAGATAATATTTTACGATAATTTAAAAAATCCGGCATAGTTTTTACATAATATAAATCTGCATAAAAAATACCGTGCCCTTTGTCCTATGGCACGGTATTTTTAAAATCTATATTTAAATTATAAGAAATTAATTCTTTCTCCCGAAAACTTCAGTAAATGTTTCTTTTAAAATTCCTGCATAATCAGAAACTTTTTTAACGCCGCCTGTAACAAAATCCTTTGCATTAAGGAAAAGTTCTGTTCCCTTTCCTACACCATTGAGTGTCATGCCCCAAAGCTTATTCGGAAGACTTTTTACAGTAGCAACAGGGTGCTTAACAGCATTTAAAGCACTTTTGCCGGCTTTTTGTAAAACGTTTGTAATATCAGCAGGTTTAACTTTGCCTGATGCAAGTCCGGCTGCTAAAACAGCTGCACCAGCTACAGTGGCAACGCCAGCTGCAACTTTTAATTTTGATGGTTTCTTGCTTTCTTTATTCTTGTCTGCCCTGGCTGTAAATGCCTGCGCGTTGTTGTTTACTGCTGAAATATTCATTATAAACCTTTCCTTAGTTAATAAGCCATGTACCTTTATAAAACCCCTGAATATAAAATATTGCTAATTTAAATTTAAAAGGTTACATTTGCTTAACATTTGGTAGCATAAACAATTATAAACTATTTCTGCCATTTTGACAAAGACCTGCTTGCTAAACTTTAAGGATGATAAATTAACTTTTGTAACGTTAATTTAAGAATTTACGTTATAATAACAAAAAAAATCAGGCACGCGTTTATTACTGGTATAATTTTATTTAATAAACTAAAAGGAATATTTTAAAATGGGAACAAATTTTAACCCCACAGGCTTGAAAACATTTGCCGAAATGGGTTTTACACCCCAATATAATATAAATACACAAGGAACAGTACAAACTCCTGCAGTTCAAACTTCCCAAACACAGATTTATTCACCGCAGACAAACAATATACAAGCCCCTGCTCCAAGTATCCTGCAGACACAAACAAACCGGGATGCAGGTCTTGAGAAAACCCCGAAAAAAGATACTGTAACCATTGCAGGAAAAGAAATAGGAAAGAAAAAAGCTGTATTAGCAGCCTTTGGATTGGCGCTAGCTATTGCCGGAGCCTGTTTTTTATCTTTCAGAGGGAAAAATACAATGCCTCTTGAAGTTAAAAAAACATACACATGTGCAAAAGATTTTGGTATACGCGCAGAAGGTGCCCTTCAGGATGCAAAAAAACTTAAAGCAGATGGTATTGCCATTTCAAAAAAAGCACAGGCAGCTTCAGAAGAAGCAGACAAATTAAAAGAAGAAGCCCAGGCAAAACTCCGCTACATTATTGAATCTTTCAAACAAGCCAAAAATAATGAACCCAGCGGCGATATTATAAGAAAAATAGATATAGACACAAAAACAAACGACACCACAATGAGAGAGTTTACGCCTGACGGAA
This sequence comes from Candidatus Gastranaerophilales bacterium, assembly GCA_910587175.1. GTDB lineage: Bacteria > Cyanobacteriota > Vampirovibrionia > Gastranaerophilales > Gastranaerophilaceae > MGBC122484. The sequence goes on along the minus strand of CAJULH010000046.1, from coordinate 8,608 downwards.
AATTTTTAACCAGATTATCAGTATTCAGCAATGATAACGATATTCCAAGGTATGTCGAAGAATGGATTCCCGGCGGAAACAGGGGAAATATAATGAGAATAACAAATAGCGGAAAAATATCTCTTTACGAAGAAGGGGTTGAGAAAATCTCTGAAGGACACTTGAAAAAAGCAAGGGTTCTTGAACTTGAAGATGAAAAAATCAATAAATTTATGGCAGATATTGAATATAAGGAAAATGCCGCCGGCAGAAAGATTGAAGAAAAAATTGACAGAATACTTGAGCTTTCAGGCGGTAATATAAAAGCATATCAGGAAGGATATGAAAATGCTGCAGATGGCACCGAAAAAATCCGTCAGCATCTTGAATATAAAAACGGAAAACTCTTCACATATAAAACAGGAGTAGAAGTTAAAGACACCTTGCTGAAAATAGGCAGGAAATTTAATTACGAGAAAAATAAATACTATTTGAATTACAAGACCGATTTTGCAGAGATGGTTGACCAAAAAGATGAAGTTCTGACTATCGGCGGAGACTATATACATAAATACGAGACAGGAGTGGTTTCTAAACAAAATAAACCCGTACAAACCAGATATTCTGCCGAATATAAAGATGGCATAATAGCAAAATACACCAGCGGCACAACAGTAACAGAAAACGGCATAACCAAAAATGCACTCCAAATGGATTTCAGAGAAGGCAAACCCGTATCATACAGAGAAAATGCAGAAATCGGATTAGACAATAATATGACTTTTGAAAAAGAAATATTGCTGCAAAACGGTAAGTGGGTAGAAACTGTTATACAAAACCCCGAATCTCAGGCAGCATAAATAAAAGCTATATTATTAACGTTTGTAACAATTTTTTAAACATTTAAAATCCATACCCTCATAAGTTTTTTATTATATTATGAGGGCAAAAGTGTGTCCAAAACAAATTGAGGGTTCCATTACAAAGTGATAGAGTTAAACGTAGATTTATCATACCTTTCAAGATATTACGAGTTATCTACAACAAGGGTAAACCAGTATACTGCTGAAGACCCTGATAAAATGATAACCATTGAAACCATGGCAGGAGCTGTAACGCTTGACAGGGAAGAATTGCGCGCCTTAATGAATCACCCCTCAAAAGTGGCAAAAATTTTACAACTTCAAAAACCAAAAAACAGATATTTGATTATTAAAAATCTCAACAGCGAAGATTTAGCGAAACTATTGCCATATTTGAATTCAGAACAGCTTGCCTGGGGGCTTCAGTATTTCACATCAGAAAAGCTTGAAACCTTAATAAACCACCTTCCGACAGAACAAGTGGCAACCCTTGTTTTTCAGCACTTTGGAATGATGGACATCTTAAATCTTATGGATGAAGACAAGATGGACAATTTTCTAAAGAGCGAAAAACTTGAAAAGAAAGATGTAATGAAATATTTTGAGCAGCTTGATGATAAGCAGCTTGAACGCATTATGATGCAGCAATTTGGTCCTGCTATGGAAAGCAAAGGCAAGGGGCATTACCTCACAGTAATTGATGAGATGAGCCCTGATAAATTTGTTGAGTTTTTAACAAGATTTGAGCGTAAAGATAAAATGCAGCTTATCGCAGGGCTTGTAGAAATCAATCCTCAGTATGTTCTTGAATTTGAAAATGAAGATCTTTCAAAACCGTTTATGCTGATGGACAAAGAAAAAATTATGAAAACCATGCCGGTTTTAGACCCTGAATTTTTAATACCTATGATAGAACAGCTGCCGCCGGATTTGATTCAGGTAGTTGCAACACAAATTGACCCTGATGTTTTTGCGGAACTTATTGTAGAAGAATTTCCGGATTTAATAATGGAAATGCTTGCAGGATAGTTCTTTTGTATTTTTGACTAAAAATATCCATATAAGAAGGTTATTGCAAAGCACTTTTGCATTAAACTATTATCTTTTTAGCATTTTGCAAATTCAACAAGCTTCGGGGTTTCTTTTATATCAAAGAAAATAGAACCGCTTTTTTTAAAATCTTCAGGACTTTTTGAAACATAATACTCAAACGTGGAAAACGTCTTACTATGCGGTTTATAAGCACCTGATGAAGATTTATCCATCCCCAAAATATCAGCCTTGACGGCATTTACAAGATAATTTGCCGGGTCAATAAATTCTATTTCAGGAGCAAACTTTCTAAATACAGGCACAAGATACGGAAAATGCGTGCACCCTAAAATCACTTTTTTGCAGCCTGCATCTTTTAAATATTGAACCTTATTTTTTATATATTCAATAGCTGAAACATCATCATAGAGCCTGTTTTCAACAATTCTTACAAAATCCTGGCATTCAAGCTCAACCACTTTTGCATCCTTATTGAATTTTAAAATCTCTTTCGTGTAAGCAAAGCTTTTTACCGTAGCGCTTGTTGCCATAACCCCCGTTATTTCTTTTTCATCCCTGAAATACGGTGCAGCTTGTTGAATCAAAGGATAAATCTTTATTTTGTCTGAAAATTCATTTCTTAAATCTTCATAAACAAGAGCGGAACTTGTATTGCAAGCCATAATTGCAACATCTACACCTTTTTTTATGAAAAATTCCATGATTTCTCTTGTGTAGCTTAAAATCTGCTCTTTTGTTTTTGTGCCATACGGCACATTTTTTGTATCTCCAAAATAGATAAAATCATCGTTTATGCCATTTTGAATCATTGCCCTTAAGACAGACAAACCACCCACACCGGAATCAAATAATCCAATCATTTTAAAAGCATCTCCTGTATATGCTTTGCTGAAAATATGTACATTTAATCTTTTTTCCCTTTATTTTTCAAATATTCCATAATCCCGTCAGATATTGCTTTTGCAATTTCAGATTGTCTTTTTTGGGTAGTGATAGCTTTTCTTTCATCTGCGTTTGAAATAAATCCGATTTCAACAAGAATTGCAGGAGCTTCAGTATGGTTTATAACATAAAACTGTGACTTAAACAAACCTCTGTCCTTTGTGTTCCATTTGCCAAAGTTTTTTGCAAGATGTTTGTGAACAGTTTCTGCATATTTTAAGCTATCCTGTTTCCACCAGTGGGTTTCAACTCCGTATATCACATCATTCACACTTGAATTCACATGGACGCTCACAAATACATCCGGAGCCGTTTCATTTGAAATATCGCATCTTTCCTGAAGCGAAACAGTCTTATCCTTGTCAAGCGTCATCGTTGTTTTAACGCCTTTATTGTTTAGGTTTTTTTCCACCATCTTTGCAATTGAAAGAGTAATATTCTTTTCATAAATACCCTCTCTCGTAGCACCAACATCTGTACCTCCATGCCCCGCATCAATCACCACTTTATAAAGGTTTGATATGGATAATTCCTTATCCTTCAGTTTTGATATTATACTCTCTTTTTGCTCCTCAATATCTTCTTTGTGCTTCATTATTGCCTGAATGGTTTTTGCATCAGGAGAAACTTTTACCTGAATATTTATAATATCTTCTTTTACGGGCAAAACTACACGAAGCTTGTCGAGGGCTATTTTCACCGTTTGGGCATCCTCAAAATGTTTCAATAATTCTTCACTAGCATTGCCGGACATTGATGTCACGTTATTAAAATCCAGATAAAGATTTTTGTTTTCCTCAAACGCGGAGAAGGCAACGGGGTTTGTAAAGCGGAATTCAACCATCTGTGCATTGCCCTCTTTTGCCCCAAAGATAGATTTTACAATGCTTTCCGTTTCGGTAATTTTAGAATTTATTACATCACTTCTTTTTGCAATGTATATATTTTGCAAATCCGGAGATACAACCACTCTGTAGTTTTTAGCTTCATTTCCCTGAATAACAAGTCTTGCAACGCTGGTTGTATTTTGCCCAAGCCTTAAAATCTCTCTTGGCTTTAATGTACCGTCAGATTCATAACTTGGATTTCCGATTGCAAAAGTTTTATTCTTCAAATTCTTTGAAAGCACCGTGTCATCTAAATCTATCACCATCCTGTTTGGATTTTCAAGGAAAAACGCCGGTTTTAGACTAACAAAGCCTTCACCCTTTATCATGATACCATTAGCACTTTGATTTATGGAATTTACATAAAACTTAGATTTCAGATGATATTCCTTTTCATCCCCAAGAGTCTTTTCATTATTCTTTTCAAACATCTGGTTCAATTCGGCGCTGTTATCATTTGTGCTAACAGGCACAATAGTGTTTAATACCGGTGCTGCCATTGTATTTTCAAAAAACACAACTCTGCCGTTATCATCCGTATTTGAATACACAACCTGCTTTGAAGGAGTCTGGTTCAGCTTTTTTGTATATCTTATTACAATAGCTTTATCATTTGAAATAACATTAAAATCATTGAACGAGCCGCCTTTGGCATATGTAAAAACAAGGCGTACTATATCAGGATTTGTTGAAAATTGGGATACCCGAACGTTTTCAAATATAGAGTTTTTTAATTCATAGTTTTTTGAACCGCCTGCAAGCGTTGCGTTTGAAATATCCACATAAGCGCGCTCCGGCTCTTTTAAAAACCCTTTTTTTATTTCATTATACGTATAATTTATATCTTCCTGTGTTTCGACTTTATTTGTATTAATTTTTCCTGAAGATTTTATCAGCACCAGATTATCCGAATTATCAAATACAATATCGGTTATTTTAAGCGCAGTATTTGCACAAGAAGGGCTAACCCCGCTTATAAAAAGTGTGGTAAAAATGAACGCAAAGGCAAGTATATGCTTTAATTTTATAAATGTCTGTTTCATAAGACTAATAGACATAACAAAAAAATAATACACCGTAAATGGCATTCGGGCTAGTTTTTTTAGGAATGGTGTTTTTATAGTGCTTGTGAGACCGTTAAAGAGGCTTGTTTTGGAACTATAATAATTTTACGCAGAAATCATAGACAGGACCGCGTCTCACAAGCACTATAAAAACAGAATGAAGAAAAAACTTTTTTCAAAAAATATGACAAATATTAAGTAACTAATTGTAAATTCAATTTTATTCAACCCTCGCAGGGGGCATGGTCTATTGTAAAAAAAATTTAACTTAAACCTGCTTGATTAGCATGCATTGTTGTTATTTACTTGAATCAAGTCAAGGAAATGCATAATTAAAAAAGCTCGAAAGGAGTGATGGCTCAAGCTTTTTAGGTAAATACCAAAAAAGAAGTGGATATTAAGATTAGAGGAATTGGAATTTAAAAGATTTATTAACAACAAAAAAGATTTTAAAGCAAAGGCTGCTAGGCTTTTGCGGAGTGAGGGAAAAAAATTAATAAGACACCTGAAATAAGGTGTCTTTTGTTTTAACTGATCATTTTAAATATTGATACTTTATATTGAAATATTTTTAAAGTCTTAGCCAAGGAAAGCTATTTTTTATATTTACTTA
>CAJULH010000046.1:0-3197 GCA_910587175.1 Candidatus Gastranaerophilales bacterium | reverse complement strand
TTACTTAACTTGATTTTGTTTTTTTGTTAGAATATGAAAGAAGAAAATTAACAAAGTATTATGGCAAAATAGAAAATACAGGAAAAATAAATGAAAAACAAAATCATTCTTTTTTGGGCAATCGTGGCAATAGTTATCGCTTCCCTCTTTGTAATCTATAAAAAACCAACATCGCTTGGTTTGGATTTAGTCGGTGGTTCAAGGCTTATGCTTGAAGCGCAAACATCAGAAACGGTTAAAAGAATCACACCCGAGATTATGGACAGTTTGCAATACGCAATAGAAAACCGTGTAAACGCCCTTGGTGTTGGTGAAACCGTTGTACAAAAAGTGGGTGAAAACAGACTATTGATTGAAATTCCAAATATTTCAGACACAGCAAAAGCTAAAGAATTTTTGGGAGAAACAGCAGAACTTGAATTCAAAGAACCGGCAGGCACAGATGCAAACGGCGAACCGCTTTGGAAATCCACCGGTTTAACCGGTAAAGATTTAAAGAAATCTTCGGTTTCAACATCCCAGTCAGGAGAATGGATTGTTTCATTGGAATTTAACCCCGAAGGTGCCAAAAAATTCGGCACACTCACAAGAAGACTTGTAGGACAGCCGATGGCAATATTCTTTAACGGAAAACTACAATCCGCCCCGAGAATCAACGAAGAAATTACAGGCGGAAATGCTCAAATCACAGGCGGCGGGGATGGTTTTGAATATAAACAGGCAAAAGAGATGGTAGATTTATTGAACGCCGGTGCTCTTCCTGTGGGTGCTGAAATTATTGAAGAAAATTCAATAGGACCAACCCTTGGTGCCGACAGCATCCAGAAATCAAAATTTGCAGGCCTCATAGGGCTTTCCTTGGTTATGATATTTATGGTGTTATACTACAGATTACCGGGCGTTATATCCTGTATTGCACTTTGCATATATAGTGTTATTGTTTTTGCAATATTTAAAATAATTCCCGTAACATTAACCCTTGCAGGTATTGCAGGTTTCATTTTAAGTATAGGTATGGCAGTTGATGCCAACATTTTAATATTTGAGAGGACGAAGGAAGAACTGAAGGCAGGAAGAAGCCTATTTACAGCTATAAATTCAGGTTTCGACAGAGCATTCACCAGTATTTTTGATTCAAACATGACAACAATAATCACCTGTGTCATCCTTTATGTTCTTGGAACAAGCATAGTAAAAGGATTCGCACTAACTCTTGCAATAGGTGTTTTGGTTAGTATGTTCTCTGCAATTACAGTTACTAAAAACTTTATGCACCTGGTGTTCGGTACAGGCGAATTAAAACACCCTGCGCTTTTCGGGCTCAAAAAATCAGATATCCAAAACGCATTTGTTGCAACCGAAACAAAGAAAGAAAAAGCGAAATTCGGCGTATTGGATTAATTAATATTAAAGCTCTGCAGCATAAAAAGTAAAAAGGACTGCAGCTTATTTAAAACGTTTTAAACAGGAGAAAAATATAAAATGGCAAACCCTAATTTAATGAACCAAAAACAAATAATAGATGTTGTAAAATTCAGATGGCTCTGGCTTACAATAAGCGCCCTGCTTTTAATTCCATGCATAGCGGCGATTATATATCTGATGGCAACCCAGGCAAACCATGCCCCTGTAAAACTCGGAATAGACTTTACAGGCGGTACAATTTTGCAATACGCGGTAAAAGGCGATGTTGATATAAATGATATTGGAAAAATCAGAGATGATATGACAAAAGCAGGTTTCACCACGCCAATCGTCCAAAATATAAACAACGCCGGTGTGGAAGGTATAAACAACGCAAATGGCGGAGATATTAAAAATATTATTTCTGTTAAAACAGGGTTTATTGATGATAAAACAGGCGAAACCACAAACAAAATAACCGAAATTGTAGGAAGTGCCGTAGATTCGCCGGAGCTTGTACAGACTACATCAGTTGGTCCTTCACTTGGTTCAGAGTTATTAAAAAATTCTGTCGTAGCTTTGCTTTTGGCTTTCTTAGGAATTGTCGTTTACATTTCACTAAGATTCAAGGCAGATTATGCTGTTATAACGCTTTTATCATTAATGCATGATGCTTTGTTTGTAATTGGCGTATTTGCAATAATGTCCATTTTTTCAAACGTTTATGTGGATGCCCTGTTTATAACTGCAGTGCTTACCGTTGTAGGTTTTTCCGTACACGATACAATAGTTGTATTTGACAGGGTGCGTGAAAATAACAGGTTTCTTGCTAAAAAATATACATTTAATGAAATTGTAAATGCCAGTGTTAACCAAACTCTTGCAAGAAGTATAAACACTTCTGTTACAACCCTTTTGACACTGGGCGCTTTATATTTCTTCGGCGGCTCCACCACAAAAGAATTTATCTTTGCTATGATTCTTGGTATTGCGGTTGGTACATATTCAAGTATATTCTTTGCAAGCGTGCTTTTAGCCTGGGATAAAGAAATAAGGGATAAAAAAGCATCCAAAAAAGTTGCCGTATAAGCTATATAAAATGCCCGAAAAATAGTTGGGCAAAAAGATGAAGGTTAAATTCTGTTAAAGCCGGGAGAAATTTTTAAACTATGCAAAAAGAAATAAAAAAATATTCAACCCTTGCACAGTTTGTATCCGAAACCAGGGAAAAACTCGGACTTTCCCAGACCGGTCTTGCAAAAAGATGTAACCTTTCCATAGATGAAATTCAGGGAATTGAATCCGGCATTGAACTTTTCTTGTCTTCAACCATACGACAAAAGCTTGCAAAAGGTTTAAAAACCACACTTTCAGAGATAAAACTCTATGAAAAGAAAGAAGATTTTCATTTCATAAAAAATGACGGGGATGCCATTGAAGAATTAAAAAATTTAATCATAGAAAACGAAGGTAACAAAGGGTTTGCACCTATTTGTCCTGTATGCGGCAGCAAGCTTATCACCCGTGTAGCTAAAATGTATGACTTGGAAGACAACCTTATGCTTCACCCAAAAGCCCGCTGCAGCAAATGCCCCTTCCAGATAACATAAAAATCTTTAAACAAACCTTTAATACTTTTGTACGGCTTTCTGTGTCTTTCATCCAATAAACCTTGTTTTCTGTTCTTTTTATTCATTTGTTGTTAAACCAATAATGTTTTTGTACCTCTTTTTGTACCGTTAGCATAAGGGAATTAGAGATATTTAGCGAATGTATAAAGTGAGCATGTTTGA
>CAJULH010000045.1 GCA_910587175.1 Candidatus Gastranaerophilales bacterium | reverse complement strand
AAGAAAACTCGCCGTATTGTCTTCTGCAGGAATTTCTGCCGTAGTCGGTGCAATAGGTGCAGGATTAACTTCAACCTTTGCAAATAAAGATTTATTCACCAAAATTCCTCTTCTTGCAGGCGCTGCAGCAGCTCTTGTAACGCTTGCCCTCACTTTGCCTTCCAAACTTTATCATACAAAAGTGGGCGCCACTGTTAAAGAAAAACAGATGGATATCTTCACAAGAGACGCAGAGCTCAAAAAAGATTTAACAAAAGAAGTGCACAATGAAGTGAAAGATTCTGAAGTTCCTTTGGATCAAAAATTGGAGCACAACCTGCAGCTTCAGCTTGCAAATAAAGCCTCTATGGTAGGTTTTAAAACTTTTTAATTTGTTAAAAGGCAAATATGAAGATTAATTCAATAAAAAATTATAATACTGCAGAATATGCAGCAAAGAAGCATGTATTCGGCTCTTTTCCTGCTTTAAAGACAGCATTTAAAGGCGCATCGGAAAATACCATAAAACATGATTTTGAAAACCCTATCAGAAAATCTATGGAACAGCTGGATGTATTTAAGGCATCTTTGATTGCAGGACTTGGCTTTGGAGCAAGGGCACTTTATTATGTCTTTGACGACACAGATTTATTGGAAACAACAATAACCGCTGGACAAAAGCTTGCAAAAAGAAATTATAAAGATGCAAAAGGCTTAAAGCTCGCAGCATTGGGGTTTGCATCATGGGCTGCAATTGCAATCGGCATAGTTGGTGCCATTGCAGCAATTTATGCACTGTATAATGCACCAAAATCAATGTACCAGGGAAAAATCAATGCCCATAAAAAATCCGAAGAGATGGATTTATACCTTGGTCAGCATAAAATTGAAAAAGACCTGTATGATGAGGTCTCAAAACAGGCAAAATCAGCCCGGACAACGGAAGAATTAAATAAGGCAAAATCCCAATATGCCATGCTTCGAATGGCAAAAAATGAAGCACCTGCCTTTGCGCAATTTCAAACTACAGCATAAAAATTATCCTCCAAATTTACCTTGCAGGAATACAAAAACAAATATAAAATTTCTTTTATGATAATTCAACTTGCAAGTGATTATTTATCATACCTTGAAATAGAGCGCGGTTTAAGCACCAATACTATTGCTGCGTATAAAAACGACCTTTTTTTGTTCTTTGAATATTTTAGCGGCATAAACAATATTGAAGATATAAAAAGAAGCCATTTAAGCGAATATATAAAATATTTGGGTAAAAACGGCTTTAATACAACTACAATAACAAGAAAAATCGCCTCCATAAAAGGATTTTTCAGATATTTGTGTTCTACAAAAGAACTGAAAGCAAACCCGGCACTCTCCATTGCCACTCCTAAGATTTCAAAAAAACTGCCAAAGGTGATAACTATGGATGAGATTGAAAAACTTTTTAAAGAAAAAATGGATACGCGCGAACTCGCTGTATTTGAGCTTCTTTATGCCACAGGACTCAGAGTATCAGAACTTGTGGAATTAAACCTTAAAAACATAGATTTTAAAAATGACACCATAAGAACATTAGGAAAAGGCAGCAAGGAAAGAGTTATACCGCTTGGAGCAAAGGCAAAAACAGCTCTGAAAAATTACCTTAAAGAAAGAGAGATTGATATTAAGCTCTCAACATCTAAAAAAAAGAATGAGGATAAATTATTTTTGAATAATTTTGCAGAAAAAATCAACCGCCAGTGGGTATACAGCTTCATCCGAAACCTTGGCGATATAATCCACAAATCAATTTCCCCGCACACAATACGACATACTTTTGCAACACATCTGCTTGAAAACGGAGCAGATTTAAGGGTGGTGCAGGAGCTTTTAGGACACGCAAATATAGTAACAACGCAGCTTTACACCCATATTTCAAAGAAACATTTAAAGGATGTATATTTTGCAATCAACGGATAAAAACAGAAATGATACGCAAAACCATGAGAGACCATTAAATACCAAAACTTTGAGCGCTAAAATCCGCACTGTTAAAGAAATTGCACACAATAAAGAAAATTTTATGGACATTCTTCTGATTGGGGATGAAGAAGAAAAGATGATTCTTAAATATCTGAAAGCCTCAAACCTTTATGCTCTCTATGATTCAGAGATTTTAAAATCTATCTGTGCAGTATTGAAGACAAGTAAAAACACTGTTGAAATTAAAAACCTTGCAACATATCCAAAGTTTCAAAACCAAGGCTGTGCAAGCTTTTTGCTGAAATTTATCTTTAAAAAATATAAAAATTTTAATATAATCCTCGGCACAGGTGAAAATGAAAAAACCTTAAATTTTTATAAAAAGCGGGGTTTTATAGAATATACGCGTATAAGGGATTTTTTTATTCAAAACTACCCGCACCCGATTATAGAAAACGGCGTTCAGCTGAAGGATATGATTTATTTAAAGAAAGATTTGCAACGCGATAAAACTTAAACCCCAAAACTTGTAATACAAGAGGATTTCCAGCCTTGTTTACGTTAAAAACAGATACAATAAGGTTTTCAAGGCAAAACTCCTGTTTTATACAAAACCCTACCCGCTAAAACCTGCATAAAATCATCGTTATAAAAAAATACAGCGTTGTAATACGCATTATGCCTGCATTTTAAAATTTTGCAGGCATAATTTTTACAACGTAATTTTACACAAAGCCTAAAACTATTGATATCAGATAATAACAAATAAAAATATCGTTAAAGCAAGCTTATACTACGCTTTCGGGCGCATAGTAGGAAATACAATAACATCTCTGATTGACGGAGAATCAGTTAAAAGCATAACAAGACGGTCAATCCCTATGCCCATCCCGCCTGCCGGAGGCATCGCAACTTCAAGCGCTTCAATAAAGTCTTCATCTATGCCCATTGCCTCTTCGTCACCGGCAGCTTTGGCTTTTGCCTGTGCTTCAAACCTGTTTCTCTGGTCAATCGGGTCTGTGAGTTCTGAAAATGCGTTTGAAACCTCCCAGCCGTTAATTCTTGTTTCAAATCTTTCAGTCAGCCTGGGGTTATCCCTGTGAACCTTTGCAAGAGGGGATATATCCCTTGGATAATCAAGAATATGAACAGGCTGGATTAACTTTGGTTCAACCTTTTCTTCAAAAATCTTATCCAAAATTTTACCCCAGCTGTCTGATTCTTCAACTTCTATACCCATTTTTTCAGCCTCTGCTGCAGCTTCTTCGACGGTTAATTTTTCACTGAAATCAACCCCTGTAAATTCTTTAATGGCACCAAGCATGGTTTTTCTGTCCCAAGGCGGCGTCAAATCAAGCTCTTTACCTTGGAAAGTGATTTTGGTTGTCCCCAAAACATCCATTGCAACTGATGCTACCATATTTTCCATCAGTACCATCATATCATTATAATCAACATATGCCTGATAAAGCTCAAGCATTGTAAATTCAGGGTTGTGGCGGATATCTATGCCTTCGTTTCTAAAGTTTCTGTTCAATTCAAAGATTTTTTCATTCAAACCGCCCACAAGAAGCCTTTTAAGGTGCAATTCAGGAGCAATTCTCATATACATAGGCATAGAAAGGGCGTTGTGAAAGGTTTCAAAAGGTCTTGCAGAAGCGCCTCCTGCCTGCGTTTGCAGCATAGGTGTTTCCACTTCCAAAAATCCTTCCTTTATTAAATATTCCCTAATCTTTTGGATAATAAGACTTCTTTTCCTGAAAGTATCCCGTACTTCCTGGTTTACAACCAAATCCAGATACCTTTTCCTGTATCTTGTATCCACATCCACAAGACCGTGGAATTTCTCAGGCAGTGGACGGAGCGCTTTTGATAAAAGCTTTAAATCAAGCGCTTTGATACTGAGTTCACCTCTCGGGGTTCTTCTGATTGTCCCAGAAAAACCAACAATATCACCCACATCAAGAAGCTTTAAAATTGCAAGCTTGTCTTCTGAAAGATTATCTTTGTGCGAAAAAATCTGAATCTTGCCGGATGAATCCATAAGATCTATAAACATACCTGTATTTCGCATCGCCATAACACGCCCTGCAACAGAATAGCTGTCTTCGGTTTCTTCGCCTGCAGGAAGATTTTCATACCTTTTTTGAAGTTCGTTTGCAGATATATTCCTGTCATATGAATAAGGATACGGGTTTATCCCCTTATCGATTAAATCAGTAAGCTTTTGAATCCTTGCCTCTCTGATTGCATCAATTGTATTATTCGTTGATTCCATTTCAATTTTTCTCCAAACTATTTATATAAAAAATTATAATTGAAACATAAAAAGTGGTAAACATTTAAAAAACCACGTATTTTGCCTGTATAACCAACAAATTATAAATTACAATAACCAATGGTTTTTTATTGTCCGCACAAGCAAGACCCATATAAACAAAAAATCTCGATTTACACAAACCCGTAGGTTGGGTCTTGACCCAACATCACAATTTAATTTAACAAAATAAAATCCACAAGAAAAGGAGCGCTAAGGTTACAAAAAGCGCTCCGAAAAGTTGTTCATCTAAAATCTTAGTGAAGCTCGAACGTTAGCCGGATTGGCTTCGTGAGAGCGAACGAGTCTTCAGGATGTGAGCACCTGCACAGCGCCGAGGAAACGGTGGGCTGGTGTGACGCCGGACTTGCGTGAGCCGGTGTTGATAGCGAGCCACATTGAGCCGAGAGCTGAAACATTACGATGGTAACAAGGCATTAGCTGCTAGGTGATTCGGGGAATAGCCTTACAACTAATGTCATCTCCTTGCGGGATGGGAACCCGCAATTTCCTCAGGAGCCCTGGTCACCCTTACTCCCACCATTCAATGATTATCTTGCCATTAGAGCCATTGCCTCCTTTATTTGGATTGTATGTAGAAATACTTGGAATACCTACATCCAATATTCCTGCACCGCCTCCTCCTGCACCATATCCTGATGCATCACCGCCTGAAGCATTACTATCCCCTGTTGCACCCTTCTTTCCTCCGGCGCTTGCAAAGGTTATCATTAAATCTTTCAGGGCGTTTGGAAGCTTGGATATATTTGCTCCTTCTCCTCCGGCATTCTTATCTGCATCAGCTCCTTTATTTGATATTGAACAATACTGTATATTATTTAAGTAACTTATCCCTTTGTATACGCAAAAATCATCTCTCTCGTTTGTAATATTTCCCCCTATACCGTTTATTATTGATGTATTATCATCCGATACTTTTGGAAATACTCCGGGGTTTCCTCCCCTTGCCTGAAGCTTTCTATTGCTGTCATCATATGCAAATACTGTATCGCCACCTTTTCTTGCTTCGGTTATTGCGTTGTTGTTAACGCTTCCTCCCAGTCCTCCCTTTCCTATTTTTATCTTTATCTTTTCTCCGCTTTTTACCGTAATACCACTCATACTCATAACATTTCCGGATGCTCCGCCGCCGCCTGCACCAATTTCTGAATATTTATATGCACCTTTACCACTGTTTAAAGCTGTGTCCCAGTATTTGTTCCAGCTTATTCTTGCATATCCGCCGGAACCATTGCCGCCGTCAGAAAGCCCATATCCTCCGCCTCCGCCGCAACCGTAACCTGTGGCGTCTCCGCCCCTGGGATTAGCTAATGTACCACCGGCGTTACTTTTGCATTCTGAGGTATAAGGACTTACAGGTGAAGCACCCCTGCCGCCATTGCTACCGTTAGGAAGTCCGCCCGTTGCCGCAATAGATGTGCTTTCTCCGGTATCAGCCAAAATTATGGTATCTTCTTTTATTGTGCTTGCAGTACCAAATAAAACACCGCCATATCCAATAAGTGTACCTGAACTGTTTATATAAGGCGCTTTCTCGCCCGCTGTCCCTTCACCTATTGTAACCGTTAATGCCTTACCGGGTTTTATATTAATCTTTTTATTTATTATTATATTTCCTCTGCCGCCGCCATAACCACCGTCACCATAATCAAGATAATTAATCTTCATAATACCCGGTTTTCCGGATTCACCTCTTGCTGAAGTTCCTGCACCGCCGAAAGGAACTCCTGCACCGCCATTACAAAAATTACTGCCGAAAATGTTATTGGGAACTATTCCCGGTAAAGCCCCGCTTGCAGAATGTCCAAACCCGTTCCTGCCACCTGTGGCATTTGTATGTTTTATGCCATGATAACATACGGAACCCTTTCCGCCAGCATATTCTGCATTAGAGTGGCGAAAAGAACCGCCACCTCCTCCGCCGCCTCCGGTATAAGCTCTTCCGTTTCCGGCACCCTCTTTTTGTGCATCACAACCGCCTCCGCCACCTCCGCCGCCGCCCCAACTCCACACACTGCCCATTACAGTTGTAGCTCCGCCGCCACCTCCACCTCCGCCTGCGCCAAGCGAACCTCCGCCTCCGCCTCCGCCATATCCGGAGGTTAAACTTCCTCCGCCTCCGCCACCAGCCCAATCATTGGTAATTCCATCAACTGTTTCAATAAATATATCGCCTCCGTTTGGTGAACCACCAAAGTTGGAACACGCTGCATTGCCGCATTGAAAATAATCTTTCCCTGCCGTAATACCGTTCTCATTCGTATTTCCGGCTCCTCCACCCCTGCCATACCTTGAGAACAAAGATGTCCCGTATGTTGAAGTACCACCGGCACCCCCTGCTATGCCGCCCAAGCCGCCGGAACCGCCATCACTGTTCCATCTTACACCGCCTCCTCCGCCGCCTGCAAACGGTCCTCCTGTAAATCCCGTAGAAAGCTCGAGTGTATCAGCACTACCGCCACCGCCGCCACCGCCTCCAACTGCAATTTTCATAGTAGAATTTGTTGTATTATAAACTAAACCCGTCTGATACCAGCCTGCCCCGCCACCGCCGGATGCAGCGCAGTTATTATTGTAGCATTCTGCTCTTGAGGCACCTCCGCCACCGCCTCCTCCGCCGCAGGCATCAATTGTCATATATTTATCTTTTAAGACACTTGGTATAGTCCATACATATGTGCCATCTGCTTTTGTGTTTATAATATTTGATGATGCTGCAGTATTTTTGCCATCATACAAAGGTGTTGGTGCGGATGAATGTTTAAAAATTTTATATGCGGATAAATACCTTCCGGAAGATCCGCCGCTGCCGCCTGAAATCAGTGTAGTTTCTATATTTGAAACACCCGCCGGCACAATAAATGTATTTGCACTACCGGGCATTGTATATTCTACATAGCCTGCAGTAGGTGCACTTGCTCCGCCGCCACCTGCACCTACAACAGTTACCCTTAAATTGCCGTTAAAACCATTTGGAATAGTAAATTCACCTTCGCAATATTCACTTATTATATTTCCGCTGTTGTCGGTTTCGTTTTTGAAGTTTACGCATTCATTTTTTCCATATTCTATCTCATGTATTTTGTGTTTTAATCCAGGCAAAGTGCCTTCTACGGTTACACCTATATTTTCACCCATTTTCCTTGTCATAACAGGAGCAAGGGCAACCATAAGAAGCGATGCCACCAATAGTGCCATAAGCATTTCAACAAGAGAAAATGCCTTAAGCGGTATTTCCCTGCAGAAATCGCCTGTCCGGGTAATTGCACAACAAGGGCGGGAGATATTAAATTTTTTTAGAAACATAGATATTACTCCTTTGTTAAATTATTATTCGTATTTAAAATACGAATGACAAGTCGATAATACCACTAAAATTGAGTTATGACAAGTTATAAAAATAAAGCAAAAAATATAATTTCGAAAAACCTGAGAAAATATCGGGAACTTGCCAATATTACCCAGATTAATCTGAGCATTAAAATACAAAAAAGCTCTGAGTATGTTTCAAGAATAGAGCGCGGTGTTATGCTTCCGGGTGTAGAGGTTTTATACGAAATTGCAGATATTTTAGATATTGACCCTTGTCTTTTAATTTCGAACAAATAATTTAAGTTATTAATTATAAAACTAAAAGACCTCACCATTAGCGGATGAGGTCTTTTAAAGTTTTATATAAGATTTTAAACCTTACTTAATATTTGAATATGTCCAAGCATCAAGATTAGGATTTTCAGCCATTTTGGAATCATCTTCTTCTTCCATACCAGCCTGTGTTCCGGCATGCGCAATCGGTTTATATAATCTGTTGTAGTATTCAATAACCATTCTGTCTGAGTTGAAGTAGGCTTCTGATGTTCTTATTGCCTGTCTCATCAGCCTTGCCCATTCCTGTTTGTTTTCATAGTATGTTGGAATGATTTCATTTTCCAAAGTGTTCATAACGCACTGGTGGTCTTTCCAGTGTCTTTCTTCCCAGGGAATATCATCATCCAAGCCCGGATATTCAACAGTGTAACCGTTGATACCTGGGAATGTACCTTCAACTGTCCAGCCGTCAAATGTTGAGAAGTGAAGCGCACCGTTCATGTTTGCGCTCATGCCTGAAGTTCCTGAAGCTTCGAAAGGTCTTAAAGGCGTGTTCAACCAGATATCAGTACCTTTTTTAAGTCTTGCAGAAAGTGCAAGTTCGTATCCGGGAAGAACAACAACGTTTTTCATATTGTAAGATTCTTTTAAAATCTTATTGAACATTTCTTTGCCCATAGTATCATCCGGATGGAATTTACCGGCAAAAATTAACTGTACTTTGTTTTCATTTAATAATTTTTCAATACGCGGTTTGTCCATCAAAATAAGCCAAGCGCGTTTATAGTCTGCAAATCTTCTTGCCCAGGTAATTGTAAGGACGTTTGGATCAAATCTTTTACCTTGGGTATCAGAAATGTATTGGAATAAATCCTTTTTCATTTCATGTTTTGCGTTTAATAATTCTTCATCACTATGTGCGTTTGCAATTCTTGAATCCTGCCAATAGTGCTGGTTTACAGCGTTCGTAATAGCCTTAATCGGGCATTTACCGCCAACCCAATCCCACATTTTCTTTGCAACCAAACCATGGAGCTGGGAAACTGCGTTTGCAATACGGCTCATTCTAAGCGCAGCAACTGTAAGTGAGAAATTTTCTCCGCCAAGTTCAACCGCAACTTCTCTCGGTGCACCGGAGAAGAAACCACCTTCAACAAGTGTATCCACCCAGTGTACTTCATTACCGGCAGCAACGGGTGTGTGGGTTGTGAATACAACTTTTTTCTTAACTTCTTTTAAGTTTCCGTTGTATTGTCTTAATAATTCAAATGCTGCAGGAAGTGCATGACCTTCGTTCATATGGATAACATCAAAATTGTAGCCAACTTCCTGAAGAATTCTTACACCACCGATACCGAGAACTGTTTCCTGCGCAACACGGATTTTTTCATCACCATCGTATAATTTGTGGCATATTCTTCTTGCCCATTCAGAGTTTCCGTCAACATCGGTTGTTAAAAGATATACAGGGCATGAACCAAACAATTGCGGCTCTACTCTGTAAGCTTTAACAATAACATCTTCACCGAAAACATTTACTTTTGTCTGAACATTTAAGTCAGTTAAAAAGTCGTAGTGTTTTCTGATATATGCAACTTCAACTTCGCCGTTTTCATTGATTCTCTGGTCGTAGTAACCGTATGACCAAAGAATAGTAACGCCAACCATAGGCATTTGAAGGTATCCTGCAGATTGCATATGAGAACCTGCCAAAAATCCCAAACCGCCTGAGTAAGTTGCTAAAGATTGGTCTAATGCAATTTCCATTGAAAAGTATGCTACGTTAGGTAATGACATATTTCTAGTCCTTTATTATCTAAACTACTCTACATACAAAATATTAACACAAACATTTTACTGCTTCTAAGTGAACTATAAATCTAGTTCTTTTGTATTAATTATTTTGCCTTAACAATTATATTTAAAAAAGAGATAATTTCAAAGCTTCGATTTTTCTTTGCAACAAAACTTAATAAAAGTTTAAATCCGCAACACTTTTATTCACCCACAAATAAGAAGTTTAACGTTTTTCATCTATGATGGCACCCGGAAAAGTCTTTTTCATATATTTACCAAGCTGTTCATATATGCGTCCGTTACAAACATCACAGCGGGGCGCCGAACATCCGGTCTTTATAATGTGCCCGTCAGGATTGAATTCTTCCACCTGTTCGGCCTCATTCAAACGAAACACCTTTGCAGCATTTTGTCTGTTTGCTTCTGCATTATCTGCGGTTCTTATATCTTTTTTTCTGCTTTGAAAAGAATATAAACTATTAAAATTATTGAATAAAATTTTCATAAAATCTTAAAACTCCAAAAAGAAAAACTTTGCTCATTTGTCTCTTTGTGCACATTTTCACTTATTTTACAACAATATAAAATTTCTCAATAAAAACTCGTCCGCAAACTAATTGACGAAATTTGAAAATAGCGGGAAAATGGTTTTGAAATTAAAAAGGAAGACAAAAATGAAAGTTGCAAAAAACTTGTGCGAGCTCACCGGAAATACTCCCCTCGTTGAAATAAATAAATTAAATAAAGAAGGCTATGCCAAAATTTACGCCAAACTTGAGTGTTTTAACCCTGCAAATTCTATAAAAGACAGGGTTGCACTGAATATGATTGAAGAGGCTGAAAAAAGGGGTGAAATTTCTCCTGAAAAAACGACAATAATTGAGCCTACAAGCGGAAATACGGGAATAGGCTTGTCCTGGGTGTGTGCAATTAAAGGATATAAATTAATAATAACAATGCCTGATACTATGAGCATTGAGCGCAGACTTTTAATGAAAGCCTACGGAGCAGAGCTCATCTTGACAGAAGGCGCAAAGGGTATGAAAGGTGCAATTGAAAAAGCGGAAGAACTGCACAAAAATATCCCGGATTCAATCATTGCAGGACAGTTTGTAAACCCTGATAATCTTGCTGCACATAAAAAAAGTACAGCTGTCGAAATTTTAAATGATACTGATAAAAAAGTAGACATTTTGGTTGCAGGAGTTGGTACGGGAGGTACTATTACAGGTATTGCACAAACAATTAAAAAAGAATTACCAAATTTTAAGGCAATAGCAGTAGAGCCCGAAACATCGGCTGTGCTTTCAGGAGAGCCTTCAGGAGCTCATAAAATCCAGGGAATCGGCGCAGGGTTTATTCCAGAAATTTTTGATGTAAATCTTATAGATGAAATTATAAAAGTATCAAATGAAGATGCAATTGAAACCGCTAAAAAACTTGCTAAGAAAGAGGGGATTCTCTGCGGAATATCATCCGGTGCTGCAATGTATGGTGCACTTAAAGTTTCAAAAAGACCGGAAAACAAAGATAAAATCATTGTTGTAATTTTACCGGATTATGGCGAAAGATACTTATCCAGCGTGCTTTTTGAGGATTTAAAATAAAGTTTTAAAAGCTGCAAAAACCTTCATAAAATTAGCTAAATAAACAGCTTTATGTTGAATTTCAAATAGAATAAATACTATATAATAAAGATATAGGGGCGTGTAGGTTAGGTCCCTGCACATTAAAAGCCCTAGTGAATTAGTTTTAACGCTAGTATAATCAGTAAAATGATTGCTGGCGTTTCTTGGTTTTTCGCGGTTAACGGACACGCATTTTGCTCATCGCAAAGCTGCTATCGCCCTCAGCTCAAAATTCGTTTTTTTGCTTATATTGATATTCACGTGTTCCCCACCTCCTTTCCAACTCAAGTTAACAACTGTGTTGCCTGGAGGAAGCAAGGTTTTAGGGCTTGCCCAAATTTTATTATATCTGTTTTCCCCTTGCTTTGAATCACTTAAAAATGGTATAAAATATTATATAAAAAGGAGTGCTGAAGTTATAAAAAGTGCCCTGAAAAGTTGTTCATCTGAAATGATGTTAAATTGCGGCGCAATGCGCCGCTTGTTTATTATTTACAAACGGGCATTGTTACAAATTTTAAAAGCAGATTTTATACCATATTGCAAAACAAAAAACATAAAAAGCCGGACACAGGCACGGTTTTGAATAAAAAATATAAATTTTCAGGTGTGGTAAATATATACCTTTTTTATTTTAAAAAATGAATTATTATTTAAACATACATAAGGAAACGAAAAATTTCCGCATTGCTGAATTAAACGATTCTTTTTGCGTGTTCACACCGATTTGCTACCTGCAGGTTGATGTAAACACGCAAAACTTTAATGCATCTTTATATTTCTTATCAAGATGCGCCCAATCAAAAAGGATTACACCATCAGATTTAAGGCTCCTTGAAACATTTATCTGTTTCAATAAATCTTCCGCCTCACCTTCCATAAAACCTATAAAGAGCCCCGGGTAGATAACAGTGTAAGACGGAACTTTGGCTTTAATTTCTTTGAACATTATTTCAAAAAGCGAATCATCGGAAGTTAAAATCAAAGGAGTAAACGCATCAAGATTCTTTTGATTTGCCCATTTTGCCCAATCCTGCTGTTTTGTTTCAAGTGCAGTTTTATAGTCAGGAAAAATCACCGCAGAAAGCACCGCTTTACCTTTTGAAGCTTTATGCATCTTTGCAATATACTCGGTAATTTTGTCCTGCCTGTATTGATTCCAGGTATTCCACAGAGGATCTTTGTATTTAATATCGGCAGGGTCTTTATCATAGAATTTTTTAAATTCAGCCCTGGCATAGGCTGTATAGCCCCAGTTTGATGTTTCATAACCGGCAGAACCAGCTTTCTGGGCGCTTGGATATCTGATATAGTCAAGATTTATACCATCGACGCCATAGTCTGAAATAATTTCTTTTACAAGGAGTACAAGAAAATTTTGCACCTCGGGATTTGCAGGGTCGATAAAATAACCGTTATGCTCCACAGGGTGTGATACATAGCCTTCTTTATCACAGTTTGCCTTGTTTTTATTTCCCCAGTAAGGCTTTATTGAAAGAATTGAATTCGGGTCATTGCCCGGGTATTTATTTCCGACATAGAAACTTTCAAACCACACGTGAAGCTTCATTCTTCTGGCGTGCGCTTCGTTTACATATGCCCTCAGGGGGTCAAAACCTGCAAAGATAGGGTTTTGCTGGGTAAAATTGTATGACCTCATTGTTTTGCTTGGAAAAATCGTATACCCATGGAAATATGTTTCTAAAAATATAGTATTTATGCCTATGGATTGCATCCCGTCCAGCGTTTTCCTGACTTCATAAAGATTTTTTTCGGTCGGGCGGATCCAGGTGCCTTTTAATTCATTTTCAATATATGGAAGAGAATAATTTATGGCAATTTTAGACATCTCAACAGAAGATTTAGCATAACTTACTGCCATATTGTCATTTGCTTTGTTTGATTTTCTTAAATCCTGTTTTGCCCTTTTCAGGTAATATTTTGCCTTCTTTTCTCCCGGATTTTCCTGAATTTTTTTAGCGCTGTCCAAAAATTCTTCAACTTCTTTAATCTTTTCTTTTGCATAGAAGCGGTAACTGTCTACGGTTGTATAGGCTGTGATTGTATTTGCATTCTCATCAATTAAAATATTCGTACCGATTTTTAAATTATCAGTAATCCATTTTTTGGCACTGCCATGCCCGGAGATTACATATCCGCCCTTGGGTATCAAGCTGTTTGCGCCTGTAAGCTTCACAACCCTGTCATCTTCAATAACTGCTTCTTTCCCAAATTCATTAGTACCAGTGGTTCTGCCAAAATTTTGCCTGTAGACAACAAGCTGCCCCGGACCCCTATATCCGGGAAAATTTGCACCAAGTGCGTTTATAACATTTGACGGGTATATGGCACTTATTTTATAAGAAGATTTTGAAATTACCCTTTTGTTATTCAAAATTTCCCTGTTATCAACTTCCCAGGTACTTATCATTGGCGCACTGGAAGCAACTACAGCATTTTGTGCCGCAAAAACATTGAGCACAAATATCCCAAAAAATAATGCTGTAAAAAATCTCCTCATAACCCCTTTATTTTACATTAAAAAATAAAATATTAGCCATATTTAAAAAAATGTAATATAATATCCTTAAAAAGAAAGTATACGGGAGAAGACGCATTTATGGCAGGCAAGCACCAAGACACAATACCCATAGAAGTTTGCATTTTAACAAAAGAACATAATATCAAAGGTACTGTACACGTTTCAAAATATACAAACACAAACCGTGAACTTACAGACCTTTTAAATGACAGAGAAAAGCGTTTTCTTGCTGTAACAAATGCTGAAATTATGGGTAAAGATTCTTCTGCCCCAAGAAGATACGACTTTTTAGAAGTGCATATTGATGCCATTGTAATGGTTCATCCTTCAAATCAGGTGCTGTTTAAAGAAACTTCAAAAGCGCAGGAAGATATTATGCGCTTTAGAGAATTAAGAAATAAACTGAGCCAGACAAAACCTTTCTAAGGGAGTTTGCAAGAGAAATTTAGTTTTAAATCCTAAAATGGAGAGGATTTTGGATGAAGGGACCGTAAAAGAGGCTTGGGGCGAAGGCTCAAAATTTCAATTGCAAATCATAAACGGGACCGCGTCCCTTCATCCAAAATCCACGGAATAAAAGGATTTTATGGGTTGGATTTAGAACAGAAATAAATCTGTTGAAAATTTCAGGTTTTGGGATTTTATAGCTTCTTCATCAAAAACCGTACCGGCTGTAATGCCAAAATTACTGTTTTTAAAAAATTTTGGAGCATATTTGAGTCCGAATTCATTTTCATAAATTTTAGAATCCTGATTAAATTTATTTGCAAATGTAACAAAAACTTCCTCCCCAAGCCGGATTTGCGGAGTAAGATAGAGCTTTTTGGAGTTTATACTGGCATCCGGATTTTGATACTTTACCTCCATCCCGCCCGTCAAAGAAAGTCTTCCGCCGGGATTTAAAGTGGCACCCGTAGTGGATTTATAGTATTCACTCATATAATCATCGAGCGATTTATTAGAATTTGAAAATAAAGAAATGCCAGCCTTCTTAAATTCTAAACCGGTTTCAGGCGTTTTATATGTTTCTTTGTAAGTTTTTGGAAGGGATTTATCAAGATTTAATTTCAAACTTTCACTTTCAATAAAAATTTCATCACAAAAAAGTTCTTCTTCATATGCCATAGCACAAAGAGGAAACAAAAGTGATGAAATCAAAAGCAATATTAAAAACCGCACCTTCATATCAAAATTTTAAACCATCATGTTAAAATTTCAATATTTTGTGGAATTTTACAAACTGAAAGGAGCGGTTTATTAATTTTTAAAGGTTACTTCCCGTATGAATGCAAATATGCCTTAGAAAGATGCTCCATATAGGATTTTTTGAATTCTTCGCTTGAAAATTTTTCAACAGCAGATGGAATAACAATCATAAAAAGACAAAAAACACCTGCAAAAACTAATAGACTAAGAGCTTCAAACATTTTTACCTCGTTTCTTTAAGCTAAACTTCCTTTATGTATAATTTTTCGGTAACAAGCCAAATAAACTTTATCGTTTCAGCATAGAATTTAATAAAAATTAACATTTAATTATTGCGGAGATTAAATATGTCAGATGAATTTAATATAGAAAAAATGCTTCCGTTCCTTTTCTGTACACAGTGCGGATGCAATTTTGATATTGAATGCGCCAAAATTTTGGCAACAGGAAATGATACTGTAATTGTAAAAGTAGTATGCAAAGAATGCGGAAAGAAATATGCCCTGGCATTTATGGATTTAACCTTTCCGATGTTTGCACAAAGCATTGATGAACCCGCATTTGATGCAAAAAGCACGCCGGACGCATCGGAAAGCTTTGATGGAATAGCATCTTTTGAAAATGAACATTGCTTTGAAGGAATATATTCATCTGACAATATGGTACATCATTTTGAGACCAAAAACTTTGGAAAAATAACTTACGACGATGTTTTAGAAGCACATGATTTTATCCAGAATTTTGAAGAAAACTGGCGAAGGTATTTAGATAAAAGAAAATACAATACCATATAAAATATATTACACGCCCTCAAGCGAAAAATGGCAATATAATAGATTTTTTGATAAAATTGCTCTTAAAAGGAATTTTTAAGGGCAGTTTTAAAGTATGAATTTCAGCAGTATAAATTTTCTGTTT
>CAJULH010000044.1 GCA_910587175.1 Candidatus Gastranaerophilales bacterium | reverse complement strand
GCATTGTATATTTCTCCTTTTTTGTTATAATACATAGTATCATGAAAAAACTAATTACTACATGCTTAATATTTCTATTTGTTTTATTCATGGCCATAGCCCCAAAAGCCGACGCCCAGGGCATTCCGAGTGCCACAGTATATTACAATCAGGGAATAGATTTTTACAATTCAAATGAAATTCAAAATTCAATAAATTCATTCAAAAAAGCAATTGAACTTGATTCCAAATTTTACGAAGCATATTATAATTTAGCCAAAATTCAGGAATCCTATAAATATTATAATGATGCAATTGCAACATATGAAAAACTGATTGAAATCATGCCTGAAGACTATGAGAGCATGTATAATTTGGGAAACCTGCTTTATAAAAGGGGATATTTAAAAAAGTCTTTAACATATCTGGATAGAATCCCAAACTATTCTGAATATTTTAATTCTGCAGAAAAATTAATTGATACGGTTGAAAAAAGGCAGATAGAGGTAGCTCAGGAACAAAAACTTAAAGAAAATACTTTAAAGAAAAGCTCTTTGTTTGAAAACATTCAGGCACCATCCGGAGTCGCTGTTGACAAACAGGGAAATGTATATGTGGCAAGCTTTTCACAGAATGCAGTTTACAGAATTACACCTGAAAACGTTAAAACAACCTTTGTGGGTCCAAATAACCTCGGAGGACCCGTTGGAATTGCTATAGACAATGAAAACAATATATATATTGCAAACTATACCAAAGGAAATGTTATAAAAGCGGCGCCTGACGGGAAAGTGGATATTTTACTTTTAGTAAAAAAACCGTATTGTCTTAATGTGGATGATAAGAACCAGAAGCTTCTAATTACAGAGCAGGAAAAAAACACTGTGATTAAGTTTGACTTAGCAGAGTAAAGCTTTCAATGCCTTAGCGTAAATTATTCATACTATTAAAACTATTAAATACTAAAATAAGGTTATTCAAAAAGTAAAGTCAAAAAGGCTTTTAAGTTCCACACCCAGCGCATTTGCAAGAATTTTCATGGTCTTAATGGTCACGTTGGCTTCTCCGCGTTCAATTTGACCAATATAGTTAAAATTCATATCGACAATTTCTGCAAGTTTTATTTGTGAAAGCTTCTTGCTTTTTTTTGCTGTTCCCGAAAAGCCCATTGGGGCACTATAAACAGTCAAACCAACAAAACAAGAATGGCACAGGCAGACGGCGAAGCGGCGCTTGCAGAAAAAATATTGATTTAGATGCATAATCAGGTTCTTTGTAATAATCATACTCTAAAAAGCGGGTCTAACATCTAACCCGCTTTTTATTTCAGCATTGCGCCACTTTTAATGTCAAACTAAACTTATTTAAAACTACTCCCTCACAAGCCTTTCAAGCTCCGGAATAGTTGTCTGCAAAGTTCTGTCCGTTAAAAGGTCTTTTTTCAACTTTTCGTAAGAATATAAAATTGTTGTATGGTTTTTATTGAAAATCTCACCCATTGCAGGAAAGCTCAAATCTAAAATTTCACGGGTAAGATAAATTGCCGTCTGTCTGGCATTTTTAACCTCTTTTGAGCGGGATGCGGAAAGTATATCTTTCTTTGACACTCCAAAATATTCGCCGCACTTTTCAATAATAATATCAGGCGTTATTTTTCTTGCGCCATCTTTTAAACCCAAAATTTCCTTTGCAGCATCCACAGTAAGTTCTATCCCTTTAATTGAAGCATAGGCGCTCACTTTGTTATAAGCTCCTTCAAGCTCCCGCACATTATTATCAAAGGTTTCAGCCAAAAATTCCGCTACATCTTTTGATATTTCATAATTTGACCTAACTGCATGTTTTTCTATGATTTCAACCCTCGTTTTAAAATCAGGCACAAGCAAATCCACCATAAGTCCCCATTCATATCTGCTTTTTAGTCTGTCGGGCGTGTTTTTAAAGGATGAAATAGGTCTGTCTGATGCAAAAACTATCTGTTTACCAGCATGAAAAAGCGCATCAAAAGTATGGAAAATCTCTTCCTCTGTCCTTTTTTTGCCTTCAGCAAACTGTATGTCATCCAAAAGCAAGACGTCTACATTTCTGTATTTATCCCTGAATTTCTTCATTTTTTGGGTTGATTCCTGTCTGTTTAAGCAGGATTCTACAAGCTGGTTTGTAAATTCTTCCGCTTTGGCATACTTTACCTTTAAATCCGGAAAATTCTTTAGGATATTATGTCCTATCGCCTGCATAAGATGGGTTTTACCGATTCCCACGGAACCGGATATAAAAAGAGGGTTAAATTTTTGCCCGGGAGCTTCTGATACCTGCTTTGCTGCATTATAAGCCACAAGAGAATTCTCCCCCACAACAAAATTTTCAAATGTGTATTTTAAATTCAGGGCACAGAAAGATTGCATTTGTTTCAGATTATCAATTTGCTCTTTCATTAATACAATGTGCTCAGAGGGTTTTTCTTTCTTTTTTGGCGCCTTCTTAACGTTCGACGGTACGAAGATTATATTGACGGGCAGATTTTCACCGGATGCCAAATTTACTGCACTTTGAATTTCCGAAAAATATTTCTGGTTTAAAAACGAAACACCGAAAGACTGGTCGCTTTTTAAAACAAGATAATCTTTTTTAAAATATTCTTCATTTTCTTTTGCAGGAGAAATAGGCACAACCCAAGGTTCAAATGTAGAATTTGGAATTTTTTCTTTTAAAATTCCTTTTGCTTCTTCCCAGATTTTTTCATAATTTAAAGTTAAATCAGGCACCTAAAATATTCCCTTACTCTGTTTTAACAAGGCAGTTGAATTAAAAAAGACGAACAGAAACGCTTTTTGCAGTCTTTTAATCTTTAAACCTTTTTCCTCATGACTTCTTTTCATAAGATTTTACTACAAAAAAATATTGTAGTAAAATTAAATACAAATGCAAGATGTAAGCTGTATATGCAAACGGGGAAAGAGGAATAAATGGATTACTCGAAAATTTTTGACGCGGCAAGGGATTTTTATGCCGGGTTTTCATACAACAACAAAGAAGGAAAGGCTATAATACCTTTAAGGTATTTTTTCGAACTTACATACAGATGTAACCTGAACTGCCCCTATTGTTATGTTGGCTCAGACCGTAAAAAAAATGAAATGTCGACGCAAGAGTGGTTTAATATTATAAAACAAATTCCAAAGTATTCTTTTGTAACCCTCGTTGGCGGAGAACCATTGGTCCGGCATGATTTTAAAGAAATCCTTTTTGAAACATCTAAAAGAGTTTTTGGCAAATTAAATGTTGTAACAAACGGCATTTTAATAAATGAAGAAATTATTGATGCATTTATAAAATCCAATATGATGCTTTTATCTGTTTCAATAGACGGCTGGGGTAAAAACCATGATTTAAACAGAAACAGGGAAGGAATCTTTGAAAGAATTACAAAAAACCTTGAAATGCTGAATTTTAAGAGAATAAAACACAGAAACAAACCCATGGTTGATATCAAGACCATAGTTTTAAATAACAACATTGATGATTTACTAAAACTTTATGAATACACAACAGAGATGGGTTTTGAATTTTTAAGCATTTCATTTTTAAGAAATAATGATCTTAAACAAAATTCCGTCTTAAAAGACGAATTTGAACCGGTTTTCTATGAGCCGAATTACCCCATAGAACCGTATTTTGACATGAAGCATTTTGAAGATGTTTATAAAAAGATAAATTCAATGAGCAAAAAATCCAAAACAAAAATAAGATTTTCGCCAAAATTTGAAGGCGGCAGTTTTGATGATGAAATAAAAAGAATCAAATCTTTTTTCACTCCCGAAAATACAGCCGACCTAAAGCGTCACCCGAAAGAAATATATTACCCTTGTAAATATCCATTCTCCAACATGATGATAAACCCACAGGGCGATGTATATCCTTGTTTATCATTTAAGATAGGAAATGTCAGGGATAAAAAACTGATTGATATTTTTAATGAAACAAAATTTAAATGTTTCAGAAAAAATCTGAAATACTCTGAAAGCTTCAGTGCATGCCAGATGTGCTGCGAACTGAAGGTGAAATAATTTAAAACCATCACTAAAATGAGGATTTAAAAATTGAGAAGAATATTTTTAACAATATTAACTTTTTGCATATTATCATTAAGCGCAGGATACTGCGCAGAAACCAAATCGCCAATTAAACAGAGTACGGTTCAAAGCAAAAGTATAAAAAACACCACTTCAACTGTATTATCAAAAGATTATACGGTTCAAAAACTTCCAACAGGACAAACCGTTATTGTAATGCCTGTTAAAACAAATCCTATTGTAACTATTGATACCTGGATTAAAACGGGCTCCGTAAATGAAAATGATCAAAATTCAGGCGTGGCACACTTTTTAGAACATCTTTTCTTTAAGGGAACAGAAAAAACACCGCCCGGAGCATTCGACAGAATTCTGGAATCAAAAGGCGGAGTTACAAATGCTGCAACAAGCAAAGATTTTACACATTATTATATAACCATTCCTGCCAAAGAATTTGATAAAGCGCTTGAATTACATGCTGATATGCTTTTAAATCCGTTGATTCCAAGAAAAGAACTTGAAAAAGAAAGGCTTGTTGTTTTAGAAGAAATTTCAAAAGGAAAAGACAGTCCTACAAATATTATGTACAACAACCTTTTTAGGGTAATATATACACAAAGTGAACCATACCACCCGTATTTTAGACCGGTAATAGGCTCTAATAAAGTAATTGAAACCATATCAAGAGATGAAATACTTGATTTTTATAATAAATGGTATTCTCCGCAAAACATGACGACTGTTATTGTGGGAGACATTGACCCTGACTATGCAATTAAAAAAGTGGCGGAATTTTTTGTAAACAATAATAAAACTTTTGAAGAAGGAATCTATCCGAAAGCACCTACTATTCAAAAACAATTGAGGATTTCAGAAGAAAAAGATATTACAACCGGATATATGGCAATAGCTTACAAAGCACCTAAATTTAAAGATGATAAAGACGGCTATGCACTTGATGTATTATCTACAATTCTTGGAGATTCAAGAAGCTCAATTTTAAACCAAAAGTTAAAGGAACAAAAACAACTTGTTTATTCAATTTCTGCAAGCAATTCCACCTTTATGGATGACGGACTTTTTGTGGTGCAGGCATCGCTCAAGCCTGAAAATTTAAATAAAGCGGAAGAAGAAATATTTAAAGAAATTGACTTAATTAAAAAAGGTGGAATTACCGATGCCCAGGTTGCAAAAGCAATCAATATGATAAAAACATCCACTTACTATTCAAGAGAATCAATTTCAAATATTTCAAATGAGCTTGGGTATTTAACACTGTTTTGGGGCAACACTTGGTATTATGATAATTATTTAAACAACATTGAAAAAGTTAAAAAAGCTGACGTAATAAGAGTTGCAAAAAAATATTTAGACAAAAACAAAAGTGCAATATCGACCGTGATGCCAAAAACAAAAGATAGCAATACAAAAGAAATCAGCGATGTTAATAAAATACCGCAAACGCCGGCACAAAAGCTTGAGAGCGCAAATAATATTGATAAATACAAGCTTTCAAACGGTTCGGTATTAATAATAAAGAAAAACCCGGCAAATTCAATTATAGCAATGGATATACAGGCAGTGGGCGGAAACTTCATTGAAAAAACTCCAGGCATTGCAACCATTACCGCTTCAAGCGCAACAAAAGGCACAAAGAAAATGGAAAGTGATGAGCTTGCCAAATTTTTGGATGAAAAAGGCATAAAACTTTCTTTAAGCTCCGGCAATGATACTTTTGATATAAGCCTTTTAACCACAACAAATGAGCTTGATTCTGCACTTTCAATCCTGAATGATGTCATAAACGAGCCTGCTTTTTCAAACTATGAAATTGAAAAGGTAAAAAAACTAAAACTTGCAAGCATAAAACAAATGAAGGACAGCGCTTTAAACCTTGCTGTAGACAAATTTAAAAGCATAGCGTTTAAAGGAAGCATTTACGGAAATAATTCAACAGTGCTTGAAAAAAATATTCCAAATGTCACAAAAGAAGAAATTATAGAATATTACAACAAAGTTTTAGAGCCCAAAAATCTTGTAATAACCGTGGTCGGAAACGTTGATGATAAAAAAATCATTGATGCTATGACAAATATCTTTAAAGATAAAAAACAAAAAGAAATCCGCCTGAAGGATATCAAAACTGCAAATTTTATACCCGAAGAAAATATCAATGAAACCGTAATTAAAGACGATACAAAAACAGCCTGGGTACTTATAGGGTTCAAGACAGATAATATCTACAACGAAAAAGACCTGGCAGCTTTAAAAGTAATAAATGCTATCCTTGGTGAGGGGATGAGTTCAAGACTCTTTAAAAACCTTCGTGATAACCAGGGATTAGCATACTCCGTGGGCTCAACCCTTCTTCAAAATGCAGGAGACGGCGCATATGTTGCATACATTGGCACAAACAACAAAAATATTGAAACTGCAAAAAAGGGAATGTTGAGAGAAATTTGCAGACTAAAAACAGAATATGTTACAGGACAAGAACTCCAGGAAGCCAAAGACAAAATTTTAGGAAATATTTTAATCTCACTTGAAACAAATATGGATGATGCAAACCTTCTTGGCTGGCATGGAGCACTTGGGTATAATATTAACCATCTTGAAGAATATAAAAATGCAATTTTAAATGTAACACAGTCTGACATTTTAGCTGTTGCAAACAAATACTTTTCAAACCCATATATAAATGTAACAGTTAAGGATAATACACCTCTGACTTCACAAAAGAGCTTCAATTCAGATACAAAAATCACAGAAGATAAAAAGTCTGTAGATGAAGCCGACAAATAACTATAGAGCAAAAACCATTAAACAACTGAAGCATGGAAATAATTTCTGTGATAAAATTTTCTTATGTATGGATTTGACTTTAAACTGGATGATTTTCAGCAGGAAGCTATAAAAAATATTCAGGATGGCAAAAGCGTTGTGGTTTGCGCCCCGACAGGTGCCGGAAAAACTTGCATTGCGCAAAGTGCCATTCACCTTGCACTTGAAAACGGACAGAGAATATTTTACACAACACCGCTTAAGGCTCTTTCAAACCAAAAATTTCACGATTTTTCAACACAATACGGTACAGAAAAAGTGGGGCTTTTAACGGGCGACACCACAATAAACCGCGATGCACAGATTGTTGTTATGACAACGGAAGTCTTCAGAAATATGCTCTATGGAACAACATTCGGCAGCCTGACAGATAATTTAAAAGATGTTAAATACGTGGTTTTAGATGAAGTTCACTATATGAATGACGAATCCAGAGGCACGGTTTGGGAAGAAAGTATTATCTATTGTCCTACAAATATCCAGATAATAGCACTTTCAGCAACAGTACAAAATTCACGCCAGCTTACAGACTGGATAAATACAGTACATTCAAAAACAGAACATATCTATACGGATTTTAGACCTGTTCCTTTAAGGTTTTTCTATTACGACAGCTCAAAACCAAACACTGTCCTGCCTTTGATGACCCCCGAGGGTGCATTAAATAAAAAAATCAGACCCGAGAGTAAATACAAATACTTCAACAGTAAAAAAAGCATAAAAAACCCCTGCACGGACATCGTTCTTGCACTGCAGGAGAAAAATATGCTGCCTTGCATATATTTTACATTTTCCAGAAAAAAATGCGATGAAAACGCCATAAAATGCAGCTCTATAGACCTTTTAACCAAAGAAGAATCCATAAAAGCTGCGCAGATGGTGGATGAATATATTGCAGAAAACCCGTATTTATACAATAATCCGCATATTGAACTTGTAAAAAGAGGTATCGCATCGCATCATGCGGGACTTTTACCCGGATGGAAAAACCTTGTTGAAAGAATGTTTCAAAACGGTCTTATCAAAGTTGTTTTTGCAACAGAAACTCTTGCAGCCGGCATAAATATGCCCGCAAGAACTACAATTATAAGCTCCATCTCAAAAAGAACAGATGAAGGACACAGGATTTTAACTGCAAATGAATTTCTGCAGATGTCAGGACGCGCAGGAAGACGCGGAATGGATGAAATTGGATATGTCGTAATTGTAGGCACTCCTTTTCAAAGCCCCGAAGAAGTGTACGAGCTTGCAACCAGCGGTTCAAACCCCTTGGAAAGCAAATTTTCCCCAAGCTATTCGATGGTTTTAAACCTTTTACAGAGGTTTTCTTTAGACGAAGCAAAAGAGCTCATACTAAAAACTTTTGGCTATTTTTCATCCACAGATAGAATTTCACCCCTAAAGGCAGAGCTTGAGCGGTATGAAGAAAATATGACTACAATTAAAGAATTTAAATGTAAATTTGGTCACAAAGCGGAAGATATGGATGATTATTTGAAATATAAAAATTTATACGTCCAACACCGCACCACGTTAAAAGCTTTGCGCCGCCAGTCTAAAAACCCAAATGCACCCGAGGTAGTTGAATTTGCAAAGAAAACAAAAGAACTTTTAAGCAAAATGCAAAGCTATGGCTGCGACAGATGCAAAATTTACAAAAAACATAAAAAAGAACTGGAGCTTTTTCAAAGGTATCAAAAAAAAGTACGCCAGCTTCAAAAAGAGATTGAATTTCAAAAGGATGTATATTGGCAAAAATTCCTTGCGCATAAAAGAATTTTGGAAACTATGGGAAACCTTTCTGAAGATTATCCGACAGAGACCGGCAAAATCACAATGGGGCTTAGAATAGAAAATGAATTGTACCTTTCAGAGATTATTCTCTCTAATCTTTTAAATGATTTAGCTCCATATGAGCTTGCATCTGTCATATGCGCCATTGCAACAGAAGAAGTTCGAAACCTTGATAACACGCCAATTAAACCGCCATCCCAAAATGTAAGAAAGGTTTTAGGAAAAATTAAAGATATCAGGAGAAAGATTTTCCTCCTGGAGCGTGAAAACAAAATTGAAAATATGATGAATGTAAATTCTGAATATTGTTCTATGATTGAATCTTGGGTACTTTCTGCAAATGAAGAGGTTTCATCCATTGAAGCTTGGGATAAAATCTTTGCCGACACGGAATTTACCGAAGGAGATGTTGTCCGCGCTTTCAAACGTACAATTGATGTTTTAAGGCAGTTAACCGTTGTGGACAATATTCCTGACGAAATTGCAATGAACGCAAAAGAGGCTATAAAAGCGATTAATCGCGAGCCTGTAAATGTGGATTAGCCTTCATATTGCATTTTAAATTTTAACTAAATAACTCAGGAAAATTATCTTTTACTGCTGTTTTGCACAGGTTTTTCAACTACTTTAAGCCCATAGCCCAGAAAATCCAG
The DNA here is from genome assembly GCA_910587175.1 of Candidatus Gastranaerophilales bacterium. GTDB lineage: Bacteria > Cyanobacteriota > Vampirovibrionia > Gastranaerophilales > Gastranaerophilaceae > MGBC122484. The sequence continues at coordinate 6,936 of CAJULH010000044.1, read as the reverse complement.
TATCTCCTGCACCTTTGTAAACTTTATGGATTTTGTTTTCAACATCTTTGAAAATCCGCCAATTGTCATCTCCGGGTATCCTGCTTCATTCATTTTTTTGACAAGTCGTCTCATAGAATACCCTTTTCGAAATAATAAAATGGTGATTAATTCTTTAATATCAGTAGTTTCTAGCATATTAAAATCGTAATTTTATATTCCCCATTTGACAAATATAGATAATATTGTTATCTTATAGTAGACATAATATATAAAAGTATTACAATAATTAAGGATAACTTATGAATAAAGATTTTAAATCACCGCATCGGGTAATTTTTAAAAATACTAATCTTAAAATTGCCCCGATTGCAAAAGGAAAACAGGCATTCAGTTTAATAGAAATGCTTATGACGCTTCTTGTAGCATCACTTTTAATGGCAGCTTTAGCCCCGGTTATGACAAAAAAGGTACAAGAAAAAGTTAATGTTTCAGGACTTGGCTCCATAATTTTTAACACAGGAAAAACCATATATAATGCGCCGGGACAATATTCCTTCGTTGTGCCTGATGATGTTTATGAAATTAAAATCCAGGCTGCTGCAGGAGGCGGAGGCGGAGGAGGAGCCAACTCGACAAGTTTTACAAAGGAATGGTCAAACACCGCAACAGTAGCTGCAAGCTCAAGCATCTGGCCGCAAATCAATCAGATAATTTCAATTCAAAAGGGCTGGTATGCAGCAGACGCAGTTTTAATCGGACAAGGCGGTGCAGGAGGCTTTGCATATGGCAAATATGATTCAGCACAAAAATGCGAAACAGCAAAAGGCTTTAGACACCTTCCGAATATGGCAGATTCCGGACGGGATTTATGCCATATACCAATACATTTAACAGCTTCAAATATAGCATCCGATAATTATTGGCATGTGATTGATGTACAAACGCAAGATATGTTCCATAATGTCTGCTGGGTTGGCACAACATGTGCATACGGAAATTCAAACAGCATATCAAACACATACGACCCCAAAACAAGAACTATATGTACAGGAGGAATGATACGCGGGTGGTACATATTACAAGCAGCAGGCTATTATCCCGAATATGCAAATAAAGCAAGAGCAATAACCGTAAGTGAAATGAAAAGAATTATTGAGAAATCTGATTTCAGTTCCCAGGATAAAAATTACCTTGGACCAAAATATTTAGACATTGTCTGCTATACTTGCCCCAAAAATTCAGTATTCCCTACAGTAGCAGATCAACGGGGCTGTCAGGGAGAAGGATATTGCAATCCATCTATTGTGCCATTAATGGATGGCTATTTTCAGCTTTACTTTACACCAAATGAAGTAAAAAAGGAAAACATATCGCTTGCACATGAATCCGCATCAAATACTATGACAGGCGAACCAAAACTTGTGTATGAAGTTATGGATTGGATTCCATACACAGGAGGCGGAGGCAGCGCAGGTAAAAAGGCTACGGGAACCTTCAAAATATCAAAAGATAATAACAATGCACACTTTGAGCTAATTTTACTTGCAACATTAGAAGCACAAAAAAATAATGAAAACCGCGCAAACTACGGCGGCGGTGACCCCAGACTCACATATTACAAAAACGGAAGCACAATATCAAACCTTAGCGGGCTCACCGGAACTTATGGAGAAAACGCAGATGCAGGCACAAATGCCGGTACAAAAGAATATGCATATTTTAACAACATTTGCTATTCAGGCACCGGGCTGTTGAACACTACCTGTGAACAGACTGCAGAAGGAAGCAACAATGCAATAACTACGGCAGGAACAAACACCAAAGGCGGTGCAGGAAGAGGAGGTGCCCAAGGCGGAACACCAATGAGCCCGAAAGGAGAAAACGGAGCACAATACGGATATGGCGGAGGAGGGGGCGCATGCGCACAGGAAGTTAAAAGAAATACGGACGGCAGCATCAATATTGCTCAAACCTGCTATCCCGGCGGGCACGGCGGAGCTAACTACGCAAAAATAACCTTTAAACTGGCTTCAGCAGGCTCAGGAGGAGGAGCTGGCGGGGCGGTTGGTCTTACGAGTGACGGAAAAGCACAATATTTAACACTTAAAGTACGACCAAGAGATGTAATTTCAATTACCGTAGGAAAAGGCGGTGCAGGAGGCACAATAGGCAGAGGAGGAGAAGACGGAACCGATACAATTATTGAAATAAAAAATAATAAAAAGATAGTATTCAAAGGCGGAAAAGGAGGTAATACGGGAGCCTTTCAAAATATTACAGCTGATAACCTGAATTTAACAGCAGCACAAGAAACCGAAGGCGGTCTTGGCGGAAACTATCCGGACTTTGAAGACTTTAACAAAACAAAGGATGGTACATATAAAGAAATTATAGCTCCTGTGGCATCAAAACTTTCTGCAAAAGGATATACAGGCTCGGCAGATATTGGAGGATATTCAGGAGGAGAGGGCGGAACAACAGTATTAGGATACAAAGGAGGATGCGGCGGCAAACAGCAAAGTACAGATGAAAAAGGATGCAAAATAGATGATATAAACGGGACTAATGCACCTGAATACAGCGCTGTTTCAAACCAAAACGGAGGAGCTGGCGGAGGTGGCGGAGGCATAGACCCTGATAAGGCAGCAGAAAACAAAGTTGGACTTGGTTCAGGCGGAGCTGGAGCAAACGGATTTGTAGTAATAGAATGGTTGATAAGCAACGAATAAATATAACCCGGCAATCAAATCGAAACTTATGATAAAACCCAGCCTTCGCTAAAATTTTAGATGAACAACTTTTCGGAGCGCTTTTTGTAACCTTAGCGCTCTTTTTTTACATATTTTATAATTCTCCTGCATTAAAATCAGGCTTACAGTTTTTACACAAACTGCCGTTAGACACTTAAGTTATTTATTAATTTACATATTTGCCATGCTAAAAGTCCGCAGGTTAGTATTAAATCAATCCAGAGAGTGTCAAAGTTTACGGATTTTGACAGATATGGGTGAATTCACATCGTCCGATGTTACCAATTTTTGTTGGTATAATGCTGAATTAAACTTTTTGCTATTGTATTTTAAAGTGTACATTGAAATACAAAATCCAAACATTGAGACGCAGTTGCTTGGTTGTTTTCTAAGCTGCAGCTAGCTCTGTGACTACTATGCCGGTTACGGCACCCTGCAGTGCAGGAATGTGGGCAGCTGCCCGGGCTCCTACAATGGCTACTGCTACCCGAACTACGTATGGTCAGGCTCTATGGTAGACACAAATGACTATTACAGAGGCTTTGGTTTAGAATCAGGTACGTTCGCTAACTTTGCAAACAGTTGCGGCACTAATATGTATGGTAAGTGTATTACTACCTGGGCCTTTGGTGTGCGCTGTGTCCTGGATGTGAATAAAATAAATGAAGCTTCCGGATAAATTTCAGAAGCTTCATTCTTAACTAAAGCCGTTTTTGTGAATTCTCAAGACAAGCTATGAAAGCCTTAAACAGCAATGCTCATTTTCTTATCCACAACGGGTGCAATTTTTTTAAGTTTTTCCATTAAATCTTTAAATTGCTCCGGATAAAGTGATTGTGCACCGTCACAAAGTGCACAATCCGGTGTATCATGCACTTCTATCATAAGTCCGTCACAGCCGGCGGCAACAGATGCCATAGACATAGGTGCCACCTTATCACGCAAGCCTGTACCATGGCTTGGGTCAATAATTATAGGCAAATGACTCAATTTATTCACAACGGGAATTGAACACAAATCAAGAGTGTTTCTTGTTGCACGCTCAAATGTACGTATACCGCGTTCACATAGGATTACTTCTCTGTTTCCGCCTGAAAGTATATATTCTGCCGCCATAAGCCACTCTTCAATAGTTGCAGACAGCCCTCTTTTAATCATTACAGGTTTATTAACATGGCTCAATTCCTTTAGAAGGTTGAAATTTTGCATATTTCTTGCACCAACCTGCAAAATATCAACGTATTTTAAAAACAAAGGAATTTGGTTTATCTCCATAACTTCGCTTGTAACCGCCATATTATATTTATCTGCAACACGTCTTATTATCTTTAATCCTTCTTCGCCTAAACCCTGAAAGGCATAAGGTGATGTGCGCGGCTTAAAAGCACCGCCTCTTATGATTTTCACACCGTAAGATGATAATTTTTTAGCACAGGCTTCCACTTGTTCTTCTGATTCCACAGTGCAGGGTCCTGCTATAAGACCAACATAACCGCCTCCGAATTTTTCACCATTCACATCAATTACAGTGTCTTCCGGTTTAAATATGCGGCTTACGAGCTTATAAGAAGAGGAGATTTTGAGCACCTCTTTTACACCATCCAAAAGTTCAAAATCCCTCGGGTCAATCTGGTTTGCACCTACGGCACCGATTACTGTATGCATATCTCCTTTTGAAACATGCGCATCTCTGCCTTTTTTCTTAATTGTATCTATAACATTTTGAATTTGTTCTTCATTTGCCCCATGACGCATTACAATTAACATATTTCTCTCCTGATTTAGTTTTTAGCTAAACCATATTACCACAAAAAAATTTATGATAAAATTCAGTTATGCCACATTTTCCGGTAAATTCCAATAACATTAAAGAGGACATTTTAAAAATAGTTTGCCCCGAAACTGTGCATCATTTGGTAAATGCGCTCCGGATAAAAAAAGGCGAAATTATTAAATTTATTGATGAAAGAAAGATTCAATACAAGGCAGAAATTATAGATTTTTCAAAAAAAGAAGTAGCGGCAAAAATTCTTGAATCAGAAACTTCAAAAAGAGAGCTCTCTTATAATATTTTTCTTGCACAGAGTATATTAAAACAAGATGGCGAAAACCTTTTGATTTCAAATGCAGCGCAGCTTGGAATAAAAGGGGTTTATCCTTTTATTTCGGAATATTCAACAATAAAGAAAGATATTGCAGAATTTAAGGGAGAAAAATGGCAGAGAATATCCGATGAAGCATTTAAGCAGTGCGAACGGGCAGATAGGATGCCGGTTTTTGAAATTTCTCCATTACCTGAAATTTTGAAAAAATTTAAAAAAGAAAATATCATAATTTTTGCAGAAAAATATGAAAATACAGATATTTTAAACGCTGTGAAAACGCTTAATATAAACGAAGATATTTTACTTGTAACAGGACCAGAAGGCGGTTTTTCCGAGGATGAATTTAATTTCTTCAAAAAAGAAGGATATAAGATGGCAACACTTGGAAATTTAATTTTTAAGGCACCAAACGCTGTGACTGCAGGAGCGGCGAACGTTATTTTTGCACTTGATTTATATAAAAAAGGATGTCAGGTTTGAAACAAAGAATAAAACAAGCAATAGAAAATGACAGTTTTTTAAACAAAATAAAAGAAAATTTAAAAGAAACCGATGCTTATCTTGTTGGCGGTTATATAAGAGATTTGGCAATCTTTAATAAAAGCTCATTAGATAAAGACATTGTTTTATTCAACTGTGACACGGAAAATGTTTCAAGAAAAATCGCCGATAATATTGGCGGAGCCTTCGTGGAGCTTGATAGTGAAAATAAAATCTACAGAGTAGTTTCAAAAGAAAACTATGCAGACATTGCGCAGGGATTAAACAATAGTCCGGATGACGATATTGAAAGGCGCGATTTTACGATAAATTCAATCTTCTATGATTTGAAAAACGGGAAATTTTATGATAAAAACTGCGGTTTTGATGACATAGAAAGAAAAATTATAAAAACATCAAATGTAGAAAATTTAGAAAACGATCCCTTAAGGATGCTGCGCGCGTTCAGATTTCAGGCACAGCTTGGATTTAAAATTGATGATAGCATTTTAAAATATATTCAAAAAAATGGTAAAAATCTTAACAATGTTGCAAAAGAGCGGATAAATCAGGAAATATTAAAAATGTTTGAAGGAGATTTTCTTGTTCAAACATTGCTAAATATGTATGATATGGGGTTTTTGGAAATGGTTTTTCCATTTATCGGAAACATTAAAAAAATCCCCCCAAACACACATCATCATCTGGATTTAGTACATCATTCAATAGAAACAGTCAATCAAATTCGGGGTAAAAGCCCGATGCTTCGTCTTGCGGCATTTTATCATGACATTGGAAAACCCCTCTGCTGGACAATAGAAGAAGATACAGGAAGGCACAGGTTTATAGGACACGATGAAAAAGGCGGAGAGCTCGTAAAACAAGAACTTTCGGAACTTAAATTTTCAAAAAAACAGATTGAATACGTCTCAAAAATGGTTAAGAATCATATATATCCATCAAGTTTGATGAGTACACCGGAAGGGGCTTCCACCAAGGCAATGGCAAGGTTTGTAAGAAAAATCCACCCGGATGTTGAAGATTTAATAGACATCGCAAGAGCGGACAGACTTTCAGCAAGGGGTGAGGCTGTATCCGATGAGATGGTTAAAAAAAATCTTGAAAATTTAGACGTCTTGCTTAATTACTATGAAAAGATTAAAGATAATTTAAAAGAGCTGCCAAAGCTTTTAGACGGCAGAGAAATTATGAAAATTCTCCAAATTCAGGCATCACCAAAACTCGGGACAATTATAAACGAATTGAAAGAAGCACAGATTGCAGGTGTCGTAAAAACAAAGGACGATGCCATAAGTTTTATCAGAAATTTGAAAGTATAGCAATGTACACGCCATAGATAGTTTTTATACCGTTAGCATAAGTACATTAGAGATATTTAGCGAATAACTATCTATACATCTTTTACACCAGTATGTAAAGAAATGTAACAAATTAAGCAAAGTGTGCAATTTTATATTTTATATATACTTTATATATATGTAAGAGATAACAAACGAAATAAATAAAAGCCAAAAGGCAGACATTTAATAAACACGATTTTTCCACACAAAAACCTAACTTCCTAACCTTCCCTTCCTATTAAAGATTTACTCCCGTTT
>CAJULH010000043.1 GCA_910587175.1 Candidatus Gastranaerophilales bacterium | reverse complement strand
CCGGATGTTGAAGGCGAATTTTTTAAAGTCCCCAAAATCAATTAATTTGGGGACTTTAATTTTATCAGGGACTTGCGGGAAAAGGAAAAAGATATGACAAAATATATTTTTATAACAGGCGGTGTTGTTAGCTCACTTGGCAAAGGTATTGTGGCAGCAAGTTTGGGGCGTCTTTTAAGAGCTAGGGGCTTTTCCGTTACAATTCAAAAATTTGACCCGTATATAAATGTTGACCCGGGCACAATGAGTCCTTTTCAGCATGGAGAAGTTTTTGTGACAGATGACGGCGCTGAAACAGACCTTGATTTGGGGCACTATGAAAGATTTACAAATACATCACTGCATCAAATAAACAATGTAACTTCAGGCAGTGTGTATCAAACCGTTATAAATAAAGAGCGCCAGGGAGAATACCTGGGTGCTACGGTTCAAACTATTCCGCATATTACAAATGAAATTAAAGCAAGAATTCAAAGTTGTGCGAAGAAATCCAATCCCGATTTTTTAATTGCTGAAATCGGCGGTACAATAGGTGATATTGAAAGTCTACCGTTTATTGAGGCTATAAGACAATTCAGGGCTGAAGAAGGTATCGGGAATTCGCTTTCTATCCATGTTACCTTGCTTCCATATTTGCCAACCTCCGGTGAATTGAAGACAAAACCATCCCAGCACAGTGTTTACACCCTAAGGAGTTATGGTATTCAGCCTGAAATCCTTGTCTGCAGGACACAGCAGGAAATTCCTAAAACTGAAAGGGATAAAATTGCGCTGTTTTGTTCAGTTCAGAAAGATTGTGTTATTGAATGCCGTGATATGGATACTATTTATGAGGTTCCTCTTGCGCTAGAGGCGCAAAATCTTGCGGGTGTTGTCTTAAAGCAGCTTCAAATAAAGGACAAGAAACCTGATATTTCAAATTGGGAAAAATTGGTTTATAGAATCAAACATCCAAAAGATACATTAAGAGTGGCTCTTGCGGGTAAATATACAGATTTAAATGATGCTTATATTTCGGTTGTAGAATCCTTAAAGCATGCCAGCCTTCAGCATGAGTGTAAAGTTGAAATTAAATGGCTTGCTTCCGAGAAGTGCCTCAATATGAATGATGCACATGAAATGCTCAAAGATGTCGATGCGCTTGTTGTGCCCGGAGGTTTTGGTGTTCGCGGCATTGAAGGCAAACTCAGGGTTATAAGATATGCAAGGGAAAATAACCTGCCATTTTTGGGTTTATGTCTTGGCATGCAGTGTGCTGTTATTGAATATGCAAGAAATGTTTTGGGTTTGGAAAATGCAAACAGCACAGAATTCGCGGAAGGCACCAAGTATCCCGTAATTGATCTTATGATTGAACAAAAAGGTGTTGCGGGATATGGCGGTACAATGAGGCTTGGGGCATATCCTTGTCATCTGAAGGACGGTTCAAAAGCTCAAAAAGCTTACGGTGCAAAAATTGTGTCCGAGCGTCACCGTCACAGATACGAGGTAAATAATGAGTATAAAAAACAAATAGAAGAAGCGGGACTTGTATTTTCAGGTACTTCTCCCGATGGTCTTTTGGCTGAGATGATTGAATATCCGAAAAATGATTGGTTTGTGGCATCCCAGTTCCATCCGGAATTTAAATCCCGTCCGGAAGAGCCGCACCCTCTTTTTGTGGGGCTTATTTCCGCTGCTGTAAAATTGAAGGCAAAGAAAGCCTGTACAAAGTAGCTTTAGTTTTAAAGTACGTAAAATATTTTAAAACAAGCGTGTAAGTTATTTTTGCAGTCTTACATAACCCTGGATTGTTATATCGATATTTGCATAAATTATTCGGACTAAATCATCCTGTACTATTTGTGTGCGCGCGTATACAACAGCAGGGGTTTCCCAGTCATCTTCGTATGGAATGGCCTTTATTTCGGCAACTCTTGTTTTGCCTTGCAAAAGTGATATCGTATAGGTTCCGTTTGCTTCTTTATAATCTGCCTGATAATGCCCTGCTTCCAGAAGTTTTCCTGTTGAATCATAAAAATTTGCGCCGATTGTAATGGTTGGTTTACTTTCCGGTGCATCTTTTATTCTTGCCGGTTGATTATTTGGGTTTTCATACATTTTTTTTAAATGTTTATCGTATTCCGGGTTATTTCTGTTTAAAAATCTTTTCAGTTTATAAAATACACCGTTTGGTTCCTGCTCATACCTTTGCATTACTTCCTCAAACTGCTTATTTGTGGTTGGATTCGGGTTTGAGAAGGCATTGTCCAGAAATTGATAGTCAAAATCAGTCATATCTTCTGAATATACGGATGATGCTGGGATGATAAAAAAGCACACAAAGGCAGCCCCGCTCAGTAAAATAAATTTTTTAAAAAATGAGCCCTTCATAATTTATATAATAATGTTTTTAATTTTTAAAGCAAAAATATTAAGTGCTTTTAAATTTGGTGTTACAAAATTTATGGTGTTGGCGGTGTTGGTGGTGGTGTAATTTTGCTTTGAATAAAATTGCCTAATTTTGTAAATTGTCTGCCAATGAAACCTGCTGCGGTGCTGATTCCTTTAAGAGCGCATTTTCCGGCATTTTGCAAATGTGTTCCGATTTTGCTTAAAATCCCGCCTGTTGCACTGCTTCCTCCGCTTGGAAGTGCTTTAATTCCTTTGCTTATGCCAAAAATTGCAAGCCCTATGGCTGTTGCACCAAGGATAGTTTTTAAAATTTTTCCTGCAGTACCCTTTTTTTCTTTATTTTCGCCGGCTTCTGCAGTTTGTGTATTTTTATCAGGTCCCACTGCAAAATAATCCGTATCGTACGGGCTTTGCATCTTGTTTATTTTTAAATTGGACGGTCTGTCCATAATATAAGCATATGGGTCAAAACCAACAATTGGTGTACATCTTTCAATTGAGTTTGGCAAATATGTCATAAAACTTCCCTATATTTTCTTCCTAAATTAATAAAAACAGTTTTGTTGCAGAAATTGCCTTTTAATTGTTTTTTTTCTAAAATTTTTAATATGGAAATTTTGAAAAAAACACAAGCATTGCTCAAAAAAAACGTATATTTTGTTATTTTGTCGCTGATTTTTTTTGCCGGGCTTATTATTTTTTGGGGAAGATTTGGAGACCTTATTATAGATTGCGGCAGGGAGGCTTACATTCCTTATGCTATGGCAGATTTGGGTAAAATTTTATTCAAGGATATTATATGTATATATGGTCCTGTTCCATATTATATAAACGCTTCTATAGTTAAGGTTTTCGGTTCTTCTTTAAATACTATGCAGACGATAGGTGCGGTCTGTGCATATATATTCATAAGCTTGATTTTTCTTTTTTCAAAGCGTTTTTTTGGCGCCTTTTCTGCATTTTGGATTTCGCTTTTAATCCTTTTTTCATGCGTTTTTTCTGTTCATATATTTAATTTTATATTTCCATATTCCTATGCAATGCTTTATGCGCTTGTATTTGCACTTTTGCATCTGTTTTTTATATTTAAATTTATTGAAACAAATAATGTCCGCTTTTTGTATCTGTCGGCATTTTTGCTTTCCTGTTCCCTGCTTTCAAAATATGATTTTTTGCCCTGCATAGCGATTTTACCGCTCACAGCTTTTTTATACAGAAAAAATTTAAACAAAAAAACTATTTTGTATAGTGTACTTTGTTTTTTTATTCCTGTATTCTTTTTGCTTATGATTCTTATATCGCAGGGAGTTTCGGCGTCCGATATTCTTTTTAATTTTAAAATGATATCAAATATGGCGCATTCACCCTCTCTTGAAATTTTTTATAAAAACCAAGCCGGGTTTTATTTTGTGCCCAAAAAGATGCTTTCTTTGATAATTCCGTCAATAATCACCTTTTTAAAGGCGATGGTTATTTTTGCACTTGGTTTTTTCTTTTGCAAGGCTGAAAATAAAGCGGTAAAATATGGAATTCTTACTGCTTATATTCTTTTGTATTTGTTTTACCTTAAGTCTTTTTATCCTGTATTTTTCTACGCTCCGCTTATAATCTTTCTGTTTTTTATCAGCATTACTTTGATTTATCTTTTCAAAAAGAATTTTACAGAGCTTTCTTTGCTTGAAATTGAAAAATACCTTTTTATATTTTTTACCGTTTTGATTTCGCTAAAAGTTTTACTTGTGCTGAATTTGGATGTTTACGGCACATTTTATCTTCCCTGCGTTTTAATTTCTCTTTTTCTTGCTGGCGGCTGTATCTTTAAAAGGTATTCAAATTGCTATATTTCAGGAATAAATTTTCTTAGCATTTTATTTACCCTGTTTTTTTTATGTTATTTAATAACAATTTTTTTCTTTGCAAAAAATGTTCCGGTAAAATCTCCTGCGGGTACTATTTATTCTCTTTCTAACATCGCTAAGCCTTCTATTTCCATGCTTGAATTTATACAAAATAATTTAAAAGATAATGACGATTTTTTAATACTCCCTGAGGGATTATTCTTTAATTTTGCTCTAAAAAAAGAATATAAGCATTTTAATACGAGCTTTATTCCGCTTGATTTTGATGCCTATGGTGAGGATTTTCTAACAAACTCTGTTTTAAAAAATCTTCCAAAATACCTGTTTGTTACAAACAGAGATACGACGGAATATGGAAAAGCCTATATATGTCGTGATTACGGACAGAAATTTTGTGCAGCATTGAGCAATATGTATATTTTCAGACAAAGATTTTATGATGAAAAATCATCTTCTGCTTTTGAAGTAAATGTTTTTGAAAGGGTGGTTGATGTTAAAGACTAAATTAAAAAAAATTGCCATTATTCACCATGGATGTGCCAAAAACCTTGTAGATACCGAGCTTATGGCTGGTGTGCTTCAAGAAAGAGGGTATGAAATAACGCTTGATAGCGACGATAAAGATGCCGAAATTGTCGTTATAAACACCTGTTCATTTATTTATGATGCAGAAAAGGAGAGTGTTTCAAGTATTTTTGAAATGATAGGTGCCGGTAAAAAAGTGATAATTACGGGCTGCCTTCCCCAAAAACATGGCGAGAAACTGAAAGCTTTGATACCAGAGGCTCTCGGGTTCGTAGGAACATCTGATATTGATAAAATTGTCGGGATTATTGAAAATGCAACAGCAGGCTTCGCTGAAAAAGCTACCTCAAAAGCTGTTAAGACAGCCATTAAAACCGGAGCTGATAAGAATTTTATGGTTTCTAAAAATCCTGTATGTAAATATCCTGAAAATATAGACAGAGTGCATATTACAGTAGGTTCAAGCACATATTTAAAAATTGCTGAAGGGTGCGATTACGCCTGTGGCTATTGTGTTATACCCAAATTGCGCGGTCCGTATGTATCAAGACCCATGGAAAACATAATTAAAGAGGCTAAAATACTTACTAATAAAGGAGTTTCCGAAATTATTCTGATTGCCCAGGATACGTCGAGCTATGGTATTGATTTGTATAAAAAACCCATGCTCTCAAAACTTCTTGAGGAGCTTAACAAAATCGAAAACCTAAGCTGGATAAGGGTTTTATACACATATCCGACAAATTTCAATGATGATTTAATTAACGCGATTGCAACACTTGACAAGGTGGTAAAATATGTTGATATTCCGCTTCAGCACTCGCATCCGGACATTTTAAAAGCAATGCGCCGACCCGTTATTGATGTTTTGACGTTTATAAAAAAACTAAGGCAAAGAATAAAGGGTGTATGCATCAGAACTACGCTGATTACAGGATATCCTACAGAGACAGAAGAGCATTTCGAGCATCTTTATAGCTTTGTAAATGCCGCAAAGTTTGATAGACTGGGGGTTTTCGAGTTTTCAAGAGAAAAAGATACATATGCGTATGATTTAAAACCACAAATCCCTGCAAAAGCAAAAAGGGCAAGGAAAAACAAGATTTTAAAGCTGCAAAAAGAAATCTCTTTAAAAAACAATGAAAGCCTTGTAGGGCAAAAGTTACCCTGTATTGTAGAGCAAGTGACCGATGATGGCACTGCGATTTTAAGAAGTTATAAGGATGCGCCTGATGTGGACGGGCTTGTGTATGTTAAAACTGCTGAAATTCTTGTTCCGGGTGATATTTGGGATGTTAAAGTTACCGGTTTTTCAGACTATGACTTATTTGGAGAAATTTGAAGTTGGAATTTTGCAACAAAAAAAATGGAAAAATTGGTGTAAAAACTAACAATAACGCCCTTGAGGAAAAATCATATAAAATTGGTGAGCTGGCGTTGATTTTAGGGGTTCATATCCAGACTTTGAGGATATACGACAAAGAGAAGATTTTATGCCCAAAACGCAGTGATACCAATAGAAGAGGCTATACAGAAGAAGATTTGCAACGAGCAAAACTCATATTATACCTGACAAGAAGCCTTGGCGTAAATTTAAACGGAGTGAAAATAATTTTGAAATTTTTGGAAAAAGGGCGTTTAACCCCTGTTCTTGGGCAGGAACTCCTTTCAGACATCGCAAAGTCAGTCGGGATAGGCGATGAAGAGATAGCAAACAATTTAAAACGCTTTGACAGATAGAAATTCAACAGTATTAAAATCTGAAATGACTTGCTATTTGTGTATTTTGTGGCTATGGATTTTTATTAAGCGCTGCAGGACATTTTTTAGTTCCGAAATATCTTGCTGCACGCTACTTTTGGCGCACTGAAAATTGTGTCGTTGCATTATTTGCATCTTTAATTTCTCAAGATTGCCAGTAGTATGTGTTTTGCGCTTTTGCAACGTAAAAAATGCCCCGCATGATGCAAGGGCATTAATTTTTATTAATTGCAAAATTTAAATTCCGGAATTATTTAAGCTTGACCTTCTTTTTGTTTATTTATTAATCCCTGAATTCTGTCAATGATTTCTTCACCTTTTTTCTGAACTTCGGAAACCATATCATCAGCTTTTTCCTGAATTTCTTTAACGGCGTAAGAAGCCTTGTTCATAGCATCTTTTGTTGTTTTTGAAATCTGTTCGCGGGTTTCCTCGCCGGATTGCGGAGCAAGTAAAACACCTATTACGGCACCTACAACGCCGCCAATTACAAATCCTGTTACAAATTTTCCTACTGACATAATTTTATTTCCTTTCTTTTATTTTCTAAATAGTCTAATGCCGGCTGAGAGCCCTTCTTTTAGACCTTCAAAAAGCCCGCGCATTTTTTGTCCTACTCGGAAGGGTACGCACATAAATTTTTCAAAAACGCCCTTTACCCTGTTTATCTGGTTGTCAGCGTTTTTTGCGATTGAATTTATAGAACCCAAAGTCTCTTTTAACTCTTGCAATGTGGGTTCCAGCTCTTTATTAATCATCTCGGAGGTTTGAGACAGAGTCTTTGCAAGCTTTGTGGATGTGTATATTAATTTTATTAAGAAAATCGTTATAAGCGTCAATAAAATTGCCGTTGTGTAAATCAATACCACTAAACCTATTTGCACTGTAGAATCCATCTTTTACCCCTCTTTAAATTACATATTATAAACGTCTGTTTCAATATTTTTAGCATTGGCAAGTTTTTGTGCCTTTATATTGTCCAGAAAATTTTTGTATTCCATCTCAATTTTGTATTTTGAGCTTTTAATTATGTCAATCGCTTGTTTTTTTGCCTTTTGAATTTCCGGGGAATATTTTTCTGCAACATCAATTACGGTGTTTTTAATATCTTCCCGAAATTCCTTACCTGGCTTTGGCGCATAAAGAAGCCCTGCGGCGATTCCGCCTACAATGCCTGTTAATATGCCGATTGCAAAGCAGATTGAATTATCTTTTTTACACATTTTATTCTCCTTTACATTAAGATTTGATAATTATAGCATTTTTTCGGACATCGTTAAACCCCTCTGTCATTTATTATTTTAAAATAATGAACTTGAATGAAAATTTGATAAAAATTTTACCAAAATTTAATTTTACGCTTGCAAAAAATAGTTTTGTTGCTATAATAAATTTCATAGAGAAGTTCACTTTGCCTGTCAGCTGCGGGTTGAGATATCTTTTCGAATTAATAAAATCTATAATTCTCAGTAGTTCCTTGCGAATGCAATGAGCAAAAGATTTCGAAGCATGTGTGGAGCCATTGAGTGTAGTTTAAACAATTAAATAAGAAAAACGATAATCCTCAGTAGCTCAATGGCGGAGCAACCGGCTGTTAACCGGTAGGTTGTTGGTTCGAGTCCAACCTGAGGAGTTTTTATTTTATAGCATTCAACTATAAACTTGTTTAATGCTTGTAAATTAGACAATATAGGGGATTCTCTATGCTTTAAATTTGACTTTCCGGCAAGATTATGGCAGAATAGTGGCAAAGATAAGGAATTTTTATGGCAGAGTTTAAACCGATTTTTTCTATAACAAACACAATAGCGAATAACCTTCTGGAAATAGAAAGAGTAAAAGAAGGCATTAAAACCCTGCCAATTAATCCTACTTTATTAGCATCGCTTAGAGAAACGGCGAAACTTCAAACAATCCACTATTCTACACAGATTGAAGGCAACAGGCTTACGCAAGATGAAGTAAAAGAACTTATAAACAAGAAAAAAGTTATTTCAAATACCGGCAGAATAAGGGATGAAAAAGAAATTAAAGGCTACTACACAGCCCTTGATTACATAGAAAAACTTGCGAAAACAAAAGCTCAGATAACGGAAGAAAACATAAAACATATCCACGCACTTGTAGTCGGTGGTGGAAGTTCAAGAGTTAAACCTTCTGAATACAGAGAAGGGCAAAATGTTATAACAGATTCTTTATCGGGTAACATTGTCTATATGCCCCCGGAAGCTAAAGATGTAGCGAATTTAATGAAAGAATTTGTCAATTGGATAAATACCCCTAATGACATTCCTATCCCCATTGTTGCAAGCATTATTCATTATCAATTCGTAACTATCCACCCATATTTTGACGGGAACGGCAGAACTGCAAGACTTCTTACAACACTTTTCTTGCACAAGGGCGGTTATGATTTAAAAGGGATTTATTCGCTTGAAGAATACTATGCAAAAGACCTGCAAGGGTATTATGAAGCAATAACCATTGGTAATTCTCATAATTACTATTTAGGCAGGGCTGAAGCTGATATTACAAAGTGGGTTGAATACTTTATCAACGGTATGTCGATTGCTTTTAAATCTGTTTACAGGAGAGCTAAAGAACAAGAAAGCTCTAAAAATGAAATCAAGGTTTTAAGAGAACTTGATACAAAGCAAAGGCAGGTTCTTAACCTGTTTGAAACTCAAAAATTTGTTACAGCTAAAGATGTTGCAGAGTTCTTTAAGTTTTCCCCACGCAGTGCAAGACTGCTAGTGTTAGAATGGGCAAATAACGGATTTTTACTTGCAATAGGTGAAGGGAAGAAAAGAAAGTATCAGCTTAATGAAAAATATGAAAATATACTTTAGTTAATTAGTTCTATTGTGATATTTCTTTATGGCTTTTTCATACTCGCTAATTTTCATAAATATAGCTCTTATAGAATAATCTAGTTATTATTGTTGATTACTTAGATTTAGTATTTGTTGTTTTTTGTGTTATGTTCTGGGCTTGAACTTGCTTTAATATTTGTATAATTTCATCTTGTTTTTGTAATTGTTGTTTATAGAGCTTATCGGTATTATGAGAAGATACACAACCATATATTAAAGATATTAGTGCAATACCTATTGCAATCCAAGATAAGTTTCTACTTGTTATATATTGTTTCTCGGCAGATTCTTGATTTTTTAAGGTATATTCAGCTATTAGTTTTGTACATTCAATATTTTCTTTTGTTAGAGATTTTGCTTCTTGTAGAATTTCTGTTTGTTTTTTACTTTCACTTAATTGTTCTTGTAAATTTTGTGTTTGTTGTACCATTTTTTTATAAGTTTCAATTTCAGGCATAGACATATTGTGGTATCTAGCTGCTGCTCGTGCTGAGCAAATGTTATTTTGAAATTGGGACATACGATATTCATCAAAATTATTCATAGTTTATTCCTGCGAGTTCTGTTTGTTGTATTTAAACCTATAGTATTGATTGCTTCCATTTAATGCTATGTCAT
This sequence comes from Candidatus Gastranaerophilales bacterium, assembly GCA_910587175.1. GTDB lineage: Bacteria > Cyanobacteriota > Vampirovibrionia > Gastranaerophilales > Gastranaerophilaceae > MGBC122484. Next base: position 6,501 of record CAJULH010000043.1, on the reverse strand, counting down.
ATAAATTAAATGTTAGTCCTTGCTCTGTGCCAAGTTTCTTAAAATAATCACAACAAGATTTAAAATCCTTCATGGCTTCGTTGGATAATTGATTAAATCCTAATAAGTCTTCTGACATAAGTCCGTATTTGTCAATTACGATATCTTTATAACTACCCGATTCACATAAAATTGAAAGTACATAGCTTGCATTTATATTTAAAACTTTTCCGTTGAATGAGTTGTAATGACAGCTAATCAAAGTAAGCTCAGCCTTTTTGTTGATTTTCTTTGAAGATTGTTTTTTACCAGTGCAGTAAATATTACCTCTGGATGTTTCCACTATATAATAACTATCAGCCAGTGTCATAAGATGGCTTAATTCTTGTATGTCAATCGGTGAAGATTGTGTTATACCTTTAGATGTAAACTTACAAGCCTTAAATGGCTCTATTACGAAAGGTTCTTCAAATTTTTTTAGCAATAATTTGTATTCATTATTATAAACTACATATATTTTATTAATTGTAAAACTTGAAAATGTCCTATTTTCAATAATAACAGAAGCTGTATCACCATAAAACCTATCGTGTGAACTTGAAACACCTAATGCCACAAGATTTTTACTAAAAAATCTTAACCATGCTGTATACATGGATATTAATGTAACAGCTAAATTTGAAGTAAAAACAAAAATTTCTTTGAATATAATAAAAGAAGTGTATTGTTGAGTGGCTGTATTTACTATTAAATCTAACATTTGCCTCCAACAGAATTGACCTTGTAAAATTGATTTTAACATAAAAATAGTAATAATTTTATCAAATGATGTTTTCTTTAAATCCTTGAATCATATAAAACACTTGACTTTGGGTTTTGGTTATTGCATTATAAAGTTGCTCATAAAAAGTTCGACAGTCGCACTTTTCAAGGAGTTTTTTCTGTATTTAGGGTTGTTTTTGGTTTCTAATTCACTCATATTGCCATTTTCCAGAGTTCGATTGTGGGTTTTTTGGAATTTTTTCGCTTAAGTTTCTTTTTAAATATGCTTTAAATCTGTTTGTGATACACTGGTTTCGTTTGGGAGATTTTATGTGTCATATAATTCGGATTTTATTTATATTGATAACCATAACTTTTGCAGGAGGTACTTCGGTTTTGGCAGAGGAATCAATAAAAGACAATAACAACGGAATGATTGTAAGGATATCTGAAATTGAGGTATATCCTGAATATTTGGATGAATATTTAAACTATGCAAAAGAAGTTGCTGAAAAATCTATGCAAAATGAAAAGGATGTTATTTCAATTTATCCTATGTCATTAATCAAGAATGACACCCAAATAAGAATTTTAGAAATTTACAGAAATCTAGAGGCATATGAAAACCATATAGCTTCCCTGCATTTTAAAAAATATAAAGAAAAAACCTTGCATATGGTGAAGACTCTTAATTTAGTTGATGCATATCAGCTTTGTCCTGATAATTTCAACAGAATATTTAAAAAATCAGGATAAAGGTAATAATTCTAAATTTTTCCGCTAAACATTTTTCTTTGTTTATGATATTTTGATTTAGGTGATATCTAAACCATATCGGACTTAGCGGGCAGGAATGACAAGCACGGGTATGAAAAAAAGCCTCTTTTCAATTATTTTTAAAAAATACAACAGTGTAAATCTGGTTCTAAGGATAATTATAGGTATATTCCTGGGTATTATTTTTGCTATATATTTTCCGAATTTCAAATTTTTAAAAATGTTTGGCGAACTTTTTATAGGAGCTCTTAAGGGCATAGCTCCCGTTCTTGTGTTTGTATTGATAATAGGTTCGCTTGTAAACGGACAGATAAAGCAAGATGGACGGTTTAAGGTGATTGTGCTTTTATATATGCTGTCAACCTTTCTTGCTTCCTGTATAGCTGTTGTTTTGAGTTTTATTTTTCCTCTTACTTTGACACTTGCTTCTTTGAATGAGATTCCGGCTGTTTCTCCCGGCAATATGGCAGGAATTTTGCACAATCTTTTGGTAAATATTGTTTCAAATCCTGTTGTGTCATTATCAACCGGAAATTATCTCGGGATACTTTTTTGGGCGCTTCTTTTTGGTTTTGGTATGAAAAGTATTGCATCTGCTTCAACAAAAAAACTGTTTTCGGATGTTGCAGACTGCAGTGCAAATGTCGTGTGTAAGATTATTGATTTCGCTCCTTTTGGCATTATGGGGCTTGTTTTTACTGCTGTTTCATCAAGCGGTATGGAAATTTTTTCTGAGTACGGCAAACTGATTTTGCTTCTTGTTTTTTGTATGCTTTTTGTTTATTTTGTTTCAAATCCTTTGATTGTCTACATTGTAACAAGAAAAAATCCTTATCCGCTTATCTTTACTTGTTTAAAAGAGAGTGGAATTACTGCATTTTTCACCAGAAGCTCTGCCGCAAATATTCCGGTTAATATGGCACTGTGTGAAAAACTTAAGCTTGATAAAAATGTATACTCTATATCAATTCCTCTGGGTGCTACAATTAATATGAGCGGAGCCGCTGTCACTATCACAATTATGACTCTTGCTGCTGTACATACTTTGGGTATTGAGATAAATCTTGTTACCGCTCTCATTCTTGGTATTTTGGCTTCATTTGCTGCCTGCGGTTCTTCCGGTGTTGCCGGGGGTTCTTTGCTTTTAATTCCCCTAGCATGTTCTCTTTTTGGTATATCAAATGATATAGCAATTCAGGTTGTTGGTGTTGGTTTTATAATTGGTGTAATCCAGGATAGCCTTGAAACTGCACTGAATTCTTCATCTGATGTAATCTTTACCGCTGCTGCGGAATATAGAAAACGGCGCAAGGAGTCATAAATGTTATTGCCTCTTGCGTAAAAAAAATCAACGTTGTACAATTATTACAGTTTCCGAAGCTTGTTTTAAAGATGCGGAACTTTTATTCCCGGATCGTCTAACGGCAGGACGGATGACTCTGGATCATTCAATCGTGGTTCGAATCCATGTCCGGGAGTTTTTTATATATTATTAATCATTTCGGTGTATTTTCCGTTTAGCCTTCTTGCAAGGTCATTTTTTGAAATTGAACCGTCTTTATCAAGGTCAAGTGCTGAGTTTGCACTATATGCCCAGTTTAGTTTTCCTGATGAGGAGCAAAGTACATCACTTTTTGCTGCAGCAGGCAGAAAACATATTGCGTAAAGACTTCCGGCATCAAGTTTTTCATTCTGGGCAAATCCGCTCATAGTTTTTGATTTCATTAAAATATCAGCTACAACATCAAGCTGTTGTACTGCAGACATATTCGCAACCTGACCTGAAGAATATCCGTTTGCAGAAAGTGTGGATGGAATGAATTGAATAAGTCCCACGGCACCTCCGGCAGCATTTTGTGCTTTAGGATTTAATCCTGATTCGCTGTACATCATTGCAAGAAGATCGCCCGGATTGCAGTTTAATTTTGCCGCCACCTGCTCGCATTTTTGGCTAAAACCATTTCCAAGCTTTTTGTCAAGTTTTGCTGCAACATCCTGTGGTATTGATTTGCCGCTATATTGTGTATTTTGCATACCGGTTTCTGTGTTTTGGTTTACATAAACGCTATCGGTTGTTATATTTTCTTTCGGCGCTGAAGCTTCAACTGTTGCATTTAAAAGTGCTTTGTTTATATTTTCCATTGCTTCGTTGCACATTTGCATATTTTCATTTGCAGTTACTATTGACTGATTTAGACCGGAAGCTCTTGCCTGAAGGCTTGCCGCCTTGCTTTTATCGTCACATTTTGCAATTTCTCTCTGCACTTCTTCATATTCGCGCTGCAATTTTATAAGTTCCAACTGACATCTGAAATATTCATTCATTTCAGTATTATATTCTTCAAGCAGGGTTTCAATTTCCCTTTGCGTTTTTGTTTTATTGTCGGTTGTATCGGCAAATTCAACAAGTTCATCCTCAGATGCCGCCTTAGACAGATTAATAACACCGTCTGATGTATTTGACTGCGGTACTTTTTGGGTAGACAAATTTTCCTTGCTTTGAATATAAATTTGTGAATTATTTGTATCAATATTGATATTATTATGCATTAGCTCACCTTCCTTACAGATATCTTATCGGCAAAAAAGGTGCCGAGCTTTAAAAAATCAAAGCTTTATTAAGAAAAATTAATAATTTATTATAAGGTGCCAACGTCAACGATTCCATTATTCCATCTGTCATGGTTGCCGATTACGGTAATATCCTGCCTGCACTCGCCAAGCCACCAGGAGCATTCACTAAAAGTTGAACCATATGTAAGAATCATTTTTTGTGGTTTGGATAATAAATACATATCTGCAACATGCTGCCTGTTGTCTTTTTTATTATAATCCTTATCAGGAAATACGATTATGCGACTGCCAAATGTTTGAACCATAAGTTCTTCAATTTCTTTTGTATGACACACAAGATAAAAATATGTATTTTCATCATATTTTTTCATTTCGTCTATAAAAAGCCCGATGTCGCCTTGTGCCCATCTTTGCCATATTCTCCAGTCTTCAGAATGTCTAATGTGCACAGCTATGCAATTTTCCGGTAATGAAACTTTGTCGATGAGACTTTGAACGCTTTCGGTGGGTTTTAGTGCTCTAAAATATGGGATATATATGTCTTTAATACACTGCGGAATGAATTTGGGATTAGTTTGCAAACATTCAAAATCGATAAAGCCGCCCGGTATGACATCTCTAATCAGTTCCTGCTCCTGGGGGGTTAAAAGCAGGTTCCACAAATCATCCTCCCTGCATTGGTTATCCAAAAATACAGAGTAATCTATTTCATTGATCCTTGGGAAAATATCCAATGTAAATAGTTCATAAAATCGGTTATAAATAGAGCCGCCGCGCGCCCAATGAATATCTACTGTATCGTAATTGCCAGCATATAATCTTATGCGGCTTAAAATATTTTTGATACGGTTGCCTAAACCTCCGATAGGGTGGGTGTAGATATTTAAAACCCTTTCAGTGTGCTCAAAATATTTTCTTTGTGTAAAAATATGTGAAACTTCGCCGGACATTAATACTCCTGATTATATAAAACTGTTTGAGAAAAATCGCCTTTGTTGCGAATCCCTGTAATATAGCTGTATTTCACTGATTATAGCAAATTTAATTGGGGTTTGCAATATAATGATTTTGTCAATTTGAATATGCAAAAGGCAGCAAAAATCTTTTAAACCCGGTTTTTGTTATTTGCAATCTTAGTTACTATACCTGTAAGAGCAAACAGGGCAATAGTATTTGGGATAACCATAAGATTATTAAACATATCAGTTAATTCCCACACAAAATCGCTTGAAATCAGGCTTCCAAGCATAATAAAACCAAGTGCAACAATTGTGTAAATAAGTGATGCAGCCTTAGGATGTTTTCTGCCAAAGAGGTAGTCTACATTGATTTTGCCAAATAAATTCCAGCTTAGAATCGTTGAAAAGGCAAAGAACAGGAGGCAGACTGCAACAAAGATTGCCCCGGCAGAATTTCCAAATATACTTCCAAAAGCTGTCTGTACAAGGTTTGTTTTGTTTAATATCTGCATAACGGCTTCTGTATAACCGTTTGATAATACTCCGTCATTTGTATAGAGTGTAGAAATTATTATAAAAGCATTCAGGCTTAAAATTACAAAAGTATCTATAAAAACACCTATCATTGCAACTGTTCCCTGTGTGTGCGGATTAGATACGTTTGCAAAAGCGTGCGCGTGGGGTGTTGAACCCATGCCTGCTTCATTTGAAAATAATCCGCGTTTAGCGCCCTGGCTTAAGGCGGTTTTAAAGGCATGTCCGAATCCTCCGCCTATGATTGCCTGTGGTGCAAAGGCGTATTTAAAAATCATTTCAAATGTTTCGGGGATGTATTGAATTCTTGCAATTAAGATAATAAGGCAGCCTATTATAAAGAAAAGCGCCATAAAAGGGACAATTTTTTCAGTAACAGAGGCAAGGCGTTTTATTCCGCCGACAAAAATAGAGGCGCAAACTATAACAAGAATAATCCCGATAATCCAAGGTTCTATCCCAAATGCTGTCTGCATACAGTATGCTATAGAATTTGACTGCACCATGCAGCCCATAAACCCAAGCGCCAAAATAATTGCAACTGCAAAAAATGCAGCCAGAAATTTTCCAAAACGTCCCCTAAAAGCTGTGGTTATATAATATACGGGTCCGCCTTTTATTGTACCGTCTGCTTTTACGAGCCTTGTTTTTATTGCAAGTGTTGCCTCTGCATATATAGTTGCCATTCCAAAGAAGGCTATAACCCACATCCAAAAGATTGCTCCGGGACCTCCTATTAAAATTGCCCCTGCGGCACCTACTATGTTTCCTGTTCCAACCTGTGCTGCAACCGCTGTGGCTAACGCCTGAAAAGATGTCATACTTTTATTTTGGGTTTTATCAAAGATATTTATATTACCAAATACATTTAGATCGGAAGAGCACACGTCTGAACTCCAGTCACCATACGGAATCT
>CAJULH010000042.1 GCA_910587175.1 Candidatus Gastranaerophilales bacterium | reverse complement strand
GACCACCGAGATCTACACTCTTTCCCTACACGACGCTCTTCCGATCTTCTTTGTCATTTCCCTTAAAACTTCCTTTTTGCATGCCTTTTAAAGCATTGTTTGAAAAAGAATAACTCTTAACACCTGAAATATTCATTTTTACCCTCCATGTTTAAATATCTCTTCGTTTTTTTGTATAAGGATTGTGAATTTTAAAATTTGCTATTTTCTTGGTTTAGTTTTTAGGGATTAAAAAAGCGGATTTTTACATCCGCTTTTCAACATATTTCTATCTTTTCGGGTTTAAGAACTCCGGAATATCCAGCAAACCACCGCCTGCAGGCTCGTGAGATGGTCTTTGAGGTTCAAAGAAAGTCTGGCTTGGCTGCTGCTGTGGTTGTGATGGTTTATTTCCTAAGTCAGAGAATGATAAACCGCCGCCAAAAATATCAGCTGCACTTAATTTTCTTTCCTGTGCCTGCGGAGCACTGTTATCTTTCAGCTGGAATCCTGTTGCAATAACTGTAATTTGGATTTCTCCCTGGATTCTGTCATCAATTACAGAACCGAAAATAACTTCTGCATTATCAGCAACTGCATCGTGGATAACGCTTGCAGCTTCATTTACTTCATGCAATGTCATATCAGGACCGCCTGAAACATTCATAATGATACCGGTTGCACCGTTAATTGAAGTTTCAAGAAGTTTTGAATTGATTGCAAGTTTGGCTGCTTCCATAGCCCTGCCTTCGCCTGAAGCCTTACCGATACCCATTAAGGCAGAACCTGAAGCCTGCATTACTGCGCGTACATCGGCAAAGTCTACGTTGATTAAGCCTGGGATAACAATAATGTCTGAAATGCCCTGAACACCACGTAGAAGAACTTCGTCAACAACAAGGAATGCATCTCTCATTGTTGTGCGTCTTTCAACTACTTCAATTAATTTATCGTTTGGAATAACAATAAGGGCATCAACATTTTCTTTTAATTTTTCCAAGCCTGCAACAGCCTGGTTCATACGCTTTTTGCCTTCAAAGCCAAACGGCTTTGTAACAACACCGATTGTTAAGGCGCCTAATTCTTTTGCAATCTTTGCAACGACAGGAGCAGCGCCGGTTCCTGTTCCGCCGCCCATACCTGCTGTAACGAATACCATATCGGAACCGTCAAGCGCAACAAGTAAATCTTCCCTTGATTCTTCTGCGGCTTTTTCACCAACTGATGGGTCACCTCCGGCTCCAAGACCGCTTGTAAGTTTTGCACCTAATTGGATTTTTTTTGGTGCTGAGGACATTTCAAGAACTTGTGCATCTGTGTTCATTGCCCAAAATTCAACACCGCCAAGACCTGCTTTTATCATTCGGTTAACAGCGTTTCCCCCGCCGCCGCCAACACCTATAACCTTAATGTTGGCTTGGGAAGAATATCTGCTGTAATCGGTTGTTTTTCTATCGTAGTTATCTAGTCTGAACTTTTCCACTTTATGTGACCCTCATATTGTTTTAAACGTTTTTGGTTATTATTGTAGTAATTATGTTTCTATTTATTACTATATGTAAAAAGCATGGATAAGTAAAGCTTTTAATATAATTATCCCCAAATTTTAACAAAATTCAATTAATATTTACATAACTTTATGTTTGGAGGGATAGAGTGCCGCTAATTTACTACATTTGTAACAAATGTTACAATTTTTTGACTTAATGTGCCATGTCTGGTAATAATGGGGAGGTAAAATACCAGGAGGAATTAAAATGGATTACATCCCTGAACAAGGAAAAGCATTAACAAAGGAAGAAATTAAAAGCATTATAGTAAAAAATAATGTTCATTTTATAAGACTTCAGTTTGTTGATATCAACGGTAAAGTAAAAAACATGGCAGTGCCTGCAACCCAGATTGACAAAGTTTTAAATAATGAATGCATGCTGGATGGTTCATCAATCAAAGGTTTCAGGAGTATTGAAACTTCTGATATGTATTTCTATCCGGATCTATCAACATTTTCGCTCCTTCCCTGGAGAAAAAATGAAGAAGAAGGCACAAACGTTGCAAGAATTATCTGCGATATCCACAACGCTGACGGCACACCTTTTGAAGGATGTCCCAGATGCAATTTAAAAAGAGTTTTAAAAGAAGCTGCTGATATGGGCTATGTTTTAAATGTTGGTCCCGAGGCTGAATTTTTCTTATTTAATATGGATGAAAACGGAAGACCAACCCTTGAAACACACGACAAGGCAGGTTATTACGATGTCGGACCTGATGATCGGGGCGAAAATGTCCGTGCGCAAATGGTTGAAACCTTAACCAAAATGGGCTTTGACATTGAAGCAAGCCACCACGAAGTTGCAGACGGTCAGCATGAAATTGATTTTAAATATGCTGATGCTCTTACAACAGCTGATAATGTTGTATCTTTCAAATATGCCGTTAAAGCGGTTGCAGCTAAGAATAATCTGTATGCGACCTTTATGCCGAAACCTGTTTTTGGGATAAACGGTTCAGGTATGCACTGCAATGTTTCACTCTTCAAAGATGGCAAAAATGCTTTCTATGATGAAAATGCGCCATATCAATTATCAGATGAAGCAATGTATTCAATAGGTTCCCTGCTTCAAAATGTTATGGGATTTACTGCAATTGCAAACCCTTCCGTAAACAGTTATAAAAGGCTTGTCCCGGGCTATGAAGCGCCTGTTTATCTTGCCTGGTCTCTTGCAAACAGAAGTGCATTAATAAGGGTTCCTGCAAAACGCGGAAACGGTACAAGAATTGAGCTTCGTTCCCCGGATCCGTCCTGTAACCCGTATTTGGTTTTTGCAGTGATGCTTACTGCTATGCTCGATGGTATTAAAAATAAGACCAATCCGCCAAAACAGACGGAAGAAAATATCTACGATATGAATGCAAAAGAAAGAGCTGAAAAAGGCATAGCTTCTCTTCCGGGCGCATTAAATGAAGCAATTTATCTAATGAAGAGAAACGACCTTGTAAAACGTGCGCTTGGCGAACATATTTACAATGAATTTGTATCGTCAAAAGAAAAAGAGTGGGATGATTACAGAACAAAGGTTTCAAGATGGGAAATTGAAAATTATCTGTAAGATTGGTTTTAGCATTGCAGTTTTAGTGCAGCTGCTTATCGGGATTGTCCGGTATAGCGAAGGTTGAAACCAGAAAAGTTCATAAAGTGTTCTTAACTAAAAGCTCCTGAATTTCAGGAGCTTTTAAATTTTATTTATTTTGCTTTATTTTCTTTTTTATCAAAATATCCTGTTCCAAAGACTTTTGGAAGGTTAAAGATAAGCACTGCAAACGCAATTCCTATTATCACGTTTAATGTATTATAAATGGTTTCCAATATAATTATCTCCTTCATTTTTATATAAATAACCCCTGATTTCTTTTTGATGTTCAAGTATTATTTTTATAATTATACAAATACCAAATACACCTAAAATTAGTGCAACGTATTTTTCAATACTATTTGACATAAAACAAACACCTGCTATGCCACCGATTAATACAATCAGTGCTTGAATCATTGTTTGTCTCAAGTTAATTAAATTTGTAATTCTGTTTTGAATTACCTCTTTTTCTTCCATATTGCAATTATAAGATTTTTGTATAGTTAAGGCAATAGTCCGGATAATATGAAGATTACCATTTTATCCCCCTGATGACTGCTCATTTTAAATATTCACTTATTGATGAGGTATTTTTAAGGCAATGGAGCAGTCTGAAAATGGGATAAATTTCTTTGAAATATGTTTTATAACTTTCGGCATTATAGGCTGATTGAAACAGGGTGCCAAATTCAAAAATATCTTTCGGTGTGCCTATTATAATAATAATATTATCTTCAAAGAAAGCACATCTTATACTTTTTGTATGGTAAATTTTTCTTAATTCAAAAAGCTTTCCAAAGAATTCTTTATTTATAAGGGATTTCGCCTCTTCTTTGTTTGATGATGTAAGTGCGAAGTTTTTATTTATTGTTTTTTCACTGATATTTATGCTTTTTAGTTTTGTTTTGATATATTTGATAAGTATTTCAACTAATGCCCAGATAAATAAAAATCCAAAAACATAGTAAACATTTACTTTCCAAAAAAGAAACGGCATATAAGGATCTTCTTTAATTCCAAGAGCTAAGATTGGTATAATAATCACAAAAAGTATGAGGGCAAATATTGTTTTTTTGGGATTATATGCAAATTTGTTTTTTTCTAATATTTTTGTATGTCCTAAAAATGGTTTTGTTGTTTTAATATGCAAAACTATTCCGCTATAAACAGTTACTGGAACACCTCTTGGCGGGTAAACCTCGAATCTTGTATCGGAAAAGGTATAGTCTGTGCTTTCGTAATTTCCTGCGTACAAATCGTCGATTTCTATAAATTCAAAATTATTAATAAGCTCGCTTTTTCTAAGCAGTGCTGCATATTTAATTTCATTAAAATTTATATCAATTCTATCTAATGCGCCAAATGCTTGTGCAAACAAATTTGCAATCATTTTCTTTGTTTTTTTCATGTAATTTTTTGAAACAAGCGTATAAATCCAAGGTATAAATGGAAAATAAAAAAGCAATGCGAAACACAGGAGCATAATCAATACCAAGTCGGCACTTTTAATTTTACTCAAAAGAAGGCAACCATAAGCAACAATTGCAAAAACGGGCAAAAGACTAATAATAAAAAATAAAGCAATCTTTTTCTTCCTCAATTTTTCAATTTCGGATAATTGAGGAAGAATGTTTGTATTAAAAATTGCCTTAAATTTTTCCCAATATTTGCTTTTAAGGTCATCTTCAAAGCTGTTATTCATTTGAAAAAGCCTCGCAAGGTCTACGTATCAATATTTGTTGCGTAGACTGCGTTTTGCTCAATGAAATCACGCCTTGGGGCAACGTTATCTCCCATCAATACATCAAACAATTCATCGCAAAGCATTGCATCTTCGATACTTACCTTCAGAAGAGTTCTGTTTGCAGGGTCCATGGTTGTTTCCCACAATTGCTGCGGCATCATTTCGCCCAAACCTTTAAACCTTTGAATCTGCATACCCTTCTTTCCTCTTTCATCCACAAGCCTTTGCAACTGTGCAAATGATGTGATTTCAGATTCGCCTTCGGGAGTTTCAAAGATTAATTTCTTTTCTTCCTCAATTAAAAATTCCCTTATTTTAGGATAAGAATTTTTCAATCTTTCAAATTCTTTAGATTTTATCATATGGGCTGTAACTGCTGCAGGTTCAATGTCTTCGCCTAAATTTACCTTGATATAATATCTTGCAGTTTCAGGATTTTGAGCCAGAGATACTGAATAATTTTTGGCCTCTTCAATACCATAGTTTAGTGCATGGTCTTCAATGTAGTGGGCTAAATATTCATAAATCTCTTTTATTCTGGTTTCATTTTCAAAATCTTCCGCAGTAATCTCAGAACGTATCAAGCCTCTTATAATAACGGAAGGCATCTGATTTATAATCGGATTGTGGAAAGATTTGTAATACGTTGACATTGCATACAGAATATTTTCAAGATTTTCACCCGTTAAAGATTTAGATTTTGTTTTATCATATAATACAACGCCTTTTATGCCGCGCTCTCTTACCATTCTATCTAGCGCTCTGTCGTCATATAGATATTCTGCCACTTTTCCGATTGTAACTTTATATAAAGGAGGCTGTGCAATATAAACATAACCATTATCAATCAATGGTTTTGCATATCTGAAGAAGAACGTTAAAAGAAGCGTTCTGATATGGGCACCGTCAACATCGGCATCTGTCATAAAAATGATTTTATGATAGCGGAGCTTTTCGATGTTTACCTCTTCTTCATTTTTGGAAATGTTTATCCCCATTGCCTGGATAAGGGATTGGATTTCGTTGTTGTTGTACATTTTGTCTAATCTTGCACGTTCAACGTTTAAAATTTTGCCTCTTAAAGGTAAAATTGCCTGAAACATTCTGTTTCTGCCTTGTTTAGCCGAACCACCTGCAGAATCTCCCTCAACAATATATAGTTCACACTTTTCAGGCTCTCTGTTAGAACAATCTGCAAGTTTTCCGGGCAATGTGGATGTTTCAAGGGCAGATTTTCTTCTTGTGAGTTCTCTTGCCTTTCTTGCGGCTTCACGGGCACGTTGCGCCTGCAAAATTTTATCTACAATGAGTTTTGCGAATTTTGGGTTAAATTCAAGCCATTCCATAAATTTATCGCGGACAGCATCGTTTACAATTGGGGTAACTTCTGCGTTTCCAAGTTTTTCTTTTGTCTGTCCTTCAAATTCGGGGTTTGGAATTTTAACAGAAACTATGGCTGTTAAACCTTCTCTGATATCTTCCCCTGCAAGGTTCTGGTCGTTTTCTTTAATTAAATTATTTTTCCTTGCGTAGTCATTAATTACCCTTGTAATACCGTTTCTAAAACCTGTTAAGTGTGTGCCGCCAAAGTGGGTGTTGATATTATTTGCAAAGCAAAGAACGTTTTCTGTGTAGGCATCTGTATATTGCATTGCTATTTCAACAGCAACTCCTTCAAGTGTTTTTTCAATATAGACAGGCTTTTCAAACATCACATTTTTATTTTTGTTTAAATGTTCCACATAAGATGCGATACCGCCTTCGTAGTGGAAGGTGTGTTCTTTATTATTTTTCTTGTCTATAAAGATAAGCTTTAGACCTTTGTTTAAAAACGCCATTTCGCGGAATCTGTTTGCAATGACATCACAGTCAATTTCTGTTGTTTCCGTAAATATTTCAGGGTCTGCCCAGAAGGTTGTTTTTGTGCCTCTTTTGTCTGTTTCTCTTACCTTTTCAACAGGGTTAACAGGTTCACCTCTAAGGTATTCCTGTCTATGTACCCAGCCGTCACGGGAAACTTCAACTATATATTTTTCAGAAAGCGCGTTTACAACTGATGCACCAACACCATGCAGCCCGCCTGATACTTTATAGCCGCCATCTCCGAATTTACCGCCGGCATGAAGCACGGTATGAACAATTTCTAATGCTGATTTTCCGCTGTCCGGTTTAATATCTACCGGAATGCCGCGCCCGTTGTCTTCAACCGTGACAGAATTATCCTCATGAACTGTGATCGTAATTGTATCGCAGTATCCTGCAAGGCTTTCATCAATTGAATTATCGACGATTTCATAAATACAGTGGTGCAAACCTCTTTGAGAGGTTGAACCTATATACATACCGGGACGGAGACGAACAGCCTCCAAGCCCTCTAAAACTCTTATATTACTAGCATCATAGCTTTGATTTGTTGTCGTGTTTGTCATGACAATTCCTTATTAAAAAACCTGCCTCTATGGCAACATTGTACTATAAAAAGGCAGGCATGCAAATTTTGTGAAATTCTTAAAGATAAGTGATTTATTTAAATTTCTTCCGCAAAATCCTTATTTGTCATGGCGCACACTGCGGAATCCGACCATACATTTTCAACGGTTTCTACCATGTCAATAACAGCATATATTGGCAAAATGATACCTAAAATACCAAGGGGTGCGCCTATTGATGACATAAGAGAAATTGTAAGGAAATAACATCCCATAGGAACACCGGCATTTCCAATGGCTGCAAATACAGAAATAAAAAGCCAGGTAACCATTGTTCCTATTGTTAATTCTATGCCTGAATTTTGCATAACAAAAAGTGAAGTGACCAAAATAAATGCTGCGCAGCCATTCATATTAATTGTTGTACAAATTGGTAATACAAATCTTGAAATTGCCGGGTTAATTTTAAGATTGTTTTCTGCTGTGGTTAAAGTTACGGGCAGTGTTCCTGCCGAGCTTTTTGTAAAGAAAGCAACAATAAGCGCCGGGGACATTTTGCGAAAAACATCTATTGGGTTAAGTTTCTTTAGTAAAAGAAACAAGGGGATGATAACAAACATTTGTATGATATTGCCGCCAAGCACAATTGCAGTATATTTTCCAAGGGCACTGATTGCAGAACCGGCTGTAATTTGAGCTGAAAGCTGGGCGGCAAAAGCCATTATACCCAGAGGCAAAGCCCATAATAAGGCGCGTATGAGCACAAAAAGCAATTCCTGCAGACCATACAATGTTTTTATAAGCGCCTTTTTGTTTTCTGTTTCAACCATAAAGGACAACCCTGTACCGAAGGCTGCAGCAATTAATATAACAGAAAGGACATTGCCGGAGATTAATGGCTGCAAAATATTGTCAGGTACGATTGACAATAAATGGTCATAATATGTAAGTCCGTTAACCGGAGCCTTGGAAGCTTGCTGTGCTATTGTATTAAGTGCTATATTATCCGGTGTAAAAATAATATAAAGTAAAAGGCTTACTGTTGCTGCACAAAATGTTGTAAGCAGTGTATAAAAAGCTGTGTGTGCAAAAATCCGCCCTGTGCTTTTCTTTGTTCCAAGTTCAGAGAGAGTTGTAATAACAGCAAGTGCAATTGTGGGCACTGCAATAAATTGAAAGAGCCTTGTAAAAACAGTTGCAATAAAATTAAAAAATTCATTTAGTATGCTTATTCCAAGACACCCGGCACCTGCACCTGCAGCCAAAGCTGCAATCCATATTATAATTTGGCTTTTATTATTTCTAATTGTTTTAATATTTTTTGTTTTGTCTGTCATAATGCTTTGCTGTTTTTATTCTTTGTGTGTGCCACAATTTTATCATAATGGTAAAAAATAATACAAAAGTATGTAAATATGTATTATGCCTTAACAAAGTTGTAAAAAACCGGTGTTTGGTTTATAAATAGCTTTATGAAAATTATAATTTACGGCGCGAATGAAATCGGTTCAATTATAGCAACCGAATTTTTTGAAGACCATGACATAATTGTGATTGATTCTGATGCTGTGCGCCTTGAAAAGTTTAATAATCTTGATTTATCCACAATTGTGGGCGAAGCGTCAAATATAAATGTTTTAAAAGAAGCTGATATTAAAAATGCAGATGTATTTATTGCCTGTACCTGCCTTGATGAAGCAAATATTGTTGCCTGCCTTATGGCAAAACAATTATCAAATGCGCAGACTGCCTGTTTTGTTTCTAAAAAAGAATGCAGGAATTCTTTGAGCATTGTAAAAGAATCTATGCAAAAAGAAGGTGCTCTTTACATAGATTATGTTATCTGGCCTGAAAAACTTCTTGTTCAGGAGATATTTAAAATTGTTACTGTGCCCGATGCCATTAATGTGGAAGATTTTGCACAAGGGAGGGCGAAACTTCTTGAATACAGAATTAAAGAAAATTCAATCCTTTTAAATAAACAACTAAAAGATATACCTTTTGATGATGAGATGCTTGTTGTTGGGATAAAGAGGGATGATGAATTATTTATCCCAAAGGGAGATGATGAATTTAAGCTAAACGACAAAGCTATTTTTATGGGAACGCCTGAAGGACTTGATATTACAGCATCAAGGTTTTTTGTGGAAGAAAAGAATCCGCTTAAGAATGTAACAATAATAGGCGGAGGTACAGTTGGATTGGAACTTGCAAAATCTTTTGAAAAGACGCCTATAAAGGTTAAATTGATTGAGAAAGACTATAAAAGGTGTGAATTTTTATCAGAAAATTTGAAAAAAACACTTATTTTAAACGGTGATGGTACAAATCTTGAACTTTTGGGGCAGGAAAATATTGGAGAAAGCAATGTTACAATTGCTGTGACAGACAGCGATGAAAAGAATCTTCTGTGTTCTCTTCTTGTAAAGCAGCTTGGAGTAAAACGTGTTATAACACGTGTAGGACAGATGGCAACCGCATCTTTGTTTGAGAAAGTCGGCGTGGATGTTGCTGTTTCGCCTAAAAAAGCGGCTTTAAATGAAATCAAAAACAGAATTGTAGATTACAAAGAAGGGCTTCTTGCAACAGTTGAGATGGGTTTGGCGGAGATTTTAGAAATAAATATTCCTGAGAATTTTCAGGATACCGCCCTAATGAATTTAAGATTGCCAAAGCGCGGAGTGGTTGCAATTATTCAAAGAGGTTCGAAAGTTATAATCCCAAAGGGGCAAACATTGGTTCGCGGCAGGGATTCTTTGATAATATTTACTAAAACCGATGATGCTGAGGTTATCAGGGGATATTTTAACAAATTATGCAGCTAGTTTTGTATAAATATGATAAAATTGTTTAATATCTGTAGAACGTTGAAATTTAAATAAACCCAGAGGGAGCCTAAAGGCAGAACTCCGCTGCGCAAACTCTAAAGAGACCAAACAGAAAGGAGGGCTGTTAAAAGTGTTTATTACTGAAAAAGCACTACTGTTTA
Source organism: Candidatus Gastranaerophilales bacterium (assembly GCA_910587175.1). Lineage (GTDB taxonomy): Bacteria > Cyanobacteriota > Vampirovibrionia > Gastranaerophilales > Gastranaerophilaceae > MGBC122484. The sequence continues at coordinate 7,412 of CAJULH010000042.1, read as the reverse complement.
TCTTTTTGATAATAGTAGCGCTTAAAAAAAGTCATAAACCTTAGGGCATAATGGGCGGTTACCAGCCGCTCGCCCTTTGGGCTTATCTATATTATAAATCATTTATTTAATATTTCAACAGGTTTTTAAAAAGAGAAAAATATGAGACTATACGTTGTAATAAATACAGTCGGGATAATGTTAAGGTATGTGGCACTTATAATGCTTTTACCTGTTATTTTTGCACTTTTTTATAAAGAATATTCTTCAATTTTGCCATTTATATCAGGATGCCTTGTGTCTCTTGGTTTTGGCGGTATATTTTCACTGAATAAAGCATCTGAAAAAGATATAGACACAATAAATAAGGCTGAAGCTCTTGCGACAGCGTTTTTTGCATGGGTATTTTTTGCACTTGTTGCTGCGGTGCCGTATATTTTTTATAATCTTGGTATTGTAAATTCTTTATTTGAAGCAGTTTCCGGTATTTCTACAACGGGCGCTACAATCCTTAAGGATTTTTCTGTTTATCCTAAAACATTTTTCTTTTACCGTTCTATGACGCAGTGGTTCGGCGGTATGGGAATTATAGTATTGTTTATTGCAATTTTGCCGAAGTTTTCAGTTGCAGGACGGCAAATGTTTTTCGCCGAATCTCCAAATCCTGTTGAAGAAAAAGTAACGCCAAGAGTTCGTCACACGGCAAGCTGGCTTTGGGCAATATATATGAGCCTTACGTTATTACAAATCATTGTTTTGAAAATTGCCGGGCTTGATTTTTTCCATAGTATCTGCACCTCATTTTCAACAGTCGGTGCCGGCGGTTTTTCGCCGAATGCAGATAGTACAATAGGATACGGGAGCAATCTTATAACTGTTATTATAATGATATTTGCTTTCTTGGCGGGTACAAACTTCATTATTTTGTATAAATTTTTTATTCAGGGAAAATTCAGGGCGCCGTTTAAAAGTGAAGAGTTTATTACATATGTGCTTGTAACTCTTTTAATTGGTTGTCTTATTGCATTTTCTCTTTGTATAAATTCCGGCTATGCACCAAAAGATGGTATACTGGCGGGGCTTTTTCAAACCGTGAGTATTATGACATCCACGGGCTTTGCCTCTGTTGATTTTGCCTCCTGGGATTTTTCAAGCAAGCTTCTTCTTTTTATGGCAATGTTTGTGAGTGCTTCAGCGATTTCTGCCTGCGGCGGATTAAAAATTACAAGGTGGATATTTGTATTTAAATATATTAAAAGAGAACTAAATAAAATTATGCATCCAAATGGTGTTTACCCTATCCGTCTTGAAGGCGGTGTTGTAAGCTCTGAGACTGCACAACAGATAATGGCATTTGTTATTTTCTATTTTGCACTTTTTGGCATTACTGCGTTTATTACAGGATTCATAGAACAAAATTCCACAATTGCAGTTGTCGGTTCTATTGCAACGCTTGGGAATATAGGTCCTGGGTTTGGAGCATTGGGACCAATGGGCAGTTTTGATGATTTGAATACCGCAACAAAATTTATCTTTATGTTTAATATGCTTATAGGAAGACTTGAATTAATTCCGTTTCTTGCCATTTTGCACAAAGATATGTGGGCAATAAAGAAGTAAAACTGGTCATTTTATTTAAAAAGTATTTAACAAAATAAACAGCTTAATCCTTCTTCAAACTTTTTTCAAGAGCTGCTTCAAGAGTTTTTATTTTATTTTCAAGTGTTTTTACACGAAGTTCTGAATCGTCCGCGCCGATTGATGTTTTTTCATATTTTCTTTTCAAAAGAGATTGTTCTTTTTTTAGATTTTTAATGACAAATAACATTAAAATAATCCCGCATAAAAATCCTGCGGCGAAATAAGAAACAGTATATACAGAAAGTTCAAACATATTATCCCCTTATTGTTTTCTTACCGTAGTAAAAAATTTTTTAAAATCTTTATCGTATCTGTTTTCATCTAATTTAAACTCCATTATATCACCGGTTTTCGGGTGTGTAAATTTAATATAATAAGACATTAAAAGCTGTTCTGTTGTCTTTAAATTTATTTTACTCCTAAAACCTTTTGCACCGTATAATGTGTCGCCATATACAGGATGGTTTATTGATGACATATGACATCTTATCTGGTGCGTTCTTCCTGTTTTTAATTCCACTTCAAGCAAAGTCAGGTCTTCAAATCTTTCTAAAACCCCGTAAATCGTAACAGCCTTTAGTCCTTCGTTTTCTTTTGCAATATTCATCTTTACGGTTTTTTGCATATAATGTACAAGCGGTTTATCTATAACACCGTTATCTTCTTCAATAATACCGTGTACTACAGCGAGATACTTTCTTTTTGCTGTTTTGGTTTGAATCTGCTCCTGCAGATTCAGGTGGGCTTCATTTGTCTTTGCAATTAATATAAGTCCCGATGTATTTTTATCCAGTCTGTGGATTATTCCTCTTCTTTCCTGCCCCTGAATATCGGAAAGAGCACATCCGTAGTACAAAAGTGCATTCACTAAAGTGCCTGTCTTATTTAATGGAGTCGGGTGGGTTAAAATTCCTTTTTGTTTGTTTATTAAAAGTAAATAATCATCTTCATAAACCACATCCAAATCAATCTTTTCAGGAAGTATGTTTTTATCATCATCTTCCTTTTTATCAATTTCTATAATATCTCCTGCTTTCAGCTTATATGAAGATTTTACGGTTTTTGAATTCACTTTAATTTTACCATTTTCTATCATCTTTTGAATTTTAGATCTTGTAAAATTAAGGTCATATTCGGGGGAAAGTTCTGTAATTGCAGTATCAATCCTTATGTTTTCTATAGTGTTTTCTAATTTCTTCATAAATTATTAATCCTGCAAGTAAAATAATTGATACCGTTATCAGAATATCAAAGAAATTAAAAACTGCAAAATTTATAAAGTTTAATTTTATAAAATCTATTACGTATCCTTCTTTTAATCTTTCAGCCAGGTTTCCCAATATTCCGGATGTTAAACATATAAGGGTCAATATCTTGAATTTTTGGTGGAATTCCAGCTTTTTGTATGCGTAAATCAATATGCAGATAAGGGCTGTTATGCCAAATGCTGAAAGCAAATTTGTATGGTCATTAAAAATACTGAAAGCCCCGCCTGTATTTTTTAAATATACAAAAGAAAACACAGGATTGTTTTCCGTTGAAAACTGTATGTCGGGCTTTAAACATAAATCCCTGATTGATATTCCAAACTGCCAAAGCACTATGCTTGTTATGATATAAAAAATAAAGGCTCTTTTATCTTTTGGCATAGGGTTTATAAGTCTTTCTTCAACGTTTTATTAAGATATTGTTCATTTATGGCGTTTCTATTTGCATAAACGTTTACCCTTTTCATCAAGAACGCAACGCCTGACATTTCATAGTTTATTGCAGTTTTCTCTTCGTTTAAAGAAATTTCTGTAATACCAACTGATGCTAAAGAATATTCATTTACACCTTTTTTATTTGCGGTTACAACGCGCTCCAAAGAGCCGTCTTTTGGAAGCTTCCTAAAGATATCGGAAGGAGCAGCCGGAGGATATTTTATCTCTTCTCTTGTGAGGGATGCAAGCACAATGGCGCCTTTTGGTTTATTTTCAACATTCAGGCTGATGCAGTATTCTTCTCCTCCTTTTACAATCAAGGGAGATAAGACTTCCATATCTATTTCCGTTGCTTTTCCGTATTTAATTGCTGTTTCTTCCGTAATTATATTGTCAGAATATATTTGCCATTTGTTTGAAACTTTTTTAAGATATACAACATAATGGCAAATGCTTTCCATTGTGCCTTCTATTTCTTTGTTTGAAACGGGTTGATTGTTTATAACAGCCTGGGTTGCAGTTTGTTTTTTTGATATTGTTGTGTCGATTAATTCAGCTGCTGCCCAGTCTCCAAAAATATTTACTGATTTTATTTTGCTTTTATAAGAAATATCGGGGTAGAGCTTAAATGTTTCCTCTATTGCTGCAAAAAAAGCACTATGGTTAAACCCGTCATAGCTTATGTAGTCTTTTGCGTAAAATTCTTTTAGTGCAGCTATATTATGTTCGTTTGAGTATTTGTTTAAGTTGTTTAGCAATTCTTTAATCTGTGCCTTGTCTGATTTTTCAATACCAAAAAGATTTTGCCCGGTATAAAGCACATTGTTAACTTCACCTGCCGCAAAAGCATTTGAAAAAGTAAACATAAGCAGAGCAAAGATTATAAAAATTTTCTTCATTGTTTTCCTTAGCTTCCTCTTTTAATTATTCTATCATCTTTGGCGAAAAAGCATATAGTATTTTTGTGTGCCATAGAATAAAATTACCTGAAAGTATTCCCTGTCAATATCATTTACCTCTATATACGCTTTTGGTGCCGGCATTCTTTGGGTTTTTTGCGGGAAAAGTCTTCCAAAGAAATTTGATGTTTTTTCTCCTGCTTTTTCCCAAAATCCCTTTCTTTTTTCAGGAATATACTGGTCGTAAAACAGGGGGTCTACTAAATCTATTTCATATACGGGGATAAGATATTTCACCCTTCCCTGTTCTTTAAAAAGCACGTATGTTTTTCCGTTTTTCTTTCTTGGGGTCAGGATATAATACCCCGGCTCGATTTTTATATCTTTAAATATAAACGGCACTCCTACACGAAAGAGCGGATAAGGTGAATACATATATTTTGTGTAGTCTTCTGCCTGATAAGGATCAATTCCGAATATATATTCAAAATCTGCAGGCGCAAGCCTTTCATAAATTTCGTCATAGGTTTCTTTTTCGCTTGCAAAAGTCTGCAAAGATGTACCAAATGCAAATAAAAGAAAGAGTATTAATATTTTTAATATATTTTTCATAATATTTTCTTTTAAGGATTATTCAAAAAAATACAAGGATTTTGTTACAAGTTTATAAAATCAGCCGACATATATTTTTTCGTTGTTTAAAATTTCTGCAACGTTTAAGACAAGATAGAGTTTGTTGTCTTTTACATATTCTATGACTTCATTTTTATTCGGGAATAAGTCTCCTGCCTGGATATTTAAGTTTGCAGATATTTCATCCGCAATAAAGCCGACCTTAAAATCCTGTGATTGGATTACAATGATTGTAGATTTGTCTGTAATTTTTGAAGGTTCGTTGTCAAAATACCTTTTAAGATCTATTACTGTTAAATAATCGCCTTTTATACTTATTAAGCCTGCTACAAAATTTGGTGTGCAGGGTATTTTGATTATTTTTGTTTCCGAATATTTGTAAAACCCGCCGACATATGCAATTTCAAGACAATATGTACTGTTTCCTATAATAAAGCTGATATATGCATCTTTATTTTGTATATTTTTGTATGGGATATTTTGCGTTTTTTCTAAAAGCTGAAGTTTTCTTTGGTGGAGAATTTCTTTTGAACGTATATCTCTTGGAAGAAGTCTTGCTGCTTTTTCATTAAAGCTTGTTTCGTTTGTATTGCTTGTTCTTATCCAGTTTTCAAGCGATTCTAAATTTATAACAGCGATGCTTTCGCCATTGTTCAGGTAAATTCCCTTTGTAAAGCTGCCAATAAGAGAATACGAAGGAGAGGAAACTATGGCGGAATCTATTTTTTTAATATCAGTAATTTCATCTGAAATAATACCGTAGATGCTTTCTTTGCTCTGAATTATTAAAATATGGGTATTTACATCATATTCTTTAACATCTATTTTTAGAATTGTTCTAAGGTCAATGATATTGATGATTTTACCCTTGTAATCAAGTATGCCCGCAATATATGACGGCATTTTTTCAGGGTATTCAAGCTCTACAAGCTTTATAATCTCTAATACATTCAGTGCGGGGAAAGCATAGGAAGAGTTTCCTATTTTTACAAAGATATAAACGTCATTTTCCTGAATGTTTTCTGCTGTTGCAACTTCATTCATGTTCAACTACTACCTTATTTTTTCCCGTCTTTTTTGCTTTGTATAAAGCTGCATCGGATTTTTCTATTAAATCTGAAGATGAGCGCATATCTTTTGAATACGTGGTAGCCCCAATACTGATTGTAGCATGTATTTTTTTGCCATTGTATATGAATTGCTTATGTTCGATATTTTTTCTGAGCCTTTCTAATGGCATAATAACATTTTGTATGCAGGTTTCAGGCATAAGGACGCAAATTTCTTCACCGCCGTATCTGTATACAAAATCCGTCTTTCTTAAAGTTTCCATAAATATTTTTGAAATTTCAGAAAGCACATAATCCCCAGCCTGATGACCATATGCATCATTGATGCTTTTGAAATCATCAATATCTGCCATTGCAACGGAAATTATTGTACCGTATCTTTTTGCTCTTTCAAATTCCTGCCCTAAAACGCTTTCAAGATGACGTCTTGTGTATAGTTTGGTAAGTTCATCCGTTATAGATAAATAACAGGTTTTAACATATAAATACTTAAGCCTTAAATACAAATCTAATTCTGTTTTTGCTGCAGGCATGAATTTTAATTTGTTCCATTCGACATTTTGGGTAGAATAAAAGCAAACCTTACCTATAAGGTTATTTTCATAATAAAAATCAAACTCTTTTCTGGATTGAAACTCATCTGCATCTTCAACAATGTTTTCGCTTTCATTGGTACTTACGGTTTCAATTTCAAACTGGTCTACGCAATCCGGCAAAATTTGTCTCCAGATATCCAAAAACACCGTATCTTTTAATTTGCAGTTTTGGGTATCAAAAATAAGTCTTTTTTTAATTGAATAATCAGGCGAATGGAAATATATGCAGGCAGCTTCATATTCAATAATTGTAGACAGAATCTTGAATATTTTGTCTGCAATAACCTTATCATCACTTGTGTAGTCTGTTAAGTCCCTGAATTTGTTTGTAATTGTGGATTTCATCAAAGCATCATCCAAAATTTTATTAATCTGCGGAATTATGCCTTCTTCGTCAAATTCAAAAGTTTTCAGGGTATCTTTATATCTTTGGCTTACAGGGTGTTCTTCGCAAATTTCTTCTGCTATTTGAATTATATTTTTAAAATCCGAATCTTTTTGTATAAATCTGTCTGCACCTGACTGTGATGCCCAGAATTTATCAAGTTTTTTATCAAGCACTGTAAGCACAATTATTGGTATCTGTTTTGTTTCAGGGTTGCTTTTTAAAAGCCGGCACAGTTGAAAACCGCCTAAATGCGGCATAAGCACATCTGATATTATTAAATCCGGAGTAGTTTTATAAACTTTTACAAACCCTTCAACTCCGTTTTGTGCTGTTTCTACATCAAAGCCTGCACGTTTAAAAAATATTTTTAAACTGCTTAACTGAGTAATACTGTCATCGATTATAAGAACTTTTTTTGCCATAATTTCAATTATCTAATATAATTAAGTTAGATTATACATTATTTTTTGAAAAAGGGGAAATATGTTTAAAGATGAAAAGAA